>NZ_JBAVEJ010000124.1:0-25917 GCF_049587675.1 Sulfuricaulis sp. | reverse complement strand
CGAGCATCGTCGGCTCGATCGGTGTGCTGATGAACGGTTTCGGTTTCGTGGACACGATGAAAAAACTCGGCGTCGAGCGCCGTCTCATGACCTCGGGCGAGCACAAGGGCTTTCTCGATCCGTTCGGACCCGTCAAACCGGCCGAGGCAAAACACGCGCAGGAACTGCTCGACCAGATACACCGGCAGTTCATCGACACGGTGCGCCAGGGTCGTGGCAAATCGTTGAAGGAGACCCAGGACATGTATTCCGGTCTGTTCTGGACCGGTGACGACGCGATCAAGCTGGGACTCGTGGATGAGTTGGGTAGTGCCAGTTACGTGGCGCGCGAGGTGATCGGCGCGGAAGAGATTGTCGACTACACGTTCCGTGAGAACGTGTTCGACCGTTTTGCCCGGCGAATCGGCACGACCATGGCGCAGACGCTGGGCGCGGAAATTCTCGGCCGCGCGCCGCTACTGAAATAATTTAATTCACCGCAAAGACGCAAAGAGCGCAAAGAAAGGCATTCAAGAATAAAAACTGTTTTTGATTTTATTTTTGAATTTACCTTTGCGCTCTTTGCGGTGAAATTTCTTATATAATTTTCACGCCTTCGTTTTCGAGCATCCGCACCAGACGGATGAGCGGCAATCCGATCAGGGTGTTCGGATCGTCGCCTTCAAATTTTTCCAGCAACGCAATCCCCAGTCCTTCCGATCTGACGCTACCGGCGCAGGAGTAGGGTTGTTCCTTGCGCAGATAAGATTCGATCTGCGCGTCGCTGAGCATACGGAAGGTCACGCGATAGGGGATGACTTCGATCTGGACACGCCGGGTGTCGGCGTTGACGAGTGCCAGCCCTGTGTAAAGCGTGACGGCCCTGCCTGAAGCGGAACGCAGCTGTTCCACCGCCTTGTCATGGCTGTGCGGCTTGCCCACGATCGCGCCGTTGTACACGGCAACCTGATCCGAGCCGATCACGAGTGCGCCGGATTTCCCGTCCGCGATCTTCCTCGCCTTGTCGATGGACAGGCGCTCGACCATGGCCGAGGGTGTTTCGCCGGGGCGTGGCGCTTCGTCCACGTCGGGCGCGATGACCTCGAAGGGAATCTTCAGGCGCTCCAGCAGTTCGCGGCGATAAGGCGAGGATGAAGCAAGGATAAGTTTCATAAGAACTCATTCACCGCAAAGGCGCAACGGAAGGCATTAAAAAAATAAAACCGGTTTTAGTTCTATTTTAGATTTACCTTTGCGTCTTTGCGGTGAAAATTTTTATTCAATTTCAACTAACGCCTCGTCGGGGTTGACGCTGTCGCCCTTGGCGACATTCACGGCCTTGATCGTGCCCGCGACCGGTGCCGGCACTTCGTTTTCCATTTTCATCGCCTCGATCACCAGGACCGGGTCGCCGGCCTTCACCTTGGCGCCGGCCTTGACCAGGATGTCCACAATGGTGCCGGGCATGGAACTGGTGACATGACCTTCCCTGGATGCTTTCGGACGCTTCGAACCGCGCGACGCGCGACGCGTGTCGACCATGCCGGCCTCGGTCGGCACGGTCTCGGTGAGCGTCTCGATGAGAATCTGTTCCGGCACGCCGTCCACCGCCACGAAGAACGGGCGTTGCTCTTCGCTCTTGTGACCGGCGCCGGTGACGCGAATGTGATAGGTCTCGCCGTGCATCGTGATGTTGAAATCCGTCGGCGCGTAGGCGGGCAGACCGGCGGCCTCGGCGGATTTCGGCGGCTTGAGTTCCTCCGGTTTGAGCGTGCCGGCCGCGCGCTCTTCGAGGAACTTGCGTCCGATCTCGGGGAACATGGCGAAGGTCAGCACGTCTTCCTCGCTCTTGGCGAGCTCGCCGATTTCATCGCGCAGCCGATGCATTTCGGGCTTGAGCTTGTCCGCCGGACGGCAGGTGATGACCTCATCGCTGCCGATCGCCATGTTGCGCACGGTGTCGTTGATCTTGCCCGGCGCCTTGCCGTAACGGCCCTGGAGGTAGAGCTTCACCTCGTTGGTGATGCTTTTGTAGCGCTTGCCGGTGAGGACGTTGAGCACGGCCTGAGTGCCGACGATCTGTGACGTGGGCGTGACCAGCGGCGGGAAGCCGAGATCCTCGCGGACGCGCGGAATCTCAGCGAGCACCTCGTTCATGCGATTCAACGCGCCCTGTTCCTTGAGCTGGTTCGACAGGTTTGAGATCATGCCGCCCGGCACCTGGTTGATCATCACGCGGGTATCGATTTCGGCGTATTCGCTTTCAAACTGGTGATACTTTTTGCGCACCTCGCGGAAATAAAATCCGATTTCCTGCAACAGTTCCAGCTTCAATCCCGTGTCGTGGGGCGTTCCCTGAAAAGCCACCACCATGCTTTCCGTCGGCGAGTGACTGGTGCCCCAGGAGAGGGACGAGATCGCCGTGTCCACGTGGGTCGCGCCGTTCTCGACCGCGAGGTACATGCTGATGTTGGCCATGCCGACGGTGGTGTGCGAGTGGAACGCGAGCGGCACCTTGACCGCCTTGGACAGCGCCGAAAAAATTTCGACCGTGCGTGCCGGTGTGATCAGGCCGGCCATGTCCTTGATGGCGATGGACTGGCAGCCCATTTTCTCCATCTCCCGCGCCATCTCGACGAAATGTTCGGTGGTATGCACCGGGCTGGTGGTGTAGCAGATCGCGCCCTGGGCGTGCTTGCCGGCCTTGAGCACGGCCTTGACCGATACCGTGATATTGCGCATATCGTTCATGGCGTCGAAGATGCGGAACACGTCCACGCCACATTCGGCCGATTTTTTCACGAACGCTTCGACCACGTCGTCGGAGTAGTGGCGGTAACCGAGCAGGTTTTGGCCGCGCAGCAGCATCTGGATTGGCGTCTTGGGTAGCGCTTTTTTCAGCTTGCGCAGTCGCTCCCACGGGTCTTCCTTGAGGAAGCGCAGGCAGGAATCGAAGGTGGCACCGCCCCAGGCCTCGAGCGACCAGTAACCGGCCCTGTCGAGCTTCTCGCAGATCGGCAGCATGTCCTCGGTGCGCATGCGCGTGGCGAGCAGCGACTGGTGTGCGTCGCGCAACACCACTTCGGTGACCAGAACTTTCTTGGATGAGGACGCCATGGTTGCCTTTTGTCTCCTACAGACCGTGATGTGCCGCGATCGCCGCGGCTATGGCCACGGCCAGGTCGGCGGGCGGACGACGGACGGAATAGTTTAACAGTTCCGGGTGTTTTTCGATGAATCCGGTGTCGAATTTTCCCGCCCGGAATTCCGGCGTGGCGAGAATTTCCAGATAAAACGGCTTGGTGGTTTTAACGCCGTGCACGCCCATGTCGAGCAGCGCGCGCCGCGCGCGCGCCAGGGCCTTCTCCCAGGTGAGCGCCCAGACCGTGAGTTTGGCGCACATGGAATCGTAATGCCGCGGAAATTCATAGCCGGTGTAAATCGCAGCGTCGGTGCGCACGCCCGGGCCGCCGGGCGAATAGTAACGAGTGATGCGCCCGTAGCTCGGCAGGAAATCGTTTTTCGGGTCTTCGGCATTGATACGAAATTGAATCGCGTAGCCGCGGCGCTGGATGTCCTCCTGCCGGTAGGACATGGGCTGGCCTTCGGCGATACGGATCTGTTCCTGGACGATGTCCACGCCGGTGATCTGTTCCGTCACAGTGTGTTCCACCTGCAGGCGCGTGTTCATCTCCATGAAATAGAACCGGCCTTCCTGGTCAAACAGGAATTCGACAGTGCCGGCGTTCTCGTAGTTGACGCAGCGGGCGGCGCGCACGCCCAGTTCGCACACCGCGGTGCGCTGCTCCTCGGTGACCTGGGGCGAGGGTGCGATCTCGATCAGTTTCTGGTGGCGGCGCTGGATCGAGCAGTCGCGCTCGAACAGGTGAATCATGTTGCCGTGTTTGTCGCCGAGCACCTGCACTTCGATGTGGCGCGGGTTGATGATGGCTTTTTCCAGGAATACGTCGGCGCTGCCGAAAGCCTTGGTGGCCTCGGACACCACGCGCTCATAGGCGCGGCTCAGTTCGTCTTCGTTGTTGCAGCGGCGGATGCCGCGCCCGCCGCCGCCCGAGGTGGCCTTGAGCATCACCGGGTAACCGATTTTTTTGGCGATCTTTACCGCCTCGGCAACGTTTTTGAGATTACCCTCGCTGCCGGGCACCACCGGTACGCCGGCGGCGATCATGGCTTCACGCGCGGCGGTCTTGTCGCCCATGCGGCGGATGGCGTCCACGGTCGGGCCGATGTAGGTGATCCCGCGCCGCATGCAGACTTCGGTGAGTTGGGGGTTTTCCGACAGGAAGCCGTAGCCGGGATGCAGCGCGTCGCAGCCGGTGGCTACGGCCAGGTTCACGATGCGGTGGGCATTGAGATAGCCGCCGACCGGGTCCGGGCCGACGTTGTAGGCCTCGTCGGCTTTTTTGACGTGCAACGCATGCCGATCGGCATCGGTATAGATGGCGACTGATTTGATGCCCATTTCGGCGCAGGCGCGCACTATGCGTACCGCGATTTCACCGCGGTTGGCAACCAATATCTTTTTGATCAAGCTGAAAACTCCGCTGAACTGGCCCGGACACTCCCTCGGGGAATGCTGCCTTCTTTGTACGGAATGGGGCTGGCAGTGTCAACCACAACCGCCCGGCTTGCCGCGTCTAAAACCCTATTTTGACACAAGTTTGCCGCGAATATATGATGCGCCGCCTGTATCCGGCCGGCTGCCGTCGATTTCGCCCGGATGGGAGAGGTCAAGTACCCGCCCGGCGCCGGTTTCGCCGCGGGGAAAAGGCGTAGAGAGGGTATCATGTCGCCATCCTGGAAAGAGTCACACGGTCATCTACCGGCGACCATAGACCCGATCCAGCTGGCCGAGAGAGGCGCGCGCCTGACCGGCACGCTGCCGCTGAAGAGCATGCCGCGGCTGATGCAGACGTGTCTGGAAGGCTCTGAAGATGTCTACGTCGATCTGCTCTTCGAGCGCGGCGAGGGCGAGCAGGTTTTTCTCATGCATGGCAACCTGCGCGTACGATTGCACATGACCTGCCAGCGTTGCCTCGAAGGCATGGACCTGGACGTGGAGGCCGCACCCTGGTTGATGCTGATGCGGCCGGGAAACCGGCGTGACAGGCTCGACGACGAGCCCGACATTCTGGTGGTGGACAAGCCGCTGCTGTTGAGCGCGCTGGTCGAAGATGAATTGCTGCTGGCGTTGCCGATGGTGCCAACGCATGCGTTGAGTGAATGTCCGGCCGGGACTTACGTGAAGCAAAGGACGGCCGGCGGCGGAAACCCCGAGGGGAAAAAGAAAAATCCCTTTGCCGCTTTGGACGAATTGAAGAAAACGAGATAGTGCCGGTTATTTTACCTGACGAGGATTTACCATGGCCGTACAGAAAAGCCGAGTATCACCTTCCCGCCGCGGCATGCGCCGTTCGCACGACAAGCTGACGAAGTCGGCGCTTTCGGTTGACAAGACGAGCGGCGAGACGCATCGCCGGCATCAGGTCACTGCCGACGGATATTATCGCGGCCGTAAAGTGCTGGACACCAAACCGGAAAATTGAGGCGGCGGGTACCTGTTCGAAAAGTTGCTGACCTGAATTCCGTAATCGGGCTTCGTGGTGAGCCGTTTGCCGCCTCAATTTTCGAGCAATCATAAATTAATTTCATTATTGATCCGGCATGTTGATAATTCCATGAAAGCACCAGAATATTTTTTCGTGCATTTCTCCCTTCAACAAGGTTCATGCCGGATCAATAATGGCGGTTTGAACCGGAACCGTTCAGGGACTTGAGAACGTGATCACGATTGCCCTCGACGCCATGGGGGGCGATCACGGTGTCGGCGTCACCGTGCCCGCCGCCCTCAAGACACTACGCGACGAGCCGACGCTGAAGCTGACCTTGGTCGGTCAGCGCGATGCCATCGAAGCTGAATTGAAGCACCGTCACGCGGCCGAAGGTGAGCGCCTCGTCATCCATCATGCCTCGGAAGTGGTGGGCATGGACGAACCTCCGGCGCAGGCGCTGCGCGGCAAGAAAGACTCCTCCATGCGCGTGGCCATCAACCTCGTCAAGGAAGGCGCGGCCCAGGCCGCCGTCTCCGCTGGCAACACCGGGGCACTCATGGCGACCGCGCGTTTTGTTCTCAAGACCCTGCCCGGGATCGACCGTCCGGCGATCGTCACGATCCTGCCCACGATGCATGACCACGTGCATGTGCTGGACCTCGGCGCCAACGTGGACTGCACGCCGGAGCAACTTCTGCAGTTCGCCATCATGGGATCCATTCTGGTCGGCGCTGTCGAGGACAATCCGCGTCCGCGTGTCGCGTTGCTCAACATTGGCGCGGAAGACATCAAGGGCAACGAGATCGTCAAAAAGACCCACGAATTGCTGCGCGCAAGTTCGTTGAACTATTGCGGCTATGTCGAGGGCGATGAAATCTACACGGGCGACATGGACGTGATCGTGTGTGACGGTTTTGTCGGCAACGTGATGCTCAAGACGAGCGAGGGTCTGGCGCGCATGATCACGCATTTCATGAAGCAGGAATTCCGGCGAAACATCCTGACGCGACTTTCCGCCCTGGTGGCGATCCCGGTGTTGCACGCTTTCAAGAAGCGCGTGGACCCGCGCCGTTACAACGGCGCCACCTTCATCGGCCTGAACGGGATCGTGATCAAAAGCCACGGTGGAGCGGATATCCTGGCCTTCGAACATGCCATTCTCGAAGCGCTGGCGGAGGTAAGCCACAATGTGCCCGAGCGCATCGGGCGAGAACTGACCGCGATGGCGGCCAAGGGTGTAGTGGCATGAGGCGGCGGGCATGATCCATTCGCGCATCATCGGAACCGGCGGCTACCTGCCGGCCAAGGTGCTCACCAACCACGATCTCGAGAAGATGGTCGAGACGACGGATCAGTGGATTGTCGAGCGCACCGGCATCCGCGAGCGTCACATCGCGGCCGCGGGCGAAACCAGCGCCTCCATGGGCGAGCAGGCCGCGCGGCGTGCCATCGAGGCGGCTGGCATCAGCACCAAAGACATCGACCTTATCATCGTGGCGACCACCACGGCCGATCAGATATTTCCGAGCACCGCCTGTTTGCTTCAAGACCGCCTGAAAATACATGGTTGCCCGGCGTTTGATGTCCAGGCGGTATGCACGGGTTTCGTGTACGCGCTGGGGATCGCGGACAAATTCATCCGCACCGGTTCTGCCAGGCACGCCCTGGTCGTGGGCAGCGAAACCCTGTCGCGCATCACCGATTGGACCGACCGTGCCACCTGTGTATTGTTTGGCGACGGTGCCGGCGCCGTGGTGCTCGCGGCATCGAAGACCCCCGGCATCATTTCCACGCATCTGCATGCCGACGGCAAGTACAAGGACCTGCTCAGCGTTCCCGCCGGAATCTCTCGGGGCTATGACAAGGTCGTCAACGGCACGGCTTATATGAAGATGGAAGGCAACGAGGTGTTCAAAGTGGCGGTGAACACGCTCGGGCGCATTGTGGACGAAACGCTGGCGGCGAATCACATGAAGAAATCCGATATCCAGTGGCTCGTCCCGCATCAGGCCAACCACCGCATCATCGCGGCCACCGCGAAGAAACTTGGCATGTCCATGGATCATGTGGTGCAGACGGTGGAACGTCATGGCAATACCTCGGCGGCTTCTATCCCGCTGGCCTTCGACGAGGCGGTGCGCGACGGGCGCATCAAGGCCGGCGACACCGTACTGATGGAGGCTTTCGGCGGCGGTTTCACCTGGGGCTCGGTGTTGCTGAAGTACTAATTTTCAACCGCCAAGAACGCCAAGATTTTTGGCGGTTCAGAAAATCTTATTGAGAATAACATAATGAAACTTGGATTCGTTTTTCCCGGACAAGGTTCGCACTCGGTCGGCATGATGAACGCGCTGGCCGCCGAGTTTCCCGTCGTCAGGCAAACCTTCAGCGAAGCTTCGCAGGCGCTCGGCTACGACCTCTGGCAGGTGGTGGAGCAGGGACCGGAAGAAAAACTCAATCAAACCGAGGTAACCCAGCCGGCAATGCTGACCGCCGATATCGCCACCTGGCGCGCGTGGCTTGAGAGCAAAGGTCCGCTGCCACAGGTGATGGCCGGCCACAGCCTCGGCGAATATTCCGCGCTGGTGTGCGCCGAGGCGCTCGATTTTTCCGATGCCGTGAAACTGGTCGCGGATCGCGCACGCTTCATGCAAGAAGCAGTGCCGATCGGACAGGGTGGCATCGCCGCGATTCTGGGTCTGGACGACGATGCCGTGCGAAAACTTTGCGAGCAGGCAGCCCAGGGCGAGATTCTTGACGCGGTCAATTTCAATTCGCCGAATCAGGTGGTGATCGCCGGGGCCGCGGCGGCCGTGGCCCGCGCCGTGGAGCAGTCCAAGGCGGCCGGCGCCAAGCGTGCCGTGGTGCTGCCCATGAGCGTGCCGGCGCACAGCCGGCTCATGCACCCGGCGGCGCTGCGCATGGCCGAAAGGATCAAGACCGTGAATGTGCGTTCGCCGCGCGTGCCGGTCATTCACAACGTTCATCTGCGGGTTGAATCCGACCCGGAGGCGATTCGAAATGCGCTCGTACGCCAGATAGAATCGCCGGTGCGCTGGGTTGAGCTGATCCAGAAAATGGCCGCCGATGGCGTGGACCGGATGGTAGAATGCGGTCCGGGCAAGGTGCTCGCGGGCCTCAACAAGCGCATCGTCAAGACGTTCGAGACGCTGCCGGTGTACGATCCGGTGACACTGCGCACGGCGTTGTCGACGCTGACAAATTAGCAAAAAGGAAAACAGCATGATTCTGAAAGGCCAAATCGCCCTGGTCACGGGCGCCAGCCGCGGCATCGGGCAGGCGATCGCGCTCGAGCTGGGGCGGCAGGGAGCGCAGGTGTTTGGCACAGCGACATCGAACGATGGCGCGGAAAAAATCGGCCAGTATCTCAAGGACAACAAACTTGCCGGGCGAGGGATCGTGCTTGACGTGAACAGCACCGACTCCATCGCCGCGGCTCTGTCGGAACTGGAAAAATCCAGCGCCACACCGACCATTCTGGTCAACAATGCGGGCATCACGCGCGACAACCTGTTGCTGCGCATGACCGAAGAGGAGTGGGACGCGATTCTCGATACCAATCTCAAGTCGGTTTACCGGATGACCAAGGCCTGCCTGCGCGCCATGACCAAGGCGCGCTGGGGACGCATCATCAGCATCAGCTCGGTGGTGGGCGCGATGGGCAACGCCGGTCAGGTCAACTACGCCGCCGCCAAAGCCGGCCTGATCGGCTTCACCAAGGCGCTGGCGCGCGAGGTGGGTTCGCGCAATATCACGGTGAATGCCGTGGCCCCGGGCTTCATCGACACCGACATGACTCGGGCCCTGCCCGACGCGCAGAGGGAGGCGCTGCTCAAGCAGATTCCGCTGGGCCGGCTGGGCCGGGCCGAGGAGATCGCCCAGGCCGTGGCGTTCCTCGCCTCGCCACAGGCCGGTTATATTACTGGTACGACTTTGCACGTGAATGGCGGAATGTACATGAGTTAGGCGGGGTAGCCGCCGGCAGTCGCGCCCAAGGAAACAGGGCTCATTGCGGCTACCTGCGCCCATTGCCGAAAGAGCATTCGCCTCGGGCACTGGGCGCTATCCCCGCTGAAAACCATCGTTTGTCGATTGGCTGGACGATTTTAGGCAAATGGTGTTAACTATGCGCCCGCACGCGGGCAGTAAATCAATTTTGGAGGGAAAATCACCCATGAGCAGTGTAGAAGAGCGCGTCAAGAAAATCGTTGTGGAGCAGCTGGGAGTCAATGAAGGCGAGGTCAAGCCCGGGGCTTCCTTTGTGGATGATCTGGGCGCGGATTCCCTGGATACTGTGGAACTGGTGATGGCGCTGGAAGAGGAATTCGACTGCGAAATTCCCGACGACCAGGCGGAAAAGATCACCACGGTCCAGCAGGCTATTGATTACGTCAATTCCCGTCTGAACTGATTACTGATTATTGCGGCGGCGCGAATCCAATTATGCCCGTGGGTTGTTATTCCACCGGCCCGGAATGCCAGAAAGCCGTCAAGCCGCCGCAATAATCGAAAATCGTAATGAATTTTGTTATTGATCCGGCATGGCAGTGCCGTCACGGATGCCCGGTAACACCCGTCGCAGCCTGCCTTCATTCAAGCACGATAAAGCCGGGTCAATAACTGGAGGGGCCGTCATCCGCAAGGGGTGACGGCCTCTCGGTTTTATAAGCGCGGCGGAAACGCCGTGCCCACAATGAGGGATTCGTCTTTGAGCAAGCGACGCGTCGTCATCACCGGCCTCGGTATCGTTTCTCCCCTCGGCATCGGTGTCGCCGAAAACTGGCGCAACATTCTGGCCGGTAAAAGCGGTATTACCCGCATTACCCATTTCGATGCCACCGGTTATCCCTCGATGATTGCCGGCGAGGTCAAGAACTTCGACCCCGTTCAGTTCGGCATGACCGAGAAAGAAGCACGCCGCATGGACCGCTTCATCCAGCTCGGCATGGCGGCGGGCATCGAGGCGATCAAGGATTCCGGGATCGAGGTGACGGAAGCCAACGCCGAGCGCATCGGCGTGCACATCGGTTCCGGCATCGGCGGCGTCGGCACGATCGAGGACACCACGCTGATCATCAAGGAAAAAGGTTCGCGGCGGGTATCGCCATTTTACGTCCCCATGAGCATCATCAATATGATCTCGGGCGATCTGTCGGTGATGTACGGCCTCAAGGGTCCGAATCTCGCCATGGTCAGCGCCTGCGCTACCGCCACTCATGGCATCGGCGATGCCGGACGGCTGATAGAGTACGGCGATGCCGACGTCATGATCGCCGGCGGCGGCGAGGCCGCTGTCACGCCAACCGCTGTCGCCGGATTCGGCAACGCCAAGGCGCTGTCCACGCGCAACGACAGCCCGGAAGCCGCGAGCCGTCCGTGGGACAAGGACCGCGACGGTTTCGTGTTGAGCGAGGGCGCGGGCGTGGTGGTGCTCGAGGAATACGAGCATGCCAAGAAGCGCGGCGCAAAAATCTACTGCGAACTCGTTGGCTTCGGCATGAGCGGCGACGCCTATCACATGACCAGTCCGCCGGAGAACGGCGAGGGCGCGGCGCGTTGCATGCGCAACGCCCTGCGCAACGCCGGGCTCAACCCGGACCAGGTGCAGTACGTTAACGCCCACGGCACCTCGACGCAGCTCGGTGACCGCGCCGAATCGCTCGCCGCCAAGGCCGCCTTCGGCGCGCACGCGAAGAAAATCGCCATGAGCTCGACCAAGTCCATGACCGGCCACCTGCTCGGCGCGGCCGGCGGCGTCGAGGCGATTTATACCGCTCTCGCGGTGCGTGATCAGATTGCACCGCCGACGATCAACCTCATCACGCCCGATCCGGAATGCGATCTGGATTACGTTCCGGGTGTGGCGCGCAAGATGAAGATTGACGTGGCGATTTCCAATTCCTTCGGTTTCGGCGGCACCAACGGAACGCTGGTGTTCCGCAAGCTGGCGTGAATGCCAACCCGGCCCATACGCTAAACGCCTCCACACCGGGATATGTCTGCCGCCGTTTGGCGGCGATCCCCGATCTCAGCGCGCTTCACGCCCGATATCCCCAGCGCTATCCGCACCTGCTCGCGAGCGTCGCGCGCGGTACGCCGCGGGCGCGTTATGACATCCTGTTCGCGTTTCCCGGAGACTCCCTGACACTGGACGCGGACCATTGGCTGAGCCGAAACGGTCGATTGTTGGGCACCGGTGATTTCCTGGATGCTCTTGATCGTGAGTGGAGACAGCAATCCACTACAGTCGATCAGGGCGCTATACCGACGGATGCCGCGCCGCCTTTCACCGGCGGATGGTTTGTCTTTCTTGGCTACGAATTGGTGTCGCAGATCGAACCAACCGTAACCGGCATTCGGCATGATTCGGCATTTCCGGTGGCCTGTGCCACGCGCATCCCGGCCGCCATCATCATCGACCATCTCGAGCAGCATGCGCTGTTTGTGTGTGAGACCGAACGCGCCAGCGAAATTCTTCCGATGCTCGAGGCCGATACGCAAAGCCCAACGATAGTGAACGCCGAAGAGATCGCTATCGCGCAGGTTCATGAAGAAGAGCCTGCACGATTTCTGGAACATGTCCGACGGGTGCAGGACTACATCCGTGCGGGGGATGTCTTTCAGGTGAATCTCTCACGTAAGTGGCGAATTCCCCTGCGCGTCTCCGTCAATCCGATATCACTCTACCGTCGCTTGTGTGCGACGAATCCGGCGCCTTTTGCGGGCCTGATGACCCTGGGTAACGGGCGCGCCGTCATCAGTTCATCGCCGGAACGCCTGGTGGAAGTGCGCGGCCGAACCGTGCGCACACGACCCATTGCCGGTACGTATCCGCGCAGCCAGGATCCAGGAGAGGATGAAGCCCTGTCGCGGGACCTGCTGCGACATCCCAAGGAGCGCGCCGAGCACGTGATGCTCATTGATCTCGAGCGCAACGATCTCGGCCGTGTGTGCCGTACGGGTTCGATACAGGTGAAGGAATTCATGGCGCTCGAGTCCTACCGGCATGTGCATCACATCGTCTCCGAGGTCAACGGTGAATTACGCGATGACGTCACACCGGCGCAGGTGATACGCGCCGTGTTCCCCGGCGGAACCATCACCGGTTGCCCCAAGGTGCGTTGCATGCAGATCATCGCCGCGCTCGAACAGGCACCGCGTACCGCCTATACCGGGTCTATGGGCTATCTCAATCGCGACGGCAGTCTCGACATGAATATTCTGATCCGAACCCTCATCCAGAACGAAAACGAAATCAGCCTGCGCGCCGGCGCCGGCATCGTGGCCGATTCCATTCCGGAGCGGGAGCTGGCCGAGACCCGCGCCAAGGCGAAAGGCATGCTCGCGGCTTTGGGGCTTGCGGTATGAGCAGGGCGCAGGCGACCGCACAGTGCAAAACAGAGGTTTTTCTGGGAAAGCAATCGCCGTGCGGGATGCTGACGCCCGAGTGCGGTCGTTGGCGTCCGCTCCGCTGCCCGATCCCGCTTCGCGGGTCCCTCGGGCAACGCTTCGCGGCGCCCCCCACGCAGCAGTGGGGATGCGACCGGCGAAGACCGCAGGACGCCGACGGTACGGTGTGCCGGTCTTGTTCGGCTTCACGGAGGCGGGCGGGTATGAGCAGGGCGCAGGCGACCGCACAGTGCAGCGCACAGGCGCTTCTGAGGACGCAATCGTTGTTCAGGATGCAGGCACCCCGATCGCGGTGGTTGGCGTCCGCTTCGCTGCCCGATCCCGCTACGCGGGTCCCTCGGGCAACGCTCCGCGGCGCCCCCCGCGCGAAGCGCGGGGACGCAACCGTGGCGAATGTCGTCAGACGCCGACGGCATAGCGTGTTGGTCTGGCTCGGCTTCACGGAGGCGGAGTGAGCACAGCTCTAATTAACGGCGCGCCCAGAGAAAATATTTCGGTTCACGACCGCGGGTTTCAATACGGCGATGGCCTGTTCGAAACCATGGCGATTGTGAATGGCGCTCCGCTTATGTGGGGCAGGCACATGCAGCGGCTATTGCATGGTGCCGCCAGGCTAGGCATCCATGCGCCTTCCGAGAGTCTGTTGCGGGATGAAGCAGAGCAGCTCGGTCGTGGCGTTGAGCGTGCCGTGTTGAAAATTATTCTCACGCGCGGTGTTTCCGGACGCGGGTATGCGCCGGACAAGCAGGCGCAGCCGACACGTACCGTCAGTCTGTCGCCCTGGCCGGATTATCCAGCCGAACGGCGTACGCATGGCGTTGCCGCGCAGTTCTGCCGTACCATGATTTCGCGGAACCCGGCTACGGCAGGCGTCAAGCATCTCAATCGGATCGAGCAGGTGCTGGCACGCGCGGAACTGGAACAGGATTGCCGAGAAGGTCTGATGTGCAATGAATTCGGTCAGGTAATTGCAGGAACCATGACGAATCTGTTCATCGTGTCCCGGGACAGGCTGCTCACGCCGGATCTGTCGCACAGCGGTGTGGAAGGCGTCATGCGCGGGCTGGTGCTGGAACGGGCGGTGAAACTGTCGCTGGATGCACGCGTGATGGATATCAACAAGAGCGATGTTTTGCAGGCGGATGAAGTGTTTCTGACCAATAGCCTGATAGGTTTATGGCCGGTGCGTCGCATCGAAACGAAGGAATTTCCCTTGGGCAGGATAACGCAACGAGTTCAGGAGGCCATTGTCGATGCGTACGCGGCTGATTAGGCCGGCAATCGGCTTGCTGGTGGTGAGCGCCGTGGCCGCCGTTTATCTATTATGGTCGTGGAATCATTCACTTCAGCCCGGCATGGAGATTTATGCGGTCAAGCCAGGCATGACGCTGCGCGCCTTTGCACGCGAGCTGAGCAGCCGTGACGTGCTGCCGGAAAGCCATTCTTTCGTGTGGCTGGCGTATCTTACCGGGCATCAACGTGACTTGAAGACAGGGGAGTACCGGTTCCGCAACGGAATGACGGCAAGGGAATTGCTGGACCAGATCGTCGCGGGGCGTGTTGTTGAATATCCCCTCGTGCTGGTGGAGGGCTGGACCTTCCGGCAGTTTCTGGATGCGATCGAGGAGGCGCCCAAGCTTACGCGCACGCTCACTGGTTTGTCGCCACGCGCCATCATGGAAAGGCTGGGCCATCAAGGAGAGCATCCCGAGGGCCAGTTTTTCCCCGATACGTATTATTATTCCTCCGGCCAGACGGAACTCGCGATCCTGGCCAACGCCTATGACAAAATGCAGAAGCTGTTGCAGCAGGAATGGGAAAAGCGTGACAACAATCTCCCGTTCAAGGATCCCTACGAAGCACTGATACTGGCCTCGATCGTGGAAAAAGAAACCGGACGCGCCGATGAGCGCCGTATGATCGCCGGTGTCTTCGTCAACCGTTTGCGCCACGGCATGCGGCTGCAAACGGACCCGACCGTGATTTACGGCATGGGTGAGTCGTTCGACGGTAACCTGCGGCTTAAGGACCTCAGACGCGATACACCCTACAATACGTACACTCGTCACGGTCTGCCGCCCACGCCGGTGGCCATGCCTGGGAAGGAATCGTTACAGGCCGTGATGCATCCGGTGATTACCGGAGCCCTGTATTTTGTCGCTCGCGGCGATGGCAGCCACGATTTTTCCAGTACGCTGGAAGAACACAACAAGGCCGTGATCAAATACCAGCTGAAAGGAAAGCCGCGGACTTCGGTGACGCGCGACAAGACGTCCACTGCCATGACAAGCCGGTAAAATGTTATGCCACGAGGAATATTCATCACGCTGGAAGGTGGAGAGGGAGCCGGGAAGAGCACCAATGTGGCTTTCGTCAGGAATTGGCTGGAGCATGCGGGGCGCAAAGTCGTGGTGACGCGCGAACCCGGCGGCACCGAACTCGGTGAACGCGTCCGCGATATCCTGCTGCATGGCCGCGAGCTGCACACCTCCGCCGAAAGCGAAATGTTGTTGATGTTCGCAGCGCGCGCCGAGCACATCGCCCGCGTGATTCGTCCGGCACTGGACGCCGGCAAGATCGTGCTGTGCGATCGCTTTACCGATGCCACCTATGCCTACCAGGGCGGTGGCCGCGGCATTCCGGCGGCGCGGATAGCGGCGATCGAGAGCTGGGTGCAGGGCGATTTGCGGCCGGACCTGACGCTGCTCTTCGACGTCCCGGTGGAGGCCGGACGCCGACGCGCCGGACTGCGCAGCGAGCCCGACCGTTTCGAGCAGGAGAGCGATGAATTTTTTGCGCGCGTCCATGCGACCTATCTGGCGCGCGCGGCCCGCGAGCCAGAGCGCATGCGGGTGATTGACGCCAGCCAAAGTCTGGAGAAGGTGGAGCAGCAACTCGGTAGCGTGCTGCAGGAGGTGGTGGGTGGCCGCTGATAATTTCTCGGCGAGCAGCATCTCAGCGATGCCCGAACGATATCCCTGGAATGAGGACTTGTGGTCCACCCTGACCCAGCAGTTCGAACGCCTGCCGCATGCCCTGCTGTTGCACGGGCGCCCCGGTCTCGGCAAGCATGCCTTTGCCGTTCATCTGGCTCAGTCTCTATTATGTGCCCGGCCCGAGGCGGGCGTTGCCTGTAGCATGTGTCAATCGTGCCAGTTGTTCATCGCCGGTACTCATCCCGACATGCTTGTGCTTCAGCCAGAAGCCATTGCGGAATCAGCCGAGGACCTTGGGGGTCAATATGCGGCTCGGTATCCGGCGAGTGACAAAAAACGCGAGCGTGTCAGCGCCGATATCACGATTTATCAGATTCGTTGCCTGATTGAGGACGCCCAGACCCGCCCGTTTGTCGGTAACCGGAAAGTTGTTCTATTGAGCCCTGCCGAAGCCATGAATATCAGCGCCGCGAACAGTCTGCTGAAGCTGCTGGAAGAGCCGCCTCTTGGCAGCATGCTGCTCCTGGTGACTAGTCATCCGGCCCGGCTCCCAGCCACCATTCGCAGCCGTTGTAGCCATATCTTATTTAAGTCGCCTTCCCGCAGTGCCGGCTTGGCCTGGCTCCAGTCGCACAGCGACGGTAAAGCAGAGTCCGCCGCCGGCCTTTTGGAAATGGCGGGGGGCGCTCCGCTGTTGGCGAAATCGCTAATAGAGGAGGGGTTCCCTGAAATCCGCGCCGGATTGCTTAAGGATCTGGATAACCTGAGATCAGGACGTGAAGAGCCTGTCGCCTGTGCGGCTCGATGGAAGGGCGTGGGGGCCAAACATTGCCTGGGTTTGCTTCACGGATTCGTGTCCGATTTGATCAAGGCAGGCTTGGGGGTATCCGGCCCGGCTCTGGCCAACTCCGAAGCCACTTTGCTTCCAGGTGGCAATAAATATAAATATAAACTCAGCGAGTTATATAAATTTATTGATGTTATTTCTGATTATTACAGGCTTTTGCGCGGCCCCCTCGATGAGCTTTTGATGTTAGAAGATGTTTTGATACGCTGGGTCCGACTGAGCCGTCTACAATAAAGTAAGCATCAACCGCATATGAACGACAAAACCATTCCACCCATGCCCACCGGTGCCACCAAGCCGATGAAACCTACCCCCATTGCGGCCGCCCGGCCCGGGGTGTTGTCACTGACCATCAAGGACAAAAACGCCCTCTATGCCGCCTACATGCCATTTGTGAAGGGCGGGGGGATTTTCGTTCCCAGTGGTCGGACGTATAAGCTCGGGGAAGAGGTGTTCATGTTGCTGACGCTCATGGACAGCAAAGAAAAAATTCCGGTTGCTGGACACGTGATCTGGGTCACACCGCCCGGTGCCCAGGGCAGCCGGACTTCCGGCATCGGCATCCAGTTCAGCGAGAAGGACTCGGGCATCGCGCGCCACAAGATCGAAGGCATCCTGGCCGGTTCGCTTAACTCCGACCGGCTCACGCACACGATGTAACGTGACGCCACTCGTCGACTCCCACTGTCATCTTAATTTCGAACCTCTAAACGCCGGCTTGGATGATGTTTTCCAGCGCGCCCGGGACAACGGGGTCGGCCATATGCTGTGCGTATCGGTCACGCTGGAAACCTTTCCCGAAATACACGCGCTCGCGTACGATCATCCGCACGTGTTTGCTTCCGCCGGCGTGCATCCCAACGAAACCGAGGGGCGTGAGCCCACGGTCGATGATCTGGTTGGCCTGGCAAAAGATGAACGAGTGGTGGCGATCGGTGAAACCGGATTGGATTACTATCGCAGTCACGGCGACATGGCCTGGCAGCAGGAGCGGTTCCGCCGCCACATTCGCGCCGCAAAGCAATCCGGCAAGCCGCTGATCATCCACACCCGCGAAGCCGCCGACGATACCTTGCGCATCATGCGTGAGGAACGCGCGGCTGACATTGGCGGCGTGATGCACTGCTTCACGGAAAGCTGGGAGGTCGCGCGTGCCGCGCTCGATCTGAATTTCCATATTTCCTTTTCCGGGATCATTACTTTCCGCAACGCCGAAGCCCTGCGCGAAGTCGCAAGACAAGTTCCGGAAGACCGGTTGCTGATCGAGACCGACGCACCTTACCTGGCACCGGTGCCGTTTCGCGGCAAGACCAACGAACCGGCTTTCGTGCGCCACGTCGCGGAATGCGTGGCCAATGTGCGTCAGTCCGACATGGATTCCATCGCCGATGTAACCACGCGCAATTTCTTCTCTTTGTTCCGTCACGCCGTACCAGTCAGCACGAGCGACGCCGTTTAAGGAAAGATTCTCCACCGCCTTTACTGTGTGCCGCGATTTGCTCGGCACGGCGTAATCCGTTACATTGGTTCGGCGATACGATGCCGACGAAACCGCGGCGTCGTTAAGGAGATCCTGCATGGCGACCACTCACGCCGGCGATGGCAAGCAAGTTCTATACGGAGTCAGCCAGCTCACCGACCACGACGTCTATCTGTTCCGTCAGGGACGGCACTCCCGTCTGTACGAGAAACTCGGCGCGCATGTGATGAGCGTGAAGAACGTCACTGGCGTGCATTTCGCCGTGTGGGCGCCGAACGCGCGCGCGGTTTCGGTGGTCGGTGATTTCAACGGTTGGCGTCCGGGCTCGCATCCACTGTATTCGCGCAAGGACGGCTGCGGCATCTGGGAGGGTTTCATTCCCGGTGTCGTGGCGGGCGCGCATTACAAATACCACCTGACGTCGCAAAACGGAAAATACCACGTCGAGAAAGCCGACCCATTCGCCGTTCGCACCGAAACGCCGCCGCGCACGGCGTCGGTAGTATGGAGCCTCGACTACAAGTGGGGGGATGATCAATGGATGCGGACACGCAGCGAGGCGAACGCGCTCAACGCACCGATGTCGATCTACGAAGCGCATCTCGGATCGTGGCGGCGTGTGCCGGAGGAGGACAACCGTTCCCTTAATTATCGCGAACTCGCCGTACAGTTAACGGATTATGTTCGCGACATGAATTTTACGCATGTCGAGTTGATGCCGATAACGGAACATCCTTTCTACGGATCCTGGGGTTACCAGACCACGGGTTACTTCGCGCCAACCGCGCGCAACGGCACGCCGCAGGATTGCATGCACCTGGTCGATTGTCTGCACCAGAATAATGTGGGTGTGATTCTCGACTGGGTGCCGTCACATTTTCCGACGGATGAACACGGGCTTGTATATTTCGACGGAACCTATCTGTTCGAACACGCCGATCCCAAGCTGGGTTATCACCCGGAATGGAATTCGAGCATTTTCAATTACGGACGCCACGAAGTACGCTCGATCCTGACCTCCAGTGCGCTGTTCTGGCTCGACAAGTACCATGCCGACGGTCTGCGCGTGGATGCCGTGGCTTCCATGCTGTATCTCGATTACGCGCGCGAGGCTGGCGAGTGGATTCCCAACGAATACGGCGGCAGAGAGAATATCCAGGCCGTCCAGTTTCTGCGCGATCTGAATGAAGCCGTTTACCGCGATTTCCCGGGCGCGCAAACCATCGCCGAGGAGTCCACGGCCTGGCCCATGGTATCGCGCCCAACCTATCTCGGTGGACTGGGGTTTGGCCTGAAATGGAACATGGGTTGGATGCACGACACGCTCAACTATTTTGCACTCGATCCGATCTATCGGAAGTATCATCACGATCAACTGACCTTCAGCATCTGGTATGCGTTTCACGAGAACTTCTTATTGCCGTTCTCCCATGATGAAGTGGTGCACGGAAAGGGTTCGCTGCTCGGCAAGATGCCGGGAGACAATTGGCAAAAGTTTGCCAATCTGCGCCTGCTGTTCGGCTACATGTACGGTCACCCCGGCAAAAAGCTGTTGTTCATGGGCGGTGAGTTCGGACAGTGGCGCGAATGGAATCATGATCAGAGCCTCGACTGGCATCTGCTCGAGCACGCTCCGCATCAGGGGATACAACGCTGGATGCAGGACCTCAATCACCTCTATCGCGCCGAGCCCGCGCTGTTTACACGTGATTTTGACATGAGCGGTTTTGAATGGGCGGACCTGCATGATTGGGAGCACAGCATCATCAGTTTCTATCGAAAGGGCGCGAACCCGGACGACATTATTCTGGTGGTCTGTAACTTCACCCCGGTGCCGCAAGCCAATTATCGCGTGGGCGTGTCGCGTGGCGGTTTCTGGAGCGAGGTACTTAATAGTGATGCGGTTACCTATGGCGGCAGCGGCCAGGGCAATCTGGGCGGCGTGGAGGCAGCGCCGGTTCCGGCACACGGCCGGTATTACTCCCTTTTGTTGACCTTGCCCCCGCTGGGTGTGATTTATCTCAAAGCGCCGCGTGCGCCGACTCACTGAGCGACGCGGCCATGGCCAAAACCCGAGCACCCGATGCGTTGATATCCACCGACGGAAGATGCCGCGCGGTGATCGAGAATGTGCGGCCGGAAGTGGACAACGGTCGCTATCCCGTCCAACGCGCCGTGGGCGAGCCGGTGACGGTCGAGGCGGACGTGTTCGTGGACGGACACGACAGGCTTACCAGCCTCCTGCTTTACCGACGCGAGGCGGATCGCGAATGGTCCGAGGTTCCCATGGTTCCGCTCGGCAACGATCGTTGGCGCGCGACCTTCCAGGCGACCGAGGTCGGTCGTTATCGTTATACGGTCATGGCCTGGGTCAATCACTTCCGGTCCTGGTGCCATGACCTGGCGCGGCGACCCGATACCGACCCAGACATGAAAATGGTATTCCTTGCCGGGGCCGAACTCATCGCCCAAACCGCTGCGAATACCACCGGTCGTGACGTGGAACGCCTGACGGCGATCGCGCGGACCCTGAGCGGCGCCATCACCGTGGCGGAAAAACGCCGCGTCGCGTTGGAGGAAGAGACGGCAAAACTGATGGACCGCCACGCCAAGCGTCGTTTTGCCACACGCTACGAGAAGGAGCTGGTTCTGGCGGTGGACCGCGAGCGCGCCCGATTCAGCACCTGGTACGAATTCTTTCCACGCTCCTGCTCTGGCGACGGGCACGGAAGTTTCCTCGACTGCGAGGCGCGCCTGCGTTACGTCGCCGCCATGGGGTTCGACGTGGTTTACTTGCCCCCGATCCATCCCATCGGCCAGTCCTTCCGGAAGGGTTCCAATAATACGCTGACCGCCAATCCCGGGGATGTCGGCAGCCCGTGGGCGATTGGCGCGAAGGAGGGTGGGCACAAGGCGGTGCATCCCGAACTTGGCACGCTCGAGGATTTTCGCTGGTTCGTGGTTAAGGCCGGGGAACACGGTCTGGAAGTTGCCCTGGACATCGCCTTTCAGTGCTCACCGGATCATCCGTACGTCCGCGAACACCCGGAATGGTTTCGCCGGCGCGCGGATGGCAGCGTGCAATACGCCGAGAACCCGCCCAAGAAATACCAGGATATCTATCCTTTCGACTTTGAAATCGAATCCTGGCAGGAGCTGTGGCACGAGCTCAAGAATGTCGTGGAATTCTGGATCGAGCAGGGCGTGCGCATCTTCCGCGTGGACAATCCGCACACTAAACCGTTCGCGTTCTGGGAATGGCTGATCGGCGAGATCAAGCGCGCCCATCCCGATGTACTATTCCTGTCGGAAGCGTTCACCCGGCCCAAGGTCATGCATCGCCTGTCCAAACTCGGGTTCACGTATTCCTATACCTATTTCACGTGGCGCAATACCAAGCGCGAGCTCACTGATTATTTCACCGAACTGACCCGGCTCGAGGGCCGTGATTATTTCCGTCCGCACGTTTGGCCCAACACGCCCGATATCCTCAATGAGTATCTGCAGTTCGGCGGCCGTCCGGCATTCATGGTGCGTCTGGTGCTGGCCGCGACGCTGGCGGCGAACTACGGCATCTACGGTCCGGCATTCGAGCTGGCCGAGGGCCGGCCGCGCGAGCCCGGCAGCGAGGAATACCTGGATTCGGAAAAATACCAATTGCGCCAATGGGACCTGGATCGGCCCGACAGTCTGCGCGATTTCATCGCGCGCGTGAACCGCATCCGGCGCGAAAACCCGGCGTTGCAGTACGACTGGAACCTGCATTTTCACGCCGTCGACAACGACAAGCTGATCTGCTACAGCAAGGCCAGCGAAGACCGGAACGACATCATTCTGGTGGTGGTCAACCTGGACCCACATCATCGCCAGTCCGGATGGGTCGAGGTGCCGCTCGACGCCTTGGACATACACGGCGGGCAGTCGTACCAGATGCATGACCTACTGACCGACGCGCGATTTCTCTGGAACGGCCCGCGCAACTACATCGAGCTCGACCCGCTCGAGGCGCCGGCGCATATCTTCCGCTTGCGGCGGCGCGTGCGCTCGGAGCATGATTTCGATTACTTCATGTAAACGCAACGGCCATGGACCAGAAGCTTAAAGAGCATTTGACGGTGCTGGTCGACGATCCGCTCTGGTACAAGGACGCCGTTATCTACGAGCTTCATGTCAAGGCGTTCTTCGACAGCAACAATGACGGCGTCGGCGATTTCCCCGGACTAACCTCCAAGCTCGATTATCTCCAGGAACTCGGCGTCAATACGCTCTGGGTGTTGCCGTTCTATCCTTCGCCGATGCTCGACGACGGCTACGATATCTCCGACTACCGCAACATCCACCCGGACTACGGCACGCGCAAGGATTTTACGACCTTCGTGCGCGCGGCGCACGAACGCGGGCTGCGGGTCATCACCGAACTCGTGATCAACCACACCTCCGACCAGCACCCTTGGTTTCAGGCGGCGCGGCGCGCCCCGCCGGATTCCCCGAAGCGAAATTTCTATGTCTGGAGCGACACCGCCAAGAAATTTCCCGAGACGCGCGTGATCTTCACCGATACCGAGAAGTCCAACTGGACCTGGGACGACGTGGCCAAGGCCTACTACTGGCACCGGTTCTTCTCGCATCAACCGGACCTCAACCACAACAACCCGCAGGTGGTGAAGGCCGTTACCCGCGTGATGCAGTTGTGGCTGGATCAGGGTGTGGATGGCCTGCGCCTCGACGCGATTCCCTATCTGTGCGTGCGCGAGGGCACCAGCAACGAGAACCTGCCCGAAACTCACGCCGTGATCAAACAGATGCGTGCAGTCATCGACAATCATTACAGTAACCGCATGTTTCTGGCCGAGGCCAATCAATGGCCGGAGGACGTGCGCGACTATTTCGGCTACGGCGATGAGTGCCACATGGCTTACCATTTCCCGCTGATGCCGCGCATGTACATGGCTATTGCGCAGGAGGACCGGCATCCCATCACCGAGATCATGCAGCAGACGCCGGATATCCCCGCGAACTGCCAGTGGGCGATTTTCCTGCGCAACCACGACGAACTGACGCTGGAGATGGTGACGAGCAGGGAGCGTGACTACATGTATCAGATGTACGCCGCCGACCCGCGTTCCCGGTTGAACCTGGGGATACGCCGCCGCCTGGCGCCGCTGATGGACAACGATTTCGACAAGATCCGCCTGATGAACAGCCTGCTGCTGTCCATGCCCGGCTCGCCGATCATTTATTACGGCGACGAGATCGGTATGGGCGACAACATTTATCTGGGCGATCGCAACGGCGTGCGCACTCCCATGCAATGGAGTCCGGACCGCAACGCGGGTTTTTCACACGCCGATCCCCAGCGTCTGTATCTGCCGCCGATCATGGATCCGGTGTACGGGTTCGAGGCGGTCAACGTGGAATCCCAATCGCGCGATCCCTCGTCGCTGCTCAACTGGATGAAACGTCTGCTCGCCGTGCGCAAGAGCAGCAAGTCCTTCGGGCGCGGCACGCTGGAGTTCCTACAGCCTGGCAACCGCAAGATACTCGTCTATCTGCGCAAACATGGGGAGGAGACCATTCTTTGTGTCGCCAACCTTTCGCGAACGGCGCAACCGGTGGAGCTGGACCTTTCCCGCTACAAGGGTTGCGTGCCCATTGAGCTGTTGGGGCGGACGGCTTTTCCTCCCATCGGCGATCTTCCCTATCTGCTCACACTGCATGGGCATGGCTTCTACTGGTTTCGACTGGCCAAGGGCGAGGAGGTGCCGTCGTGGCACGAGGAGCGTTTGCCGCGCGAGGAACCTCCGCTACTGGTGTTGTTCGACGGTTGGCGCAGTTTCTTCCGTGATCGAGTGGTGCCATGGCGCATCGCTATGGCGGAGAAGGTGCGGGCGCAATTTGAGGAGGAGGCGCTGCCACGTTTCATATCGACCCAGCGCTGGTATGCGGCCAAGGGCGAGCCGGTGCGACGCGCGGCGCTCATGGAACATGCGGAGTGGAGCGAGGACCTCGCCAACTGGTTCATGGCGCTGTTCAAGGTAGAGAGCGCCGCGGGCGAACCCTCGATATATTTTCTGCCTCTTTCGCTGGTGTGGGAGAACGATCCCGAGGAGCGCCAGCGTGGCCTGATGCCCGTTACCGTAGCCCGGGTGCGCCAGCAAGCGCGCGCCGGTTTCCTGGGAGACGCTTTTGCCGATGAGATGTTTTGCCGTGCCGTGGTGCAGGCGATCGGATCGTCCCGGGAATTGACGGGCACATCAGGGACCATCAGGTTTATACCGACGAGCGTCTTTCAGGATCTGGCCGGCGGGTCGGTGGCGGAGCTTTCAATACGGCAGCCCGGCGCCCAGGGCAGCAACACCGCCGTCATCATCGGTGACCGCCTGTTCCTTAAAGGCTATCGCCGCCTGCATACCGGCGTGAATCCGGAAGTTGAAATCGGCCGATTCCTCACCGAGGTGGCGCATTTTCCCAACATTGTCCCTGTTGCCGGAGCGGTTGAATATGTGGCGAATGACGGAGCCAACATGAGGCTCGCCGTGCTTCAAGGGTATGTTGAAAACCAGGGAGATGGATGGAGTTACACGCAGAATTACCTCGAGCGTTATCTGGAGCAGCATCGCGTGCCGACCGAAACACCCACGTCGCCGAGCGAAGCCCATGGCGGTTATCTTGTCTTGGTGCAGATGCTTGGTCGGCGCACGGCTGAACTGCACAAGGCGCTGAATATCGTTACAGGAGACCCGGCGTTTGACCCCGAAAATCTCGAGTCACACGATACGACAACATGGATGAAGCAGGTACGCGACGAGGCGGAAGCCACTCTGGACATGCTGCAGCAACGGCTGGATGCGCTACCGGACGCGGCACGCGCCGACGGGGAATCGCTGCTTGCGCAACGCAAGACGGTTCTCAAGCGAATTGAAGAAAGCACACCCGCGCACATGAAAGCCGTCAAAACGCGTTACCACGGAGATTATCATCTGGGCCAGGTGCTGCTCAAGCAGAACGATTTCATCATCATCGATTTTGAAGGCGAGCCGGCACGACCGTTGGCGGAGCGCCGTCACAAGCATTCACCGCTCAAAGACGTGGCGGGTATGTTGCGTTCTTTCAATTATGCCGCCTACACCGCCTTGTTCCGTTTTTTCTCCGAACGGCCCGAAGGCTCCCCTGCCATCGAATCGCTAGCGCGGGAGTGGGAGGCGGAAGTCACGAGCGCTTTCCTCCGGTCATATGAACAGCATGTGCGAGATTCCGGTCTGTACGCTGTCTGGGACGAAGCGCGTGTGTTGCTTGATTTATTTATGCTTGAAAAGGCCTTCTACGAACTACGCTACGAGCTGAATAACCGTCCGCTGTGGGTGCCCATTCCGTTGCGGGGAATTCTGGAGCTTATCGGATGAAATCGCGTAGCATTCACAGGCTATGAACACTCCGGGTGGATAACACGGGTGGATCGGTGCATGGTCGTTCGATATTAATTTTCGACAGACGGCGTAAAAGGAGGAAGTCATGGAACAGGTAAATCTGGCATTGGAGCCGCTTCGGGCCTTTCTCATGCAACTGGGGGTGTTTTTACCGAAGCTGATTCTGGCGATTATTATCATCATCGCCGGTTGGTTGCTGGCGAAGTTTCTGAAACTCCTGGTCATCAAGGGTTTGCAGGTTGTA
>NZ_JBAVEJ010000123.1:0-5413 GCF_049587675.1 Sulfuricaulis sp. | reverse complement strand
GCATCGCCCACCATCTCCTGACTTTCAAACAGAAAGGGTCCGCTTCGCGGGCCCTTTCATGTCGAACCTGCTTCGGCGTTCAATGAACTCGTTCGGACCGTTCCGGACGCACGACTCGTTCCGGATGTCCGGCGATATCAGGCCGTCCGATTTTTTCAGCCTTTGGTAACCACTCGGCCTTTTCTGACTTTTCAGATTTCTGCGAGCCCGTTTTTTCCATGCGCGGTTCTTTCCGTAATTCGTTGCGAGTATGGCTCGCGACGCTGACGACCGGACCCAGCTTGAAGCCCAGGCTGTTGGCAATTTTTCCCCAGCCCATCTTCTGGCTGCGGAGGGTTTCAATTTTATTCAACGCCTCCGCCATCGTCGGATAGTTCTTGGTGTCGGTTTGTGTCAGGCGCTGGGCCATGGCCAGTTCGATGGAGGTCTCGCCCCAGCCTTGATTTTTAGCACGCAGCTGCTCGACCACGCTGGGATCAACATTGAACTGGCTGGAGAGTGTCTTGACTTTGTCGCTTGACGCAGATGAGGAGGCGTCGTGGTCGATTTCCTTCTTTATGGTCTCAAGTTGTGTTTCGTCCGAATTGGCTCTGGCCCATACCGGAACTCCCAGCGCCATGATCAGAAACAGACTGCCTAACAGGGTTGTCGTAATGTTTCCTTGCATCATTACCTCCTTGCTCGCATTACGCGAATGGCGTATTAACGCACAAGGACGTTACCAGTGTATGACCGTTCGGCAGGTGAATCAGGCCTCCCATTCCTCCAGCGGCGAGGAAGGCGCGCGTTTGTCGGCGATCAGGCGCTTGGCCTTGGCTTCATCTTCGGCAAACGCCATGCGCACCGCATTCGGATTGTCCGGGGATTCGGCGATGCGCAGTTCCCGGCAGAGATCTTTCGCCTCCTTATATTGCACGCAGGTTTTGACGAGCGTGAATTTTCTGTCGGCCGAAATCTTGAAAACGAAGTAAGGCATGGTGTAAGTGTTCCTGTAACGGTTGGAAAGCCCGGAAATGCTACCCCGCTGTCATCCGGTTGTCATCATTCACCGACGTGCAGCAACTGGCCACGCACCCGCGCGATCTTGAAGAACGCGAGAAACGAAGCAAAACCAGCGGTGAGATAAACCACGTTGAGCAACGCGGCGTGCAGCAGCAAGTCCACGCGGAAGACGTGGTCAAACAATACCGCGCGCATGCCTTCGAACACATGACTCGACGGGAGTGCTGCCGCGACATATTGCAGCCACACGGGAAGGGTATCAATCGGATAATACACGCCACTGACAGGCTGCACCGCGAAGATGGCGATCCACGCCATGCTCTCAGCGCCGAGGCCGTAACGCAGCACGAAGCCCGAGACCAGCAATCCGATCGACCAGCCCATGATGATGAGATTGATGAAGAACGCCAGCAACGGCAGGCCCATGCTGAAGATGGAATAGTGAAACAACGGAATCGCGATGAGCGCGGCACCGCCGACGCCGATCAGCGTGCGGATCAGGCTCATGGTAAGCAGCGCGCAGCCCAGCTCGAATGGCCGCAGCGGACTGACGAACAGATGTCCCAAATTGCGCGACCACATCTCCTCCATGAACACGAGCGAGACACCGAGCTGGCTGCGGAACAGCACGTCCCATAGCAATACGCCGGAGAGCAACACGCCCGAGGCCTGCGCAATCCACGAGCTGTGATTGACCAGGAACATCGTGATGAATCCCCACAGCACCATCTGCACCGTGGGCCAGTACACAAGTTCCAGAATGCGCGGGCCGGAACTGCGCAGTAGATAGGTATGCCGCAATACCAGAGCATAGATACGGCGCAGCGAGGGAGCAAAACCGGTGTGCGCGTGTGCTATCCCGGTCATTGTTTCGCCACCTGATTGCTGGCTGGGGTAATTTCAAGACGACGATCACGCGCAATGTCGATGAACACCTCTTCCATATTCTGGCGACCATAGCGTGTCAACAACTGTGCCGGCGTGCCGCGATCCACGAGCTTGCCGGCGCGCAGCATGATGACGTCGTCGCACAGCCGTTCCACCTCCGACATGTTGTGCGAGGCCAGCAGAATGGTCGTGCCGGTGCGTTTGCGATAGGCCTCGAGCATGCCGCGTACGTAATCCGCCGTGTCGGGGTCGAGCGAGGCGGTCGGCTCGTCGAGCAGCATCAGCTCCGGTTCGTTCAGCAAGGCCTTGGCCAGCACCACGCGCGTCTTCTCGCCTGCCGACAGTTGCCCGTAGGGCCGGTTCAGGAAGCGCCCGATCTGAAGGTCCTCGCACAGGGCATTGATACGCGCGGATATATTGATAATCCCGTAGAGCCGCGCATAGACCGTGAGATTTTCGCGCACCGTCAGCCGCCGCGGCAGATCCACATACGGCGATGAAAAATTCAGGCGCGGCAACACCTGGTAGCGATCCTGCAGCATGTCCACGCCAAAGACCGAAATGCTGCCCGAGGTCGGCAACAACAGTCCCAGCAGCATGGAAAGCGTCGTGGTCTTGCCGGCGCCGTTGCCACCGAGCAGCGCCGTGGTGGAACGCAGCTCGACGTCAAAGCTGACGTCATCGACGGCAATGACGCTGTCGAAATGCTTGCTGATGCGGGAGACGGAAACGACCGGGTGCGACATGGAGCACGCAGATTAGCGCGAAGTGGCGCGCTTGTCAGCTTGTCAAGCCCGGAATCGGGAAAGACATTTTCCTGCCGACATCTGCCGGCTCTTGCTCAAACCGGGGGCATCTGGTTTAAGCTGTCACCACGGAGACACGTCCGGCTCGTCGCAAGACGTTGACGGCGTATCAGGGCAATGGACTCATACAATGAAAATGGAGCGCAACATGAAAAAATCATTCATCCGGATCGCGGCGGCTTTGCTGCTGCTCACCCTCGGCGGCGCCGCCTGGTCGGCCGACACCACCCTCACCTGGCACGGGCATGCCGCCTTCGAGATCGTCACTCCGAAAGGCAAAGTGCTGATGATCGACCCATGGCTCAAGAACCCGATGAATCCCAACGCCAAGAACGGCAAGGACCCGCTGGCCGCCATTACCAAGGTGGATTACATCCTGATCACGCACGGGCACTTCGATCATGTCGGCGACTCGGTGGAGATCGCCAAGAAAACCGGCGCGCGTCTGGTCACGAACTATGAGCTGGGCAGCAACATGGCCAAACTGCTGGGCTACCCCAAAGAACAGATGGGCTTCGACACGCTGATGAACATCGGTGGGGAAATCACCATCGCCGACGGCGAAGTGACGGTCGACATGGTGCCGGCGATTCACTCCAGCGGCATGGGCAATCCGCTCGCGGGCGAGAAGGAACCGGAAGTCGCCTACGGCGGCAACCCGGCAGGATTCGTGATCAAGATCAAGAACGGGCCGACCATTTACCACAGCGGCGACACCGCTTATTTCAATGACATGGCGCTGATCGGCGAACAAAAAATCGACGTCGCACTGATCAACATCGGTGGACATTTCGGCATGGAGCCGGCGATGGCGGCACGCGCCGCCAAGGCGGTCCACGCCAAGGTTGTGGTTCCGCAGCATTACGGTACGTTTCCGGTGCTGACTCCAGACGCCAAGGGCTTCGCGGAAAAACTTCGCAAGCTGGTCATCCGCGCCCGGGTCATGCAGCCCGGCACGAGTCTGACTTTCAAGGGGAAGAAACTGGTTAACTAGAAACTATCTCAACATGTAGGGTGGCATCGCCCACCGTTCGATGGCAATCAATGCCGCTTGTGGTGCGCAACGCCCACCCTACAATATCTGCAAGGTATTTTTCAGATAGCTTCTGAATCAAACTTCACTGCGAAGCGAGTTCGATTTTTTTCCACACGCACTTCCCGCCGCTTTTCTTGTCGAGTTCCTCCAGCCACGCCTGATGCGTGGCCAGTTCCTCGGCGCTCGCCGCAATTACCGGCAGTTTCGGACGATTGGGGTCGAGGCGGCGTATGTCCGAAGGTTCGACGATGTTGGTAGCCGTGGCGTTTTTCAGGTGGCTGTGGGTATCTTCGAACAAACCGGTCTGACCGCCGGTCATGGCGAGATACACGTCCGCCAGAATCTCGGCGTCGAGCAGCGCGCCGTGCAACGTGCGATGCGAATTGTCCACGTTGTAGCGCCGGCACAGCGAATCGAGGTCGTTCTTCTGCCCCGGATGCATGCCGCGCGCGAGCTTGAGGGTATCCACCACCGTGCAGGAATCCTCGACGCGCAACGGCGCCTTTCCGTTCGCCATCACGGACAGCTCATTATTAAGGAAGCCGATATCGAACGGCGCATTGTGGATGATTAGCTCCGCGCCCTTGATGAATTCAAGCAGGTCTTTCACGATGTCGGCGAACTTCGGCTTGTCCGTCAGCATCTCGTTGGTGATGCCGTGCACCTCCATCGCGCCCTGGTCGATCTCGCGTCCGGGATTGATGTACTGCTGATAGCGGTTATTGCTCGCGCGTCGGTTGATCAGCTCCACGCAGCCGATTTCAATGATCCGGTGGCCCTCGGAAGGCTCCAGGCCGGTGGTTTCAGTATCGAGAATTATCTGGCGCGTCATTCTTCTTTCTCCATTCTTTCCGTTACCGTGTCGAACAACCGCTTGCCGTGAATCACTGCCACAACAGTAATGGCATCTTGGGCTACTCGATACACACGGCGGTAGCTGTATATAAAACGCTCGCGGATATCGTCCTGACCGAGTTCTGGAACAATCCGGCCAAGGTATGGGAATTGATTGAGACTGCGGGAGGTTTCGAGTATCCGATTAACAACTGTGGTGGCGTAAAAAGCCGAATCGCGGGTGATGTAGCTGGCGATGGCATCAACGTCATCCAGCGCTTCCGGAGACCAAGCTACTTTTTGACCCATTTTCCAAGGCGCTTTTCGGCTTCTTCCTGCGACACCACGCCCTTCTTTTCTGCCGCCTCGATTCCCCGCTGGATTTTTTCGATCACATAGAGATGATACTGAATGTCCTCCAGCGAACAATCGTCGGTCAGCTTCTTAAGCAGCGACTCGACTTCCTGTTTTGCGGTGCTCATTCGCCAATACCTCTGTTTACACGCCTTTTAAGATTAGCCGATTGCGTAATACATTGGAACAGTCACGGATGCACCCTTATTTTGTAAGTAGCTCTACGCAGCCGATTTCAATGATCCGCTGGCCCTCGGAAGGTTCGAGGCCGGTGGTTTCTGTATCGAGAATTATCTAGCGCATTGGGCGGTCATTATACTCGTTGTTTTATTTGTATCGCCTTCGGCGATGATGAAAAGCTAATTGCGGGTGGCTCCGCCCCTGCACCCTGGGTCCATTTCTTTTGTTCGGCCAAAAGAAATGGACGAAAGAAAAGACCGCCCGGTCGCTTCGCCGCGCAAACTACTGCGCGGTTCCCTGCGCGCCTCGCTTC
>NZ_JBAVEJ010000122.1:0-12478 GCF_049587675.1 Sulfuricaulis sp. | reverse complement strand
CGTCCGTCGGGGAGCTAGTCAGGAAGGTGAATCATGATCAAGAGATTGTGTAATCCGTTGCGACGGATGTTCATGGCAATGCTGGTGTTATGGGCGGCTAGCACCTTGAATGCGGTGGCGGCCGATCAATCCGCCGTGAAGCCGGCGGAAGAGGCAATCAAAGTGGTGTACCACGCCGATTTTGCCGACCCGCGCCGCTTCAGCGCCATGCTGTCCAATATCCATAATATGGTTTCGACCTATCAGTCCGAGCTCAAGGAATATGATGTGCGTATCGTGTTCGTTTCCTACGGGATTCGTTTTGTCACGCAGGACAAACTCACCGGCACGCCGTTTGCCGAGGACCCCGTCCTCAAGCAGCGCCGCGCGGAATTGCTGACCCGGCTGGCGACGCTGCGCGACAACGAAGGCGTAAAGCTCGAACTCTGCGACATCACGCGCGAGGCCGTGCACCTGCCCAGGGAAAAGGTCATTTCTGGCGTAACGTTGGTGCCCTCCGGCGTGGTGCGCATCGCGGAATTGCAACACCAGGGCTACGCCTACCTCAAGGTGGAATAAGCCATGTCCAAAGCGGTTCCTTCACGCCCGGCCGCGCAGACCGGGGTTACTCCCGTGCCCCGGGTCGGGTTCGTCAGCCTGGGATGCCCCAAGGCGCTGGTGGATTCCGAACGCATCCTCACGCAATTGCGCGCCGAGGGTTATGAGATCTCGCCGGAATACGCAGGCGCGGACCTCGTGGTGGTCAACACCTGCGGTTTCATTGATGCAGCGGTGGAGGAGTCGCTCGACGCGATCGGCGAGGCGCTGGCGGAGAACGGCCGTGTGATCGTCACCGGTTGTCTCGGCGCCAAGGGCGACATCGTGAAACAGGCGCATCCGCAGGTGCTGGCAGTCACCGGCCCGCATGCGCTCGAGGAAGTCATGCAATCGGTGCACGCACACCTGCCGAAGCCGCATGACCCCTACACCGATCTCGTGCCGGCGCAGGGGATCAGGCTCACGCCGCGGCATTACGCCTATCTCAAGATCGCCGAGGGCTGCAATCATCGCTGCACCTTCTGCATCATTCCTTCGATGCGCGGTGATCTCGTGAGCCGTGACATCGGCGAAGTTATGCAGGAGGCGGAAAATCTAGTGAAGAGCGGCGTGAAAGAGCTGCTCGTGATTTCGCAGGATACCAGCGCCTACGGCGTGGATGTGAAATACCGCCCCGGCTTCTGGCACGGCCGGCCGGTCAAGACGCGCATGACCGAACTCGCGCGTGCGCTGGGCGAACTGGGCGTGTGGGTGCGGTTGCATTACGTTTATCCCTATCCGCACGTGGATGAGATCATTCCGCTCATGGCGGAAGGAAAAATCCTGCCGTATCTCGATGTGCCGTTTCAGCACGCGAGTTCGCGGATACTGAAACTAATGAAACGTCCGGCCAGCGCCGAGAACAATCTGGTGCGCATCGAAAACTGGCGCGCGGTTTGCCCCGACATCACGCTGCGTTCCACCTTCATCGTCGGTTTCCCGGGCGAGACGGAGCGGGAGTTTGAAGAGCTGCTCGATTTCCTGCGCGCGGCACAGCTCGACCGCGTCGGCTGCTTCGCCTATTCACCGGTGGAGGGCGCCGTCGCCAACGCCTTGGCTGATGCAGTGCCAGAGGAAATCAAACAGGAACGATTGACGCGCTTCATGGAATTACAGGCGGAAATTTCCGCGGAAAAATTACAGCGCAAGGTCGGCAGAACCCTGACGGTGCTGGTGGACGGCATCGAGGAAGGCCAGGCGGTGGCTCGCTCCAGCGCCGACGCACCCGAAATCGACGGCGTGGTTTTTGTCGCGGACGCGAAGGGCCTGAAGCCGGGCGATTTCTGCGAGGTCCGCGTCACGCGCGCCGGCGAACACGACCTGTGGGCGCGGCGACTTAAATCATAATTTCGTCGAAGTTTCGGGCCTGCCGGTGCGCCGCCTTGGGATCGATAGTCCCGTCCCTTACCAGCCAAATGGTTTGCATTCCCGCGGCCTGTGCGGCGTCGAGTTCTTCGGGTATGTCGGAAAGAAACAGGATGTCATCGGGCGCGCTGCCGATGGCCGCGGTGATCTTGCGGTACGAGCCGGCCTCGCGCTTGTTGCCGATATTCGTGTCGAAATAGCCTGAAAACAGCAGCGTCAGGTCGCCGTAGCCGGTGTGCGCGAACAGCAGCTTCTGGGCCTGGACCGAGCCTGAGGAAAAGACATACAGCCGGATACCGACCTGTTTCCATTTCTGCAGATGGCGCACGGCGTCTTCGTACATGTGCCCCTTGAAGTCGCCTTTTTTGTAGCCGTCTTCCCAGATCATGCCCTGCAAGCATTTCAGCGGTGTGAGCTTCTTGTCCTCGGCGATCCAGTGCAGGAGCTGTTCTATGACTTCCGCGTCGGTCAGATTCTTCCCGCTCAGCCGCCGCACCTCATCCAGCTCATGCCGCACCGCCGGTTCCTGCGCGTGGGCGCGTACGAACTCCGACATGTGCGCGCGCGAATAGGGAAACAGCACGTCCTTCACAAAGGACAGCGATGAGGTGGTTCCTTCGATGTCGGTAACTATCGTTTTGATCATTGTTTTATTTACGCTCGATTCAGAGGCGCCCGCGCCGGTCATGAACCGCAAATCCCGGGAACGATTCCTGGATACCGCGCCCGAGGGCGATGACTTTATACAACTCACCCATTTCGTGCGGCGAGGTGAGCTTCTTGACCTGCTGCGTCAGCTCGAGGTGGGCGCGCACGTCCTCCGGATCCGAGACTGACATCAACTGCTCCAGTCCGCTGCCGATCAGAAACGCCGCCTGCGAAGTGTAGCCGAGCAGCGACAGACCAGTCCCGGTTGCGGCATCGGCGATGGCGGTAAAATCGACGTGCGCGGTAATGTCCTGCAGACCGATGAGTATCAGCGGATCGTCATGGACGCGATGACGATAGTGGCACATGAGCGTGCCATCGGAGCGTTGTGGATGATAAAACTCGGTGCGCGGGAAGCCGTAGTCGATCAGCAACATCGCCCCCTGTTTCAGAATATCGGCAGCGCTGCGCACCCAGGCCTCAGCCATGAAATTGATCTCCGAGGTGTAACCCGTTGACAGGGCAAGCGGTTCGATGCGAGCCCGGATCGCTTCATCCGCCTGTTTTTCCCGCCACACGAAGCGGTCAGTTTCCCACGTGACGTGTAATTGCCGGACGCCGTCCTCCGCGATCCGGAAACGCTCACTGGGCATGGCGTCCAGCAGTTCGTTGGCCAGTAGCACGCCGCGAAACTCGACCGGCAGGGCGTCGAGCCAGTGTACGCGCTTCAACAGCTGCGGGGCCTTGTGACGCAGCGTCTCGGCCTGACGATTGCGCAAATCATTGCTGAGTTCGAGAATCAGATAATGTTCCGGGAGATGGTCCAGCGCTTCAAGTTCGTGCAGCAGATCGGCTGCCAGCGCGCCGCTCCCGGCGCCGGCCTCCAGGATATCGCCGCCCCCGACTTGCGCCAGAATCGATTGGCACGGACGCGCGAGACAGCGCGCGAACAAAGAACCCATTTCCGGGGCGGTGACGAAATCGCCCGCCACGCCGAATTTGTACTTTCCGGCCGCGTAGTAGCCCAGCCGCGGGGCATAGAGCGCCAGTTCCATGAAACGGGCAAAGGAAATGAGCCCGCCGCATGCTGCGATTTCCTCGCGAATAAGCTGCTGGAGCTGGCTGCTATGCTCCTGTTCTTCTGCTGTCGGGGGCGGCAATGCGCGTGGGTCGGGACTGGCCGTCTGGCCATGGCGGTCGGGCGATTTCATCGGGCGGCTTGGCGCAAGGACGGGCAACCGGTATCGTGTCGAGTCTGGAACTATACTGGATATTCTATGATCAAGACGAACGAACGTAGCGAAGTAAAGCTTCTAAATCTTATGTCAGGACGAATGAAATAGGGCTTCATTTATGGCGGACAACCCCCTCGAAGGCAAGGTAGCCCTGATCACGGGTGGCGCGCACCGCATTGGTGCGGCCGTGGCGCGCATGCTGCATGCCCAGGGCATGAAGCTCGTGATTCATTATCACACTTCGGAAAAAGCCGCCCATGCCCTGCAGGAGGAATTGCACCAGAACCGGCCGGAATCGGTGATGCTGGTGCGCGGGGACCTCAACAGCGGTGAGCGCCAGGCGCGGAACCTGGTGTTCGAAACCGTCGAATCCTTCGATCGTCTCGACGTGCTGATCAACAATGCCTCGCGCTTTTATCCCACCCCCGTCGGCGAGGCGACCGAATCACAGTGGGACGATATCGTGGGCACCAATCTCAAGGCACCGTATTTTCTCGCGCAGGCAGCCGCACCGCACCTCAGGAAAACCGGCGGTTGTATCGTCAACATCGCGGATATTTACGGCGACCGCCCGCTGATCGGTTATCTCATCTACAGTGTCGCCAAGGCCGGCGTGATCATGCTCACCAAGGCATTGGCGCGAGAGCTGGGACCGGAGATACGGGTCAATGCCATCGCCCCCGGGGTCATCCTCTGGCCCGAGAGCGACCTCGATGAAATGTCCAAGCAACGAATCATTTCGCGCACACCGCTCAAGCGCTCCGGCGAACCCGACGATGTCGCGCGCACGGCGCTGTTTCTGATTCGCGACGCCGGTTTCATTACCGGTCAGGTGCTGGCGGTGGACGGCGGACGCTGGGTGGTGATGTAGGAAGCATCGTTGCATTACGAACGCGGATCAAAATCCGTTTTCCAGATTTCCTGTTTTCCTGAACTGAACTGCTCCCACATCCTGGCGTAGCTGAGCCCCGTTTCCGGGTGCCGCAGATCCGGCGCGATATCCGCCAGCGGACGCAGCACGAAGGCGTAACGCTGAATGTCCGGATGCGGCAGATTGGCCTGGCTGTCATGCCGCACGATATCGTCGTAGAGCAGCAAGTCCAGGTCGAGCGTGCGCGCGCTGAAGCGATTTTCCCGGCGGCTGCGCCCAAAGCGTAACTCGATGTGTGAAAGCGTTTCCTTGATGCGTTCGATCGGCTCGGCGGTGTCGAAGCCCGCCACGAGATTGTAGAAGTTATCGCCCTCGAAACCATGGGCCTTGCTTTCGTATACGGGGGACAGGGTGAGAGGGCCGTAATGCACCGGCAGTTCGCGCACCGCTCCGCGAATGCTGTTTTCCCTGTCGATGTTGCTGCCGATTCCGATGTGCACCCGCGGCACAGGCTTACACCTCGCCGCGTTCGATGATGATGCCCACGTCGCCGGCACCGCGGACGGCGCCTTTCTTGTTGACGCGTACCCGCACCCACTTGAGTTTGAACTCGGCAAGCAGAATTTCAGCGACCTTCTCGGCCAGGGTTTCGACCAGCTGGAATTGCGAGTTGCCGACGAAATCAATGAGTCGCTTGGCCACGGCCTTGTAATTGAGCGTATCGTCGATGCGGTCCGTGGCCGCGGCACGGCGGATGTCCACGGCCATGTCGAGGTCGAGGATGATGGTCTGCTTGACGCGGCGTTCCCACTCCCAGATACCGATGATGCACTCGATCTTGAGGTCGTGGAGGTAGATGATGTCCATGAGGCGGGCTCGTGATTGTCGTGGAAATATAACCAAAAAGCCCGGTGCTGTCTCTTGACGCCACCGGTGCAAACACATTCCAATAGCGCCTCATGCTGATTTATCTCCTGCCGCTGGCGGCCTACCTGTTCGGTTCCATATCGACCGCGGTGCTGATCGCGCGCGCGATGGGCCTTCAGGATCCGCGCGAGGTCGGCTCCAGGAATCCCGGTGCGACCAATATCCTGCGTTATGGCGGCAAGACGGCAGCGGTGCTGACGCTAATAGGGGATATTCTCAAGGGGGTCATTCCGGTGCTGATCGCTCGCGCCCTGACCGCCGACGCCGTGATTATCACGCTCTGTGGTTTCGCCGCTTTTCTCGGCCACCTGTTCCCGGTGTTCTTCAGTTTCCGCGGTGGCAAGGGGGTAGCGACGGCGCTGGGTGTGTGGTTCGCGCTCAATCCCTGGGTCGGCCTGGCATTGCTCGCCACCTGGATACTCATGGCGCTGCTGTTCCGCTATTCCTCGCTGGCGGCGCTGGCGGCATCCGCGCTCGCACCGTTGTATGTCGCGTGGCTGTCGCCGGGCACTCCCTATCTGGCGACCATGATCGTCATGAGCGCGATTTTGATATTTCGGCACCGCTCCAACATCCGCAATCTCATCGCCGGCACGGAAACCAAGATCGGACGTTAGTTAGTTTTTGATCGCCCCGATTTCCTCGATGCGCCAGCGCGCCCGCGCGCCGAAAGCCAACGGCTCACGCTGTCCCGCCGCCAGACGCAGATATCCGGCGTAGGCGATCATGGCGCCGTTGTCGGTGGAGAATTCCGGCCGCGGGAAAAAAACGCGCACGCCGAGTTTTTCAGAAAGAAGTGTCAGACGTTCGCGCAATTTCCGGTTGGCGCTAACGCCGCCGGCTACCACCAGTTGCTTCGCGCCGGTTTGCTCGAGCGCCCACTCGCACTTGATCGCCAGCACATCCACGGCAGCTTCTTCGAATGAGGCGGCGATGTCGGCGACCAGCCGGGGCGTCAGCGGCTGGTTTTGCACCGCGGTGACCACCGCGGTCTTCAGGCCGCTGAAACTGAAATCGAGCCCCGGGTGCGCGCCCTGGGTCTTGAGCCGTCCGGTCTTGGGCCGTGGAAACTGAAAACGCTTGGGGTCGCCACCCAACGCTGCCTGCGCAATGGCGGGCCCGCCCGGATAACCGAGGCCGAGCAGTTTGGCGGTCTTGTCGAAGGCCTCGCCCACGGCGTCATCCACGGATTCACCCAGGATGGTGTAATGGCCCAGCGCCTGCACGTCGGCGAGCAGTGTGTGCCCGCCCGAGACCAGCAGCGCGGTGAAGGGAAAGGCCGGCGGGTCGGGTTCGAGCATGGGCGAGAGCAGATGCCCTTCCATATGATGAACGCCGACGCAGGGCACATTCCAGGCAAAGGCGAGCGAACGGCCGAGAGCCGCGCCCACGAGCAGCGCTCCAGCCAGCCCTGGGCCTGCGGTGTAGGCGATGCCATCGATCTGCTCAGGATGGGTATTGGCTTCCTGCATGATTGCCCGGATCAGGGGCAGCGCCTTGCGAATGTGGTCGCGCGAGGCCAGTTCCGGCACCACCCCGCCATAATCGAGGTGCAGTTCGGTCTGGGAAAACAGCCGATGCGCCAGCAGGCCCTGGCCGGAATCGAAGAGGGCTACGCCGGTGTCATCGCAGGAGGTTTCGAGCCCGAGCACACGCATGGGCCGATTTTACACGGGAAGGGCCGGATTTCCGGTCTGTGATGTACAAATCCGGCGGGAATCTATAGAATCGCCGCCTTTCCGTATCTGACCGGCCCCTATATGGCGGCCTACTTTTGCGAGGGGAACAATGCCTTCAGTCCGGGTTAAAGACAACGAACCGTTTGAAATGGCGTTGCGCCGTTTCCGCCGCTCATGCGAAAAAGCTGGCGTATTCACCGAAATGCGTCGCCGCGAGCACTACGAAAAGCCGACCGAAATCCGCAAGCGCAAGGCCGCCGCGGCGCGCAAACGCGAACTGAAGAAGCTCATGCGTCGGAACAATCCACGTCCTCCCGCACCCGCCGCTGCTGCCGGCACCCGCCCCTGATTTTCATCCGTCCCTTGGGCGATGAGCCTTAAGGAAAAAATCAAAGACGACATCAAGCAGGCCATGCGCGACAAGAACGAATCGCGCGTGACCACGCTGCGCATGCTGAGCGCCGCCATCCAGCGGCGCGAGGTGGATGAGCGCATCCAGCTCGACGACGCGCAGGTCGTTGCCGTGATCGAAAAGCTCGTGAAGCAAGGCCGTGAGTCGATCGAGCAATATATGAAAGGCGGGCGCCCGGAACTGGCCGACAAGGAATCCGGAGAAATCGCCGTCTTTCAGGCCTATCTGCCGCAGCAGTTGGGCGACGCCGAAATTGATAAGCTTATTGCCGAGGCCATTGCCGCCACCGGGGCGAGTTCGGTCAAGGACATGGGTAAGGTCATGGGCGTGCTAAAGCCCAAGCTCCAGGGCCGGGCCGACATGGGGCAAGTAGGCGGCAAAATAAAAGCCAAGCTCGGTGCCGCCTGATCCGGATCGCGTTATTTCCCGGTAAATCCGCTCCATAAATTCATTCCGTTCCCGCGCTTCACCGGCCTGTTTAGAATACCCGCATGGCCGGCCGCATCCCCAAGCAGTTCATTGACGAGTTACTGACGCGTAGCGACATCGTCGATGTCATCGATTCTTACGTGCCGCTAAAAAAGGCCGGCAAGGACTACAAGGCCTGCTGCCCGTTCCACGAGGAAAAAACCCCGTCGTTTACTGTCAGTGTCGACAAACAGTTCTATCACTGCTTCGGTTGCGGCGCGCACGGTTCGGCCATCGGCTTTCTCATGGATTACGAACACATGAGCTTCGTGGAGGCGGTCGAAGATCTCGCCGCCCGCGCGGGACTCAAGGTTCCCAAGGAAGCAGGGATAGTTTCGGAGCAAGACAAGGACAGCGGCGCGAACCTGCTCGAGATCCTGCGTGAAGCGTCGCGTTTCTACCGGCAGCAACTACGCGAGCATCCGCAGGCCGGCCGGGCGGTGGAGTATCTCAAGGGACGCGGCATCACCGGCGAGATCGCGCATGAATTCGGATTGGGTTTTGCGCCGGATGGCTGGGACAACCTGCTGCGCGCCCTGGGCAAAGATGACGCGAGCCGCGAAGCTCTGGCGCGCGCGGGCCTGGCGGTCAAAAAAGAAGCTGGCGGCTATTACGACCGCTTCCGTGATCGCATCATGTTTCCGATCGAGGATTATCGTGGGCGGGTAGTCGCCTTCGGGGGGCGGATACTGGATAAGGGCGAGCCCAAATACCTCAACTCGCCCGAGACGCCGCTGTTCCACAAAGGGCGCGAACTCTACGGCCTGTTTCACGCGCGCGAGGCGATCAAGCGCGACAACCGGGTGCTGGTGGTCGAGGGCTACATGGACGTCGTGGCGCTGGCCCAGTTCGGCGTGGATTTCGCCGTGGCCACGCTGGGCACCGCGACCACGCGCGACCATCTCGAGCGCCTGTTCCGCCATGCCCCGGAGGTCATTTTCTGCTTCGACGGCGACCGCGCCGGGCGCGAGGCCGCCTGGCGCGCCCTGGATAACGCGTTGCCGGCACTGCGCGAGGGCTGGCAGGCGAGTTTCCTGTTCCTGCCGGAAGGAGAGGACCCGGACACGCTGGTGCGCAAGGAGGGCAGGGATGCGTTTCTGGCGCGTCTGAAGACTGCGACCCCATTGCCGGAATACCTGTTCGACAATCTCATGCGCCAGGTGGACATGAACCGCATGGACGGCCGTGCCCGGCTGGTGGAACTCGCGCGTCCGCTGCTGTCCAAGATGCCAACGGGTGTTTTGCGCCAGATGATGCTGGACCGCTTGGCGGAGTTGAGCCGCATGGATGTGGGCAAGTTGCCGGTCCCGTCGGGGAACGCGGAGCCGGCCAATGTTTTCAGGACAGCGAGGCGCGGGTCCTCCAGCGGGCCCCAGGAGCCGCCTTCCATTGTGCGTCGGGCAATTGCCCTGATGTTGCAGCATCCTGTATTGGCGAAAAAGCTGAGCAATGAAAGCGAGCTTGCCGGCCTTGATCTGCCAGGGATGCCATTGTTTTTAGAGCTGTGTGGCTTGCTGAAACATTCACCAACGCTGAATACTGCCGCTATTATTGAGAGTTTTAGCGATAGTGAATACCAACATCATCTTTCCAGACTGGCGGTATGGGGCTATCCGGCCATGGCCGAAAACGTGGAAATGGAATTTGACTCGGTAATAAATCGTCTTTGCGCTGCCTCATCCAAGCAAAGAACCCAACGACTTTTGCAAAAACAGCATGTCCAAGGTTTAAACCAGATGGAAAAAGACGAATTGGCACGGTTATTGAGTGTGAAGAGAGACAATTCACGTCTATCTCCTTCTCGCCATTGAAAAATTTGGGGCGAGCAACCACTTAAGCTATACTTTCGCGTTTTGCGCGCTTCTATGTTCCAACACAGACAATTTTCAGGCGGCTAAACCCGCAGACGGTATTTCAATGGATCAGGAAACACAACGTTCGCAGCTGAAAAAGCTGATCATTCAGGGTAAAGCCCAAGGTTTTCTCACGTATCGTGAGATCAACGACCATTTGCCTGAAGATGTTCATGACACCGACCAGATCGAGGCGGTGGTGAACATGATCAACGACATGGGGATCGCGGTTTACGACGAAGCACCCGATCCGGATACCCTGTTGCTCAAAACCACCGAAACCCCTCCGCCGGCGGAAGACGAAGAAGAGGCCGCGGAAGAGGCCGAGCAGGTGGTGACCTCGGCCGTCGACAGCGAATTCGGACGCACCACCGATCCGGTGCGCATGTACATGCGCGAGATGGGCACGGTGGAGCTGCTCACGCGCGAAGGCGAGATCGACCTTGCCAAGCGCATCGAAGACGGCGTGCGCCAGACGACCGAAGCGATTGCCGCCTGCCCGGCGGCGATCGCCGAAGTCGTGCGCATGATGGATCTGGTCGAGATCGACCAGATGCGTCTGACCGACCTGGTGGTGGATTTTGTCGATCCCAATGCGACCGAACTTCCCCTGCCCGAAGTCCCGAGCGAGAAGGCCGCTGCCGATGTCGATGACGACGAAGAGAACGGCTCCGGCGAAGGCGGTAGCGAAGAGGAGGAAACCGGCCCGAACCGCGAAGAGGCGCTGATCCGCTTTGCGCGTATCCGCAAACTGCACTTGAATCTGCTCAAGGCCATCGAGAAGAAGGGCTATGACAGCCCGGAAGTGAAGCGGGTTCAGGCCAAACTCGCCGATGAATTCATGCAGACCAAATTCGTCGCGAAACAGATCAACCGCCTGGTGGAATATGTTCGCGCGCTGGTTGAATACGCGCGCGAACAGGAAAAAGTCATCATGGACATCTGCGTGAACAAGGCGCGGATGCCGCGTAAGACGTTTATCAAGATTTTCCCCAGCCACGAAACCAACAAGCGCTGGGTCAAGAAGGCGATCAAGTGCGGTGAAGGCAATGTCTCGGTCATCGAGAATCATACCGACGCGATTCACGCCGTGCAGGACAAGCTCAAGAACCTCGAGGAACGTGCCGGCCTGCCGATCGGCGAGCTCAAGGAAGTCAATCGCCGCATGTCGATCGGCGAGGCCAAGGCCCGCCGCGCCAAGAAGGAAATGGTCGAGGCCAACCTGCGCCTCGTAATTTCGATCGCCAAGAAATACACCAACCGCGGGCTGCAATTTCTCGACCTCATCCAGGAAGGCAATATCGGCCTGATGAAGGCGGTGGACAAGTTCGAGTACCGCCGTGGTTACAAGTTCTCGACCTACGCGACGTGGTGGATCCGCCAGGCGATCACGCGTTCGATCGCCGATCAGGCGCGCACCATCCGCATCCCGGTGCACATGATCGAGACGATCAACAAGCTTAACCGCATCTCCCGACAGATGTTGCAGGAAATGGGCCGCGAGGCCACGCCGGAAGAGCTGGCGAGTCGCATGGACATGCCGGAAGACAAGATCCGCAAGGTGCTCAAGATCGCCAAGGAACCGATTTCCATGGAGACGCCGATTGGCGACGACGAGGATTCGCATCTGGGCGATTTTGTCGAGGACGCCAATTCCGTGGCGCCTCCGGATGCCGCGACCGGCAGCGGCCTGAAATACGCGACTTCGGAGATTCTCGAGACGCTCACCCCGCGCGAGGCCAAGGTATTGCGCATGCGCTTCGGCATCGGCATGAATACCGACCACACCCTCGAAGAAGTCGGCAAGCAGTTCGACGTGACCCGCGAACGCATCCGCCAGATCGAAGCCAAGGCGCTACGCAAGCTGCGTCACCCGAGCCGTTCCGAGCATTTGCGCAGCTTCCTCGACTAAGCCATCGCTGTTCTATCCACACCCGCAACGGGCCGGTACAATACCGGCCCGTTGTCATTAAATTGGGCCTGTAGCTCAGTTGGTTAGAGCAGGAGACTCATAATCTCTTGGTCCCAGGTTCGAGTCCTGGCGGGCCCACCATGTATTCGAGTAGTTACATGTGACTCCCTCCCCATTTCTCCACTATCGGCGCAGGGTGCAAGATTAGGCGGTGACACTAAAAACCGTTTTAATTGGACTGTTTGTTAATCCTTAAGAAAAATAAACCCAATATGGATTTGCCACGAACCAATATTATTACCTTCAGGCTGGCATTGTTGGCGGCTTTGGCAGTTGTTACGCATCTCGCAACGACGCATATAAATTATCCAGTGGTCGAAAATATGAATGACAAAGTGAATCATATTTTGGCGTTTTATGTTTTAGGATTTCTGGCAGATTTTTCGTTTCCCAGGAATAAATTGGGGCTTTCCAAAGTTCTTCCGCTATTAGGCTTCGGGCTATTAATCGAGGTCATTCAGTATTTCTTACC
>NZ_JBAVEJ010000121.1:0-6070 GCF_049587675.1 Sulfuricaulis sp. | reverse complement strand
CCATGACGCCAGGTGGCCGGATCGAGGTCGGCGGTCGCGAGCGTCGCGTTCCAGCTCGTCGCGCCAAGCACATCGCTTGCCGAGGCGTTCAACTGTGCGCTCCACGGTGGCGCGAGTTGCTGTTCGGTTGCGAGCCGGCGACTGTCGCCGCGCAGCCAGCCGTGACCGGTGAACGGCGCGAGCGACGGAACGCGCACCGACCAACGCAGCTCGAGATCGACCGGGTAGGGCGGGGCGAGGTCGATCTGTCCCGCGGCGGCGACGGAGTAATGTTCGGTCTCGAGTGTGAATTGCGTCAACCGCACGCGAGTGTCGTGTCCGCTGCCGCTCAGCTCCGCACGCACCTGCGTCACCGGGTCTGTCTCGTCGATAGTAAAGGTGGCGTGCGTGAGCCGGACGGCATCCAGCTCCACGGCGAGTGGCAGCGATAGCCGTGGCGCGGGCGCGTTACTCGCCGGCGTGCTGCGTCGCTGCAATTGCACATCGTCGAGCTCGAGGCGCGTGATGTGCCACGTCGCGCGCAGCAGCGCGCCGGGTTGCCAGTCGAGCACGAACTCGCCGATGTGCAGTTCGGTGCGCGCGTCGCGATACACAATGCCGCGCGCGCGGATCGGGCCGAGCAGGTTGCCTTGCAGCGCTTGCGCTCGCAACTCTCCCGAGGCGAGTGCGGCAGCGCGTGCGAACGCCCACTGCAGACCAGCTTCGCTCGTGAGCAGCGCCGTCTGTGCGAGTGTGACGACGGCGAGGACGGTGGCGATGATGAGCAGTCTGCGCTTCACAGTTCGGGCCCGATGACGAAATGTACGCGCCACGGCCGATCTTCGAGCGTAAGCGCCCAAGCGACGTCCAAGCGGATCAGCCCAATGGGAGATCTCCAGTGTACGCCCACGCCGGCACCGTTGAAATAAGGTCCGTCGAAGCTGTCCACAGCGTTGCCGCTATCGAAGAACGTGGCCAGGCTCCACTTCTCGAAAATGCGGTGTTCGTACTCGACGCTGCCGACCAGCAGGTACGGTCCACCGATGACATCACCGTTCTCATCCTCGGGGCCGAGGGAGTTGTAGGCGTAGCCGCGCACGCTCTGGTCACCACCGGCGTAGAAGCGCAGGCTCGAGGGCAGCGTCGAGAAATCATTGATCCAGGTAGCGCCGACGTCGAGGCGCGCCACCACCCGGCCGCGCGCCCCGAGTGGCTCGATGACTTTGGCCTGCGCGCGCGCCTGCCCGAAGGTCACGTCCGAGGAGATCGCCGCATTTGAGCCGCGCAGGTCGAGCTGGGCGCGCCAGCCGCGTGTGCTGACGAGCCGGTTGTCGGTTTTGAGGTACAGCCAGCTAGCATTCGGCATCAGCAGTGTCGTCTGCCCGCTCTCGTTACCGGTCTCCCAGGTCTCGTGCTCGTAGCTCAGGCCGTAGGTGCTGCGCCAGCCGGCGATGCGGCCCTCGGTCAGGCTCCATTGACCGCCGGCATGCGTAAGGGCGACTCCGGCGGTGTAGCGTCGGCTGTCGCTGGTATCGGGGTGTTCGTCAATGGCGCCGACGTTGTACGACAACTGATCGGTGCGCGGGTCACGCACCGGGATGAGATAACTGGCGGTGAGATCGGTCCGCACCTGCGAGGCATTGAGCTCGGTGGCGAGTCGATGGCCGGCCTCGTTGAGCTGGCGACGTTCCCAGCCGACCTTGCCGCGCACCCCGGTATCGGTGCCGTAGCCGAGACCGAGCGTGTATTTGTTGGGTGGCCGCGGCACGAGCTTCACCACGATCGGCACCTCGGTGTCGATCGCGAGATCGCGCCGCGGCGTCACCTCGATCTGCTGGAAGTAGTCGCTGTTGACCAGACCACGCCGCAGCTCGATGAGCTGCTCGGCGTCGAATGGTTCGCCGGCCGCGAACGGCACGTAACGCGCGAGCAGCTCCGGGTCGAGGCCGCTGCCGGGTTCGAATTGCACGGAGCCGAAGCGGTAGCGCGCACCGGTCTGGTAGTGCAGCGCCACGCTCGCCGTATAGGCCTCGAGGTCAACCTGCACCGTGTGGCGTGTGAGCGTGGCGTCGAGGTAGCCGCGTTCGGCGCCGAGGCGCGTAAGGCGCGCCTTCGCCGCCTCGTAGCGTTCGTGATCGAGCACATCGCCCTGACGCAGCGGAAAGTTCTTGAGCAATGCGGCGATGGCGGGATCGGCCAGGCCATCACCGGTGACCTGAAGATCGAGCTCGCCGATGCGCAGCGCCTCTCCCAGCTCCACGCGATAGCGTGCCACGAAACCTTGCTCGCCGCTCGTGAGCTTCGCCGTCACTTGGGCGCGATAGTAGCCGCGCGGCAGCAGGGCCGCGCGAATCTCCTCCGCGGCGCGCCTGTGCAGGGCGCGGATCGCGGCTGGGCTCAGATCGGACTCATTCTTCTGTTGCTCGATGCTGAGCTGTTCGAGCACCGGTTTGCGCAGCGCCAACGGAAGGCCTTCGACCACGACCTCGATGGCGGCCGCCGGCCATGCGACCAACAGCGTTGCGAACCACAGGCTGCGCAGGCACGCGGCGGTACATCGGTTCGTCTTGTCGTGCGAGGCGGGCATTGTCGCGGGTTCGAGCAGGGCCTAGAAGTATAAACACCCTTTTCCCTGGAAGTCACCGTCCATGGCCCGGGTTCACAAATTCATGCTCGTGCTCGTCGCGGGCGGCACGCGCCACGCGTTTCGGTAAATAATTCTATTGAATACGGGTGGCTTTTCAGAAACGAGGCGTTTATTCTACCGATACACATAACGCTACGGACCTTAAAATATGTGTTTCCGCTGGTGCATTACCTGTATGCGCCGCACCGGCTCAGCAAGACGTGAGCGTCGGGCGGAACGACGCCGGATGGCGCGCCCAAAGCAAATGGAGACCTGATCATGACCAAGACCGGCACCACCCTCGTCACCGCCGTGCTTACCGCCATCGCCGCCGCGCCGGTCATGGCCGCCGATGTCGCTGGTGTGTTCAGCCAAGGACGCACCCATCTGTCGGTGGTCGGCGGCAGCGGCAATGCCTTCAATGACAGCTACTTCGTTCTCGGTGTGGGCGCCAGTTATTATCTGGCCGACGGGCTGAATATCGGTCTGTCCGCCGAATCCTGGACCGGCGGCGATCCCGGCATCACCAAGCTCACGCCGTCGGTGCAGTACGTGTTCTACCAGGTGCCGCGCGCGACGCCCTACCTCGGTGCGTTCTATCGCCGTACCTACATCGATAACTTGCCAGATCTCGACTCCGTCGGCGGCCGTGCCGGTGTCTACCTTGCCGCCGGGCGCAACATGTTCGTCGGCATCGGCGCCGTATACGAGTCCTACCTTGATTGCGATACGAGGCTCTACAGCGATTGCACTGATACCTACCCGGAGATCAGTTTTACGTTCGCGTTCTGATGCGCTCTGAAACACCGCAGGTTGGGGTGAGATGATTACGTACTGTCGGATGATGAAAATGATAAAAAACAGCTTATGCTTTTCCATTATTGCTTGGGCTGAGATGTAAAACATGAGAACACGAGTCATACTTGGACAAAGTCCTAAATTAAAGAAAGGAGATAATGTCATGAAACGGTTCATCGCGAACGGATGGTTTGTTGTCGTCTTCGGATGTGTTCTTCTTGCAGCGGGTTGTGCTTCCTATTACAAGGTGACGGACCCGCAATCGGGCAGAGTGTATTACACAGATAAAATTGATAGCGATAAGAGCGGCGTAGTGAAGCTGAAGGATGCTCGCAGCAAGAGCACCGTTACGCTTCAGAGTTCGGAAGTGAAGGAAATCAGCAGTAGTGAGTATAAAGAGGGCCTCGCTGCACCAGAAAGCAAGCCGGCGCCGACGGCAACACCGGCACCAAGCACTGAGTCGAAATAACAACTGTCCCCCCGCTCTCCTTGATCGAAAGGGGGAGGGGGTATTTAGGAAAAAATCTCAGCGCCCCACTTTTTAAAAGCGCGGGATTATAACAACATGTAATTTCCTCTATCGAGGCGTCTATTTCATCGGGGCCGGTTCAGGCATATGTGTACCCCTTCCCCGACACTATGGTTAAGCGACACCCTCGGGTAACATACCCGCGACGCTTAAGGAGCCGTTCAACATGCCCGACGTCCAGCGCGATCTCACCCGAACCGTACTCGCGGTGCTGTTTATCGGCGGGCTCATCGGAGTTTCCTTCTGGGTGCTGCGTCCGTTTCTCGGGGCGCTGATCTGGGCGGTCATGATTGTGGTGGCGACCTGGCCATTGATGCGCGCGGTCCAGACTGCACTCGGGGGACGGCGCGGGCTCGCGGTGACGGTCATGACGCTGGTGTTATTGCTGCTGTTGATCCTACCGTTCTCGGCGGCCATCGGCACGATTGTGGCCAATGTCGATGTGATCGCCGAGTGGACCAAGACCTTGAGCGAGTTCAAGGTGCCGCCGCCACCATCCTGGCTGGCGGGCTTGCCCGTGGTGGGTGAGCACGCGACGCAGCTGTGGCAAGAGGTGGCGGCCCAAGGGGTCGAGGCCTTGGCCGCCAAGGCCGCACCCTACGCGGGTGATCTGACCAAGTGGTTCGTCTCCCATGTCGGCAGTGTCGGTGTCGTGTTTATTCAGTTCCTGCTCATCGTGGTCATTGCCGCGATTCTCTATGCGCACGGCGAATACGCCGCCGACTGGGTGCGCCGCTTCGGCGGGCGCCTGGCTGGCGTCTCCGGCGAGGCGGCGGTGCGTCTGTCGGCACAGGCCATTCGCGGGGTCGCTCTCGGCGTGGTGGTCACGGCGTTGGTGCAGGCACTGCTCGGGGGCCTCGGCTTGCTGATCGCGGGTGTTCCGTTTGCGGCGATTCTCACCGCAGTGATGTTCATGCTCTCGGTAGCGCAGATCGGCGCTGCGCCGGTACTGGTCGTGGCGGTGGTGTGGCTCTTCTGGAACGACGCGGCCGGCTGGGGCACGTTCCTCCTGGCGGTCACGGTGGTTGTCGGTACCCTCGACAATGTCTTGCGTCCGATCCTGATCAAGAAGGGCGCGGATTTACCGCTGTTGCTCATCTTCGCCGGCGTGATCGGCGGTCTCATTGCCTTCGGTCTGATCGGGATTTTTATCGGACCGATGGTGTTGGCCGTGGGCTACACCTTGTTGAGTGCGTGGATCGAACAGGGCGAATCGATTCGCCGTGCCCCGACACCGCTAGCGATGGCCGTCAAGCGCAAGAAAAACACGCGCACGCCGTAATGGCGGCGTGCTGATTACATTCGTACCGTAAGGAGTCTTCTGATGGCACACGAAATTATCAAAATCGATGGACCCGTCCTGCATGTTCGGATCAAGGGCGTGATGCAACTCGCCGATCAGCAGGCGCTGCAGGTGGTGGCGAAGAAACTGATTGCACAGGGACTCAAACCACGCCTGCTCGTGATCGTCGAGAACTTCCAGGGCTGGGAGAAGGGGGTCGACTGGGGTGACATGGATTTTCTGATGGACTACGGAGATGACGTTGTCAAAATGGCGATCGTCGGTGACGAGAAGTGGAAGGAACAGGTGTTCATGTTCACCGCCAAGGGTCTGCGCAAGACGGCGATCGAGTATTTTGCCCCCACGGCCCTGGCGCAGGCGGAAGCGTGGGTGCGGGCATGACAGCCGTTAGTGCCGTTGTGTTTCCCGAAACTTTTCATTCATCGCTTCGACCCGTTCGAGACCGTGTCCCATTTTGATTTTTCGCTATGGTTGTTTCAACGGATTGCAATTTTTTAGAATGACTTTCCCTTGCAATATATTGCCGCGTGAGTATTCCTGGAATTCACAGGTGTTTTTAGCGGGATCGTAGTTTTCGACCCAAAGGTTTTCGTCCTTCCAGGTTATGCCGATATGGCGTTGACCTTCGGGTACGGCAATGTGCATCACGCCTCCCCATTGCTTGACAAAAATTTGCTGGTAGTGAAAAAAATAGGCCCCCGCGCCGATGATGAAAACTGCGGCGGCGGTGGCCACGGCAACATTCCATTTTTTCAAGCCTGCGCCGATACCCCACAGCGCAATCGCTGCAACGGCAATGACAGCAAGCCAATAGAGATAAGTGATCATTGTTCCC
>NZ_JBAVEJ010000120.1:0-1694 GCF_049587675.1 Sulfuricaulis sp. | reverse complement strand
GCGCCCACCAATGCGCCGGTATGCGACATCGCGGCGCGCGACCCCGCGGCATGCCGCCCGGCCTTGACGACCACGACCGGTTTCAGGCGCGCGGCGACACGCAACGCGCTCAGGAATCGGCGCGATTGCCGGATACCCTCGATGTAGAGCAGGATGCTGTGCGTGGCGGGATCGACCGCGAGGTAATCGAGCAAGTCGCCAAAATCGATATCCGACCCTTCGCCCAGCGACACCACCGCCGAGAAGCCGACGTGATGGGCCTCGGCCCAGTCGAGAATCGCCGTGCACAGCGCGCCGGATTGCGATACCAGCGCGAGCGAGCCGGAGCGCGCGGTATTATTGGTGAACGTGGCGTTGAGTTTCGCCGCGGGGCGTATCAGCCCGAGGCAGTTCGGTCCGAGCAGGCGCATATGGTAACGCCGCGCCTCGGCCAGTAGCGCCGTTTCGAGTTCGATGCCGGTGGTCTTTTCCTGGCCTTCGGTAAACCCCGCCGAGTGGATGATCGCCGCGCGCACGCCATGTTCGCCGCATTCATGGATGATTCCCGGCACCGTGGCGGCCGGCGTGGCGATCACCGCCAGATCCACGGGCGCATCCGTCTCGGCAATCGAGTGGAAACAGCGCCGCCCGGCCACGGTGTCATGCTTAGGATTGATGGGAAAGATCGGCCCGTCGAAACCGGCCGCCAGTAAATTATGCAGAACGCGTCCACCGACCGAGTCTTTTCGGTCCGACGCGCCGAAAACCGCGATGGCGCGCGGGGCAAACAGCCGATCAAGGTAATGCGGACCCATGTGTCAGTGCTCTCAGTGCATTACGCCGATGGGCCTATTGTACGCGATGCCGTATATTTTGCTGCGCCGCCGGGTGGAGTTTTGCTGGAAGGCACCTGACTAACGAGAATTAAGGAACCTCTGATTAAGTCCGTTCGTGGTGAGCCTGTCGAACCACGAATGGACAAATCGTCTATCATTTACGGCATTTCCCGCTCACCCTTCGACAATCTCAGGGCGAACGGGAAACTTGATGAGTGGGTTCCCTAATTGTTGAGGCTCTACATTATGTGCTCGGTTTTCCCGCCGGAGCCATGTCACGGCCAGGGTGCTTGCAGCTGTCGGGGTTTTCACGGCACTTCTCGCGGTGCTCGCGCATCTCCTCGCGCCTTTTCTTGCACTCTTCCGGGTTGGCTTCGCATTTAGCGCGCATTTCAGCGCGGTGCGCATTCATCTGTTCGCGCTGCTTCTGGCATTCCTCGGGGTTGGCGTCGCACTTGGCCTTGCGCTCCGCCATACGAGCCTTGATCTCCTCACAGCGCTTCGGGTCCTGCGCGCATTTTTCCTGCATGCGGGTTTTCATTTCCTGGCACTTCTGCGGGTTGTCGGCACACCACTGTTGACGATTGGGCGCCGGCCCGGGTTTGCCAGCGGCATCATCAGCCAGCGCCACACCTGCGAACAGCCCCAGGAAGGCCGGGATTAAAACAAGAGAACGGATGTTTAATTTCATGAAAAAACTCCATTTGTTGGTTGCATCAGGATTGCTTAACGCGGCAACTTGAGGGAGGTTGACGGAGATGTTTTGTGTGCGCTCCGCAAACGACTGGAAAGGCTATTTCTGGGTGGTTCCACCCCTGCAACATTGCCGTCATCCCCACGAAAACTAAGTTTGTCGTCATTCCCCCGCAGGCGGGCATG
>NZ_JBAVEJ010000119.1:0-1751 GCF_049587675.1 Sulfuricaulis sp. | reverse complement strand
CTTCCCAACATCCCCACCAAGCAATTCGGCGTATCGTGGTTCCACTCGCCGTTCTTGGTCACCGATAACGCGTACATCCCGTACCAGCCGCTCACCGAGGTGCAGGTCGATGCCCCGTCGACCCTGCAGTTCTTGTTCAACGGCGCGTTCGCCGAAAGGGATGATTTCTGATGAGCGCTTGCGCGAAGAAGAGAGAATCTCTGATGAGCGCTCGCGCGAAGAACAGAGGGCACTGATGAGCGCTTGCGCGAAGAAGAGAGAATCCTGATGCCGGGGCACCGCGGAGTCCTCATCAAGGTCAGCATCTTCACGGTCGTGATGCTGCTGGTCGCCGCGGGCTTGGTGGTGATCTTCGGACAGTTCCGCTTTTCGTCTACCAACACCTACCACGCGATCTTCGAGAATGCCTCGCGGCTCAAGGGAGGGAACGACGTTCGGATCGCCGGGATCCCGGTGGGTAGCGTCAAGGACATCCAGCTGAAGCCCGACAACAAGGTGGACGTCACGTTCGCCGTCGACAAGCGCTACCAGATGTACACCTCGACCAAGGCGGTGATTCGCTACCAGAACCTCGTCGGCGACCGCTTTTTGGAGATCACGTCGGGGCCGGGGGAGCTCCGAAAAGTGCCGCCCGGCGGCACAATTCAGCACACCGAGCCGGCGCTGGACCTCGACGCGCTGCTCGGCGGTTTGCGTCCCGTGCTGAAGGGACTCAACGGGGACAAGGTCAACCAGATCAGCAACGCGATCATCGAGCTGTTGCAGGGTCAGGGCGGCGCGTTGTCGGATCTGTTGTCGAGCACCGGCTCGTTCAGTCAGACGCTGGCCGACCGCTATCAGGTCATCTCCGACGTGATCCACAACCTGAACACCGTGCTGACGACTGTCGACCAGAAGAGCGCCCAGTTCAACCAGAGCATCGACCAGCTACAGCAACTGGTGACCGGGCTGGCGCAGGGCCGCGACCCGATCGCCGGCGCGCTGCAGCCGCTTGCGTCCGCAGCGTCGGATCTGACCGACGTGCTGCAGAGCTCCCGGCGCCCGATTCAAGGGGTCATCGAGAACCTGCGGCCCTTGGCCACCGAGATGGACAACCGCAAGGGCGAGATCAACGCGGTCATCGAGCCACTGGGCGAAAACTACTTACGGCTCAATGCTCTTGGCGCTTACGGCGCATACTTCAACATCTTCTACTGCTCGGTGCGCATCAAGATCAACGGCCCGTCGATCGGACCCCCCACGGGCACGATGTCAGACAGCGACATCCTGCTGCCATTCGGCGGACCGCCTGACCCGTCGAAGGGGAGGTGCTCCGAGAATGGGTGAGGGCCGCAACCCGCTTCGCACCGGAATCATCGGCATCGTGCTGGTGGTCAGCGTGGTGCTGGTGTCATTCGGCTACAACAAGCTGCCCTTCTGGCCTCAGGGCAAGACCTATCAGGCGTACTTCGCCGACGCCGGCGGAATCTCGCCCGGCAACGAGGTCACTGTGTCGGGACTCAAGGTCGGCGACGTGCAAGGCGTCGCACTGGCCGGCGACGTCGCCAAGGTGACCTTCACCGTGGACCGCAAGATCCGAGTGGGCGACCAGTCGCTGGTGTCGATCAAGACAGACACGATCCTGGGCGAGAAGTCGCTGGCGGTGACGCCGGGCGGCAGAGGCGACTCGACGACGATCCCGCTGAGCCGCACCACGGCGCCGTACACACTGAACAACGCTCTGCAGGATCTCGGCCAGACCTCCAGTGAGC
>NZ_JBAVEJ010000118.1:0-9475 GCF_049587675.1 Sulfuricaulis sp. | reverse complement strand
AAGCCAGTGCCATATGCTGAAAGAACCCATTGCAATCTCTCCAGAATAAATTCGTTCGTGCCGATGTTGAAACCACCCGCCCGGCGGTTCTCGTCCGGCGGATCACCTTCGCTAACGTCCCTGACGCGAGGCCTTCTCGTCCAGCCCGGACACGCCAAAACGGCGGTCCAACTCAACCAGGATATCATCCGGCTTAAGCCCGGTCTGCGCAAGCATGATAAGTGTGTGAAACCACAGATCCGCCGTTTCATGCACGATCTTGGCCCGCTCGCCGCTCTTTGCCGCGAGCACCGTCTCGGTGGCTTCCTCGCCGATCTTTTTCAGAACCGCGTCGAGCCCCTTGGCGTACAGTCCCGCGACATAGGAACTCTGCGGATCGGCGCCCTTGCGCGCCTCCAAAACGGCTGCCAGCTTGTTCAGCACGTCGGACATGTCATTTCTTGCCGTAAATTTCCTGTTCGCTCTTGATTACGGGTTCGACCGTCACCCACCGGTCGCCCTGAAGCTGCTGATAGAAACAGCGCTCGCGTCCCGTGTGACAGGCGATCCCGCCCTTCTGTTCCACCACCAGCAGCACGGTATCGTTGTCGCAGTCGAGACGGATGTCCTTGACCGCCTGCACATGTCCTGATTCCTCACCCTTGCGCCAGAGTTTCCGGCGCGAGCGCGACCAGTAGATCGCCCGCCTTTCCTGCGCCGTCGCCGCCAGCGACTCGCGGTTCATCCACGCGAGCGTCAACACCTTGCCGCTCCCGGCCTCCTGCGCAATCGCCGGCACCAGCCCGTCGCTGTTCCATTTCACTGCATCGAGCCAGGTTTCATTCATGATTGATTTAAACCGCCAGGACGCCAGGGTCGCCAGGAACTTCTGAAATCATATCAGAATAAAGAGGTGAATAATTCAGCCGGCGAGAACATGCCTTATTTCTGAATCATTATTATTATTCTTGTTCCCTGGCGCTCCTGGCGTCCTGGCGGTTCTAATTTTATAGCCTTACTTCAATCCCGGCCGCGGCCATGCGCTCTTTAGCCTGCTGCACGGTGTATTCACCGAAGTGAAAGATACTGGCCGCAAGCACGGCGTCGGCGTGGCCTTTGGTGACGCCCTCGACAAGATGATCGAGATTGCCGACCCCGCCGGAAGCGATCACCGGAATACTGACGGCGTCGCACACCGCGCGCGTGAGATTGAGATCAAAACCGTCCTTGGTGCCATCGCGATCCATGCTCGTCAACAGGATTTCTCCCGCGCCGTATTCCGTCATTTTTCTTGCCCAGGCCAGCGCATCGAGGCCGGTGGCCTTGCGTCCGCCGTGGGTGAACACCTCCCACCGGTCTGGCCCGACCTGCTTGGCATCGATCGCCACCACGATGCATTGCGAGCCGAAATGATCCGAGGCTTCCTTGACGAACTCGGGACGGGACACCGCGGCGGTGTTGATCGCCACCTTGTCGGCGCCGGCGTTGAGCATGCGGCGCACGTCCTCGACCTTACGGATCCCACCGCCGACAGTCAGCGGAATGAACACCTGCGAAGCCATTGCCTCGACCACATGCACCATGGTCTCGCGGTTATCGGAACTGGCGGTGATGTCGAGAAAAATTACTTCATCGGCGCCCTGTTCGTCATAACGGCGAGCGACCTCGACCGGATCGCCGGCGTCGCGGATTTCCACGAAACGCACGCCTTTGACGACGCGGCCGTTGTCGACGTCGAGGCAGGGAATGATGCGTTTGGCCAGACCCATGATAAAAATCGAAAGGACAGGATTTACAAGATTAACAGGATTGGAAAATTAAAAAAAAGATTTCCAGATTTAATCCAGTAAATCCTGTTAATCCTGTCTATTTGATGTTTCCCAGCTCGTCGGCGAGTTTCTGGGCCGCAGCGAAGTCGAGCGTGTCCTCGTAAATCGCGCGGCCGGTAATGGCCCCGACGATGCCGGCGTCACCCACCTCGCAGAGCCGGCGGATATCGTCGATGTTGGTGATCCCGCCGGAGGCGATAACCGGAATTGAGATCGCGTTCGCGAGCTTGACCGTCGCTTCGATATTAACACCGCTCATCATACCGTCGCGGCCGATGTCGGTGTAAATGATCGCCTCGACGCCGTCGTCCTGATATTTCTTCGCCAGATCGATGACGTCGTGTCCGGAGAGCTTGGACCAGCCGTCGATCGCCACCTTTCCGTCCTTGGCGTCGAGCCCCACGATGATATGCCCGGGAAATTCCGTGCACACGTCGCTCACGAAATGCGGGGCATTCACCGCTTTGGTGCCGAGAATGACAAAGTGCATGCCCATGTCGAGATAGGCCTGAATAGTGTCCTCGTCGCGAATGCCGCCACCCACCTGCATTGGCATGTCCGGAAAGGCGGAGCGGATTGCCTGAATGGCGGCCCCATTCACCGGCTTGCCGGCAACCGCGCCGTTGAGATCCACGATGTGCAGGCGGCGCGCGCCGGCATCCACCCAGCGTCTGGCCATGGCCACGGGATCGTCGGAAAAGATCGTCGCTTCGTTCATGCGCCCCTGGCGCAGGCGCACGCACTTGCCGTCCTTGATATCGATTGCGGGAATAATCAGCAGAGCGGACATGATTGATAAAAGTCAGTAATCGCAGATGGATACGAATAAATGCTGATATATAAAACTCACTAACTTCCTGCTTCTCTTCATCTGCGTGAATCTGTTTATCAGCGGTTTCAGAATATATATTAGCTGTTTCCGTCCCAGGACACGAAATTTTCCAGCAGGCGCAGGCCGGCGCGCTGGCTTTTTTCCGGGTGGAATTGGACCGCGAAAATGTTCTCACGCGCCGCGGCCGAGGTAAACCGCAACGCATACTCCGTCTCGCCGGCGATATTATGGGCATCGATCGAATCGGCATAGTAACTGTGCACGAAATAAAACCGCGAATCCTGCGGGATACCGTTCCACAGCGGGTGCGCGACGGTCTGGCGCACCTGGTTCCAGCCCATGTGCGGCACTTTGAGCGGCAGACCCGTGGCCTCGTCGCGCATCTGTTCCGCGGGAAAACGCTTCACCGCCCCCGCCAACAGGCTCAGGCACGGCGTGCCACCGCCTTCTTCGCTGAAATCATACAAGGCCTGAAGACCGAGACAGATGCCGAGAAAGGGTTTGGTTTTCATTGCTTCGAGAAGCGATTCGCGCAGCATGCCGGATTCCAGTGCCACCATGCAAGCGCCGATGGCGCCCTGGCCGGGAAACACGACACGGTCGGCACGGCGGATGTCCGCGGCCGCGGCCGTGAGTCGTACATGCACGCCGGGTGCGACATGTTCGATCGCCTTGCACACTGAGCGCAAATTCCCCATCCCGTAATCAATCACCGCGACGGTATTCATATAATATTTAGTTTAACGCCATCATCGCCAAGAAACGCAGTGTTGTGGCCCGGGGCGCAACATAACCCGTTTCACCCGTTCGACGGCGCGAATGTTCACTGAACATTCGCGAAAACTCCGCCTCACCCCTGGCGACTTGGCGGTTCAACAATAATTACAGACTTCCTTTGGTCGAGGGAACGGTATCCGCCGCGCGCGCGTCGATCTCCAGCGCCATGCGCAGGGCGCGTCCGAAGGCCTTGAAGATCGTCTCGGCGTTGTGGTGCGCGTTCTTGCCGCGCAGACAATCGACGTGCAGCGTGACCAGGGCATGATTGCAGAATCCCTGAAAAAATTCGTGCACCAGATCCACGTCGAATTCCCCCACGCGCGAGCGCGGAAAATCCACGTGATATTCCAGACCGGGACGCCCGGAGAAATCGATCACCACGCGCGACAGCGCCTCGTCGAGCGGTACATAGGCATGGCCATAACGGCGGATGCCCTTCCTGTCGCCCACCGCCTTGGCGATCGCCTGGCCTAACGTGATGCCGATATCTTCCACCGTGTGATGCGCGTCGATGTGCAGGTCGCCCTTGGCCTCGAGGGCGATGTCGATCAGCCCGTGCCGCGCCACCTGTTCCAGCATGTGCTCGAGAAACGGCAGGCCGGTATCGATACGCGCCGTGCCGCCACCGTCCAGATTCACGGAAACGGTGATCTGGGTTTCCTTGGTGTTGCGCGCCACCTCGGCGCGCCGGCCGGACATAGACTTGCCCCGGGGGGAACGGGATTTTGTTCGTTTAGAGGATTTCACACGCAAACCATAGACGAATCATAGCGCCGCCTCAAGCGCTTTGAGAAATGCATCATTCTCCGAAGGCGTGCCCACGGTCACGCGCAAACAGCCCTTGAGCATGCCGCCAGAAGAATTCAGATTCTTGATGAGCACCCCACGTGTCCGCAGTCCTTCAAAGACCTGGTCCGCTACGCGGTTCTCGGCCCGGAACAGAATGAAATTGGCCTGGCTCGGCCAGGCCTGCACGCCACGTATCCGGCTGAGCGCCTGAAACAGCTGTTCCCGGTCGTAACGTATCTGCCGCGCCTGATCATCCAGCAAGGCCAGGTGCGTCAACGCGAATTCTGCGCTCGCCTGCGTGAGGCTCCCGATATTGTACGGAAGCCGCACCTTGTTGAATTCCGCCAGCCACGGTGTCGGGCCGGCGAGAATGCCTAAACGCAGACCGGCCAGCCCCTGCTTCGACAGCGTGCGCATCACCAGCAAGTTGTCGTGCTTTCCCAGCCGGTCCATAAAGGAATGGCCGGCGAAGGCGTGATAGGCCTCGTCCAGCACGACCAGTCCCGGCGACGCTTCGATCACGCGCTCGACACCCTCGCGCGAAAACAAATTCCCCGTCGGATTGTTCGGGTACGCCAGAAAAACCACCGCTGGCTTGTACGTTTCGATGGCCTTGAGCGTAGCCTGCCTGTCGAGCGAAAAATCCGGCCGGAGCGGCACGCCCACGAACTTCATGCCGGTGAAAGTCGCAATCATCTCGTACATGATAAAGGTCGGTATGGGTGCCAGCACAACCGCACGCGGCCCGGAGACAGCCATGAGAACGATCTGGATGAGTTCGTCCGACCCATTGCCGAGAATAAGCTCCATGCCGGCCGGCACGTCGAGCGCCGCGCGCAGACGTTCGCGCAGACGACGGGCGTCGGGATCGGGATAACGATTAAGCGCAACGCTTCGCAGCACTTCCGTCCATTCACGCCGCACGTCTTCCGGCCACGAATAGGGATTCTCCATGGCGTCGAGCTTGATGAGCCCGGAGGCATCGGGCACGTGATAGGCCTTGAGCGCCCGGATTTCGGGGCGCACGAGCTTTCCGATTTTTTGTTGGATTCGGTCAGTCATGATATGAAATATCTCACCGCAAAGACGCAAAGAGCGTAAAGACTAAAAAGTAAATTGAACCTGGCCTTATGACGCAAAGTGCCATTTTCGTTTTCTTTACATTCTTTGCGTCCTTTGTGGTGAAACCTATTTCTTAATCCGGTACTCTGCCGAGCGTGCGTGCGCCGTCAGGCCTTCGCCGCGCGCCAGCACCGAGGCGGTTTTACCCAGCACCGAGGCACCATCGGCCGAACACTGGATCAGGCTGCTGCGTTTCTGGAAGTCATACACGCCGAGGGGCGAAGAAAACCGCGCGGTGCCGGAAGTCGGCAACACGTGGTTCGGCCCGGCGCAGTAGTCGCCCACCGCCTCCGCGGTATAGCGGCCGAGAAAGATCGCGCCGGCATGACGCACACGCTTGGCCGTTTCCCCGGCATTTTCCACCGAGAGCTCGAGATGTTCCGGCGCGATGCGATTCACGAGCACAAGCGCCTCATCGAGGCTGCCGGCGGTGATCAGCGCCCCGCGGGATTCGAGCGCGGCCCGGATGATCTCGCGCCGCTCCATGCCGGGCAGGAGTTTTTCGATGGCCGCGAGCACTTTCAGGGTGAACGCCTCGTCGAGGCTGATGAGAATGGACTGCGCGTCCTCATCGTGCTCCGCCTGCGAAAACAGGTCCATCGCGATCCACTCGGGATCGGTCCTGCCGTCGCACAATACCACGATCTCGGACGGCCCGGCGATCATGTCGATGTCCACCACGCCATAGACGAGCCGCTTGGCGGTGGCGACATACACATTTCCCGGACCGACGATTTTGTCCACCTTGGGAACCGTTTGCGTGCCGTAAGCGAGCGCCGCGACCGCCTGCGCGCCGCCGATGGTAAACACCCGATCCACTCCGCCGAGGTAGGCCGCGGCGAGCACCATTTCGCTGAGCGTTCCCTCCGGCGCCGGCACCACCATGACGAGTTCCGGCACCTCGGCGACTTTGGCCGGTATCGCGTTCATGAGCACGGACGACGGATAGGCGGCCTTCCCGCCGGGTACGTACAACCCGACGCGCTCGAGTGCCGTCACCTGCTGACCGAGCAGCGTGCCGTCGGGTTCGGTGTAGGTCCAGGAATCGGTGCGCTGGCGTTCGTGGTAGGCGCGAATGCGTTCCGCGGCGTTGGCGAGCGCTTCATACTGTTCCTTGGTGACCGCGCGCGACACCTCGCGCAGGCGCGAGCGCGACACCTCGAGCTCCGCCACGCTGGAAACCTCTCGCCGGTCGAAGCGGCGCGTGTACTCCACGACCGCCGCGTCGCCGCGCGCGCGCACGTCCGCGACGATGTCCCGCACCGTGGTTTCGATCTTGGGATCGATCGCGTGGGCGCGGTCGAGCAATCGTTCGAAGTCGGCGGCAAACCCGTCAGCGCGGGTATTCAGCAGACGCAGCTTGAGCGTGCTCATGGGAGGTTCAAGCGACGGCCCGCTGCAGCTGACCGACGAGATTCTTCAGCGCCTGGTGTTTCATTTTCATCGAGGCCTTGTTGGCCACGAGCCAAGCACTGATATCGGCGATTTGCTCCACCTCGACCAGGCCGTTGGCCTTGAGCGTATTACCGGTATCGACCAAGTCGACAATGCGGTCGGAAAGACCCACGAGCGGCGCGAGCTCCATCGAGCCGTAGAGCTTGATGATATCGGTCTGAATGCCCTTGGCGGCGAAGTGCCGTTGCGTGGTTTTGACGTATTTGGTCGCGATGCGCAGCCGCGTCCAGCTGCGCGGATCGTCGCGCGAGGCCAGGCTCGCCGGCTCGGCCACCATCATGCGGCAGCGGGCGATCTTGAGGTCCATGAGTTCATACAAGCCGTCGCCGTCGTATTCCATCAGCACATCCTTGCCCGCGATACCGAGGTCGGCGGCACCGAACTGCACGTAGGTGGGCACATCCGCAGCACGAATGATCGTGAGCTTCACGTCCGGCAGGTTGGTATCGAGAATGAGTTTACGGCTTTTTAGCGGGTTTTCCGCGGGTCGGATGCCGGCGCGTTCAAGCAGCGGCAAACCCTCTTCCAGGATCCGCCCCTTGGACAGGGCGATATTGAGCGTGGAGGTCATGGTTCACGCCGTCTGCTTCCGCGCCGCCCGGGCCGCGAGTTCTCCCGGTAGGCGCCGGATGCGCGCGCCCAGCTGGGCGAGCTTCTCCTCGATACATTCATAACCGCGGTCTATGTGATAGATGCGATCGACGACGGTATCGCCCTCCGCTACCAGGCCCGCCAGCGCCAGGCTCGCGGAAGCGCGCAGATCGGTCGCCATGACCGGCGCGCCTTTCAAGCTCGTGACGCCGCGCACAATGGCGGTGTTGCCTTCCATTTCGATACTCGCGCCCATGCGCTGCAGTTCATAGACGTGCATGAAGCGGTTCTCGAAGATCGTCTCCGTCACCGTGCCGCTGCCCTCGGCGATCGCGTTCAGCGCGATGAACTGTGCCTGCATGTCCGTCGGAAACGCCGGGTACGGCGCGGTGCGGACCGTCACGGCCTTCGGACGCTTGCCCTGCATGTCGAGACTGATCCAGTTCGGTCCGGTTTCGATCACCGCGCCGGCCTCACGCAGTTTCTCGAGCACCGCCTGCAACAGATCCGGACGCGCGTTGCGCAACCGCACGCTGCCGCCGGTCATCGCCGCGGCGACCAGATACGTTCCGGTTTCGATGCGGTCAGGAATGACCTCATGCTCGGCGCCGTGCAATTTCTCCACGCCTTCGATGGTGATTTCATCGGTGCCGGCGCCGCGAATCTTCGCGCCCATCGCCATCAGACATTTGGCCAGGTCCACCACTTCGGGTTCGCGCGCGGCGTTTTCGATGATCGTGGTGCCGTCCGCCAGCGTCGCCGCCATCATGATGTTCTCCGTACCGGTGACGGAGACCAGGTCCATGAAGATGCGCGCGCCTTTCAGGCGTTTCGCCTTGGCGCGGATATAGCCGCCTTCAAGATTGATCTCCGCGCCCATGGCCTGTAAACCCTTGATGTGCAGGTTCACCGGGCGCGAACCGATGGCGCAACCGCCGGGCAGGGACACCTCGGCCTCGCCGAAACGCGCCAGCAGCGGACCGAGCACCAGGATCGACGCGCGCATGGTTTTCACCAGTTCGTACGGCGCGCGCACCGAGGTGTTCTGGCTCGAATCGGCCTCGATCACCATCTTGTCGCCGACCACGAGGCGCACGCCCATGCGGCCGAGCAGCTCCATCGTCGTGGTGATGTCCTGCAGGTGCGGCACGTTGCCGATGCTCACGGTTTCGTTGGTCAGCAGCGAGGACACCAAAACGGGCAGCGCGGCATTCTTCGCGCCCGAGATGCTGATCTCGCCGCGCAGCGGCGTTCCGCCGGTCACTATCAGTTTGTCCATGATATGAATAATCGTCGGCAATAAAAAAGGCCGCCAGAAGGCGGCCTTTTCCGTTCGGGATTACGGGCGCTCAACCCTGCGCCTGGGTAACCAGTTTCTGGAGTTCGCCCTTCTGGTACAGCTCGATCATGATATCACAGCCGCCGACCAGTTCGCCGTTTACGTACAGCTGCGGGAAGGTCGGCCAATGCGAGTATTCCTTGAGGCCCTGGCGCATTTCCGGGTCGGACAATATGTCGTAAGTCGTGAATTTCGCCCCGCACGCGCCCAGCATCTGGGAGGCCTTGGCCGAAAAGCCGCATTGCGGGAACTGGGGGGTGCCCTTCATATAGAGCACGATCTTGTCGCTGCTCAGTTGCTGGCGAATCTTGTCCTGTATGCTCATGTGAAACCTCGTATCTCGTAATAAATTTAAGCTATCGACGCAAAACCAACGGGTGACGGTCACTCCTCCGGCGCCAGGGTACGCAATGACAGAGCATGAATTTCATTTCCCATCTTGCCGCCCAGCGTGCCATACACGATCTGATGCCGCTGCAACATGCCCTTGCCGGTGAACTCACGGGCCACGACTTCGGCCTCGAAATGATGACCGTCGCCGGTCACCGACACGCGCGCGCCCGGCAACCCAGTCTCTATCATCTGCTTAATGTCTTCCGGCTGCATCATTAGATCGGTACCTCGGTCAATTATCGGTCCAACCGGGGCGATTTCAAGAGATATGTCCTTTAGAGATACAAAACAATGGCCCCGATACACCGTCGTCGCCCGGGCGCCGGTCATGGGGCCAGGACGCTGGCCCGCCAATCTTGTGGAAAACGT
>NZ_JBAVEJ010000117.1:0-3043 GCF_049587675.1 Sulfuricaulis sp. | reverse complement strand
CGGTTTTTGTCGGTGGTTCGATGATGATTGTCTCTTCGTGGGCCAACGTATCCGCGGCATAGGCCATGGCCGCCCGGACATCGTCGCGCGTCAAGTCGGGGTATGCATCAAGAAGGTCCGCTTCGGTTGCGCCTTCGCCGAGCTTGCGCAAAATAAGTTCCACCGGAATCCGCGTGCCGCGCTTGGACTTCACCCGATAACCGACTGAAATGATGACGTCCAGATTAAAGTACTTGGTGCGGTACTTCTTGCCGTCCGGGGCAGTTGTCAAGGATTCCTTGATAACTGCTTTCTCGGCGAGTTCCCCTTCACGAAATATGTTGCGGGTATGCAGGCTGATGTTCTGCTTCGTATTCTCGAAGAGTTTTGCCATTTGGGCTTGGGTAAGCCAAACGGTGTCGCCTTCAAGCCGTACGTCCAAAGCAGTTTTGCCATCCTTGGTCCGGTATAGGACAACTTCGCTCAGCTTGTTCTCTCGACTATTCACTTTTCCACCTTAAGGGTTTGTCCCGTCCGTCGCCATGGTTCGTTACCAATCTATGGCTTGGGTTTGATTATATCGTCGTATGTGCGGTGGTCAGCCCTCGACATAAAGTAATGTAGGTTGGGGTGAGCGCAGCGAACCCCAACAGTGTTTGTCACCCCCGCGAAGGTGGGGTGAGGCGGTGTTGTCGTGAATGTCCAGTGGACATTCACGCCGCCGAACGGGTGCAACGAATTCTGTTGCACCCTGGGCGGCAACAGGCCTTGCATGTCATCCCCGCGCAGCGGGGATTCGACCTCACTTCATCCGTGACGGCAGTGTGATCGTTCTGCCGTCAACGACGAAGCGGCCCTTGCCGAGGTGATGCAGGGTGCGCGGGTGTTTACGCGCCGGGTCGATCCAGGCCTTAAGCACTTCGAGCACGAAGAAATTGTACCGCGTCGCCATGCGCGCGTCGGTCACGCGGCATTCGAGGCTGGCGTAACACTCGTCGATCAGCGGCGGTGCGACCTGCTTGGCCGGCCGCGGCGTGAGACCAAAGGTGGCGAACTTGTCGAGGCGCCGGCCGGAGCTGTTTCCCACGCTCACCACCTTCGCGGCCAGTTCCACGGTGGGAATATTGATGACGCACTGCTTCGTAGCCTTCAGCGCCGCAAAGCTGTAATTGCGGTTGCTCATCACCATGCCGACTAACGGTGGCTCGAAGTCCATCATCGTGAGCCACGACAACGTCATGACGTTCGCCCTGCCCTGCTGCGCCGTGGTCACCAGCACCACCGGACCGGGCTCCAGCAGGCCGTAGACTTTGGACAAGGGGAAGGACTTTTTCATGGTCGTGTCTCCCGTAGAAAATTAGTCAGTCCCCTTAATTCGGTGTTGGTTGGGCTGGTTTAGAAAAATGTGGCGTGATTATTCTTTAAATCACTCCAAAATTACATTAATTTAAGAATTAGGGACGTTTTTCATCTATGTTTTTGAATTAATTATCACGCCGCATGACGGCTAATTCGCTCAAGTCGCTTGCCTAGGTCTTTACGCACGTTTTCGAGATCGTAATCTGCCTGCAGTCCCATCCAGAACGATTCCGACATATCGAAGTATTTCGCAAGTCGCAGCGCGGTATCCGCCGTGATGGCGCGCTTCCCTTGCACGATTTCATTGATGCGCCGCGGCGCCACGCCAATATCGCGCGCTATTTTGTTCTGGCTGATCTCCATGGGTTTAAGAAATTCCTCAAGAAGGATTTCGCCGGGGTGAATGTTGGGTAGTCTGGCCATGGTTATCTCCTGCGTTGCTCAGTGATAATCGACAATCTCGACCTCATGGGCATCGCCGTCTTTCCAGACGAAGCAGATACGCCACTGGTCGTTGATACGGATGCTGTGCTGACCCTTGCGTTTGCCGTGCAGCGCTTCCAGCCGGTTGGCCGGCGGCACCCGCAAGTCGTTCAGCGTGCGCGCATTATTCAGCATACGTAGCTTGCGCCGCGCCACCGGCTGAATATCCTGCGGCAGGCGACGCGAAACATCGCCCTTCCACACTAACTCGGTTTCACGATCGCGGAAGCCCCGTATCACCTTATCAGCATAACGCCCATCGTTATATAACGCAAGGCGTTATGGCGGTCGTTTGAGCCGCGGGGAATTCAATGGAATGGCAGAACTGCTTAGGCAACCCTTGGGCTGCCGGGGACAGCGGACGTGCGCTACCCTTCTGCGCCGTGGTCACCAGCACCACCGGACCGGGCGGAAGCCAGCCGTAGACTTGGGACAAGGGAAAGGACTTTTTCATGGTCTGGTTTCCCGGTAAATCGAGCCTGACACCTTTAATTCTCCGTCCCTTTTTATTCTGCGACTGAACACGCCATCCAGATCAACCAGCCTAACAACGCCGCCGTGGCAATCAGCGCAAACCCCGGCATGATCCGGGCCTTGAGAAACGGCATGACGACGCGGCTCGGCCAGGAGTTGCGCAAGCGCCGCGCCAGGTCGAGCAGCAACGACTCGAACGGGCCGAATTTCACATGCGCCTGCTGGCGATGATTCTCGAATACATAGCGCCAGCTGGCGTTGTCGACTTCGCTGATGCGCCGGTCCACGCGCTTGGTCACGAACAACATCACGCTGAAGATCGCGGCGAAAAGGAATAGCCAGAACGGGTCTGAGCGCAGGGCGTCCAGGGCGCCGCTGGCGGCGTCCGGCAACAGCGCGCCCAGCGCCGCGAAAATCCAGCCCACGATGCGCCACTCACCACTGCGCGCCGGCACAGGCTGCGAACTGAGCCAGTAAATGACGTACAACAGCGAGCCGGTCGCCGCCAGCGTCAGTAAATACAACCAGCGCTTGATCCAGACCAGATCCCAGATTTTGCCCAAGAGCTGCGCGCGATGCGGGTCCAGGCTGCGCTCAGCAGTATAGGTATCGAAAAGACTGGCATCGAACCCGGCGGCCTTGGTCACATCCGCCATTTCCATCACGAAATCGTCCGGCAGATTGAATGGCGCGTAACCGTCCGAGGCGCGCTGTAGGCGATCGAATACGCTGACGTGAATCTTCGCCT
>NZ_JBAVEJ010000116.1:0-6357 GCF_049587675.1 Sulfuricaulis sp. | reverse complement strand
CTTGGCACCCTGACCGCCTTTGATCTCGTCGTGCCATCTCCTTCCCTGTTCGGTCGCCATGAGCGTCGGATCGCCGCCCATCAGCAGCGGGAAAAAGCCCATACCGTCCGAATGGTCAGCCACCACGAGGAAGTCGAGCGGCCGGGACAGCTTGACCGGCTGACCGGTATTCGAGGATATTTCCTCTCCCCGTGCGAACTGGTAGGCATCACGAGGTGTGAGACGCGCACCGAAGGCGCCGGCGTCCATGGAGAACCCGGTATGCAGGTGCGTGTCTCCGAAGAAAGGCCGCGTGGGGAAGTTGCGGCCCGCGTAAGGCGAGTAAGGCGGCTTCGTGGGGTGGACCCTTTCAAGGTCCGCCTTGCTGGCTGTTCCCACATCGCCTTCGCTGACCGCTTCTTCAGCTGCGAAGGCCGTCAGTGTCAGGCAGCTGATCATTGCGACAGCCAGAAAAACATCACGCAATACTTTTCTGCTCATTGTTGTATCCTCCTTTTTCGAATTTCTGCGTTCATCCTGATATATGTTGCATCATCAAAAAACTTTGAGGAGGACGACCATCCTCTGGATGGTCCAGTACGCCCCAAAGCTGCCAACCGCGTATCCCGGCAGGACCTTTGCCCAGCGTGGCCAGCTGACATTCAGCGCCTTCAGCGATCTCACGAGCGCCCGGGCCGTGAAAACGAAAAAGAGCTGACACAGCTCCACACCCACATTGAAGAAGAACAGAGCGAGGGGTACTTCCGCCTTCGGCATCCCGATCGTTGAGAGCCCGGTGGCAAAGCCGAACCCGTGCAGTAGCCCGAACAGGAATGCGACGATCCAGGGATAGCGGATCGTCAGACTCGTCTCACCGCGCCAGGTTCGAACGATCTCCGGCCCGAGAAAAAAGATACTGAGCGCGATGGCAACCTCGAGCGGCGGAAGCGGAACGCTGGCGTAGCCAAAGGTGGCCATGGCGAGTGTGATGCTGTGCGCCACGGTAAAGGCGGTGATGGTCTTCAGGAGCATCAACCGTCCCTTGACGATCAGCAGCAACCCCAGCACAAAGAGCAGATGATCAGCGCCCCGCAGGATGTGGTGAAATCCGAGGCCGATATACTCTCCCGCCGTGGTGCTCCACGTCCGCTCTCCGCGGAGCTGGGCATAGGGCTTTGACGGCCGGACGACGGCGGTCATCGTGGTGCCGTCGAGCCGGTTCAACCTTACAAAGACGTCCGTTATGGATTTCTCCAGGCCGGGGAACCGTATAATGCTCCCCTCCACGCCCTGGCCCCCAATAATCACGACGCGATGAAAGACCTGCGAGTCGGCGAGCAGGAGCACCGTCGGTTCCACGACGGTCTTCCAGTGCTGCGGCAATTCGAGGCGCGCCGGATGCGGCTGGCCAAAGTAGATCGGCGCCCGCCACGTCACCTCATACCTGTCCTTGTCGACCTGCCGCAGTTCCAACGTTCCGGGCTGCGATTCATGGGCATGGACAACCGCACTGGTTCCGGTGACCAATAGCAGCGCCAGCATGAATATCGCGGACCGGGTCATCGCGTCGTCACCCTCGTATTTGCTGCGGCTATTGCCGACGCGGTTACAGCCGTCGGCCTCTCCACGGTCACGGTATAACGCTCCCTGATCTTTGCGTATGCGGCATCCTTCAGTTCCTTCTGCCGCTCGAATGCCCAGTCCCGCTTCACCATCTCCCGGGCATCATTCAGATCGGGCAACCGCCCGCTTACGCTCTCTCTCACGAACACCGCATGCAGGCCGAATCCGGATCGAATCGGCCCCTCCCATCTTCCGGGCCTGAGCTCAAGAAGGCTGTTGCTGAACTCGTCGCCAAATTGTTTCCTGATGTCCCAGAGCGGTGATAGCGGGACTTCCGGTTCCAGCAGCGTGCGGTCGCCGACAGAGTCCGGATCGGCTCCTGCAGTGAGCTGCGCAAGAACCTGCCGGGCATCGGACTCGGCGCTCGTTCCTCGCTTGTTAGTGTTGATATACACCTGACGGAACGACACCTGCGGATCGGTGAGATACTGCTCGCGATGCTTTTTCATGTATGCCTTGAGGTCCGCATCTGTCGGTTCCACCCAGGAGGTAATGTCCTCGTAGATGAATTCCATCTTCTGCCGCAAACGCCGCTTGAGCACTTCGTCGTCCCGGTCCAGGCCTATTGCGATCGCCTCCCGGTAATAGATCTCGTTGCGGACGAAATCCTCGATAAGTTTTTTTTGTTCTTCTTCGATCGGCGGTCGCTGCCAGGTCTTCGCAAACAGATTGTTCATCTGATCGATAGCATCCCGGCTAACGACGATCTGCGCCATCGGCGTACCCGTCTGGCTTCCAGGCAAAGACACCGAATTGCTCCGCCATCCGAAAATGAGGAACAATGCCGCGCCGATCAAAAAGAAATGGAGTAGCGGTTCCCTGAGCAGGCTTCGTGTTTCGGTCCATTTCATGCTTCAATCCTCGGATTCTTGCGACAGCTGAGGTAAATACATGTACATGCGCGGTAGTGATTACAGGCAGACCAGATCGGCTTGGCCACGACGTGGATGCCCTGTGCGATGTGTTCTTTCGGTATATCTGGATTGTTTGGCTGGGATTTTATGAAATGGGGGGTGACACAGGCTATTGGACCTTGGTCTAACAGCGGCGGTACGAACACAGCAAAGCGAAGACAATACTTACCCTTCTTGCTCGATTGAACGGCACCTTGCCGTGATTGCAATGCTGCGGCGGCGAGTCAGTTGCTTGCGTCCGGCTATTGCCAGCGACCGGCGCCTAGAGCTGAGACTCGATCGGAAACAGTCCCAGGAACCACACCGAGAACTTGCGCCATGTGCTCACCTCGGGTTCTTCCAGTCGCTGCCGAACCCCCTCCGCACCGGTCTGCACCCAGGCAATCCGCTTGTAGCCCGAGTCATCGACTATTAACTCGAGACGCCAGGCGATCTTGTCGAGGTTCTGCTCGAGCGTACCGGCCAGATTCTCGGCCAGAGGCGCGCTCTCGCAAACGAGGCCGATCTCCGTATTGAGTTGAATCGAACGGGGATCGAGGTTGAGCGAGCCGATGAAGACCGCGCGTCGGTCGAACACGAAGGTCTTGGCGTGCAGGGAAGCGCGTGAACCGCTGATGCCGCCCTTTCCGCGCTTTGCGCGCTCGTATTCGATCGCTTCGGGCATGAATTCATAGAGCCTTACGCCCGCTTCGAGCAAGGCCTTCCGATAGTGCTGGTAACCGGCATGTACCGCGCCGACATCGGTCGCGGCGAGGGAGTTGGTCAGGACCGTGACGCGCACGCCGCGCTCCACCAGCCCGCGCAGCCAGGCTACGCCGGTCTCGCCGGGGATGAAGTAAGGCGAAACGATCAACAGTTCGCTCTGGACCGGCGAGTTGAGGTTAGCGAACTGAGGCATGAGGTGCCCTTCGGTATCCTCGGGCGCACGGCTGATCTTGGCCGGGTCGTCATAGAGCAGATAGGCCTTGCCCCAGAAGAAGCCCTCGCTACCTGTCGCCATCAACTCAACCAGTTGTGATCTTGCGCTTGTCACGTAGGGGCTGTCTCGTTGTGCCTCGACAAAGGCGGCGAGCTGCGCGCGCAGGGCATCCAGGTTTACGGTCTCGCCGCTTCGACTCAGCAGCGCCGAGACCGGGATCGACGCGGGTGCATTCCAGTAGCGGTCGAATGCATCGGAGACGTCGCTGACGGCACGACCCACTGTCAGCACGTCAAGATCACCGAAGGCAACCTCGCTTTGGGCCTCGAAGTATTCATCGCCGATATTGCGTCCACCCAGGATGGCACGCTGATTGTCCGCGATGAAGCTCTTGTTGTGCATGCGCCGGTTCACGCGTGAAAAATCGGTGAGCATGCCAAGGCTGCGGAATCTGCGCGAAGCGACCGGGTTGAAAAGACGGATCTCGATGTTGGGGTGCGCGTCGAGACTCAGAAGGATCTCGTCATCAGCCCGCGCGCCGACATCGTCGAGGATGACGCGTACCCGCACGCCGCGGTCGGCGGCGCGCAGCAGAGCATTGGCGAAAAAGCGCCCGGTCAAATCGTCATGCCAGATGTAGTACTGAACATCCAGCGAACGCTCGGCCACTTCCGCCAGCACCATGCGTGCGAGCAACGCGTCGACGCCCTTTTGCAGCGGACGAAATCCGCTCTCGCCCGGATGGGCCTTCAGCAATGGTTGGGCTATCTGGCCGAGACGGGTTGCCTCCGTGCCACGCACGGCGTAAGACTCGCTACGTTTGATGTCAGCGGGAAGGCTGGCGCAGCTACTAACGAGCAGCAGCACCGCGACGATAACTCCGTGCCGCCTGTTCAGTTGCCCGCGCATTCAAACCGGATATCGGCGTACTGACCAACGGCTGACATGAATTACATTTTTGTATTGCATGCACGCCTCGTAGCAGAACAATGATGAATTTGAAATAACCTGGACTTGCCCCTCATTGAGCGCCGCCAATCAACGGTTCTCGATGCGGGAGTAGTCGAACAGCCCGGCCTCGCGCGACGCCCACGCGCGGTAAGCGGCATGCAAGCTGTCGCTGTGCGCCCAGAAGCGCACATCGGTGCGACGGATACCGAAGCGGGCCATCATTGCCTGGTAATCGGCCTCGCTGCCCAGACTCTGCACCGTGTGCGCGAACTGCGGCAGGTCGGTAAGTTCGACATGGTAGAACGCATTCGGGTAGGCACCGGCAAAGCCTTCCACCACCAGCAGCCGGTCTTCCGCCGGCACGCGGCGCTTCTTCTCGCCGAAGGGTGCCGCCACGTTCAGGTGCGCGCTGTTGCGAAGCACGGTGAAGTGATACTCGCGGCCGTCGCGATCGCGCACGGTAAGAAACGCGGTTTCCGGCATGCTCGTGGCGGCCGGTCCGCGCACTGCCGACAGTTGCCGCAGCGGCTCCTGTGCGGCGGCCGGCAATCCACTGGCGGCGATGTCATAGCGCGATAAGGACACCGGCGCGTAGTAGCGCCGCATGAGCGCGTACATCTCGGTGAGCGGATCGTGGCTGCGAAAGCGGATGCCGGTTTCCTGATCGTAGTAGGCGGCCACGTTGCGCAGGTGCTCGATGTGCGAGGGGTCGGCATCACGGTACCAGTAGTCGTGAACCTTGTCGCGCGCGGCGCGTGGCAGAAAGGCGAGGAAGTTGAGCTCGCCCTCCATGCGCAGGAAATCCATGTACATGCGCGTCGCCAGCTGGTGGCCGGTATTGCCGTAGACATCGAAGCCGCTGACGAGCAGGTAATGAATGCGCTCGAACAGCGGGTAGCCAAGCACCAGCACCGTCTGAGGGCGCTCGCCGATCAGCCCTTGGACCACCGAAGCGCTGTCGAAATGCCGGAAGCCGGTCAGTGCCGCGTTCGGGTTGGTGCCGTCGCCGTTCCACAACAGTTCGAGCCGCACCGGGTTGTGCGGTCCGAGGCGCCGGTTGAGGTAGTCGCTCTTCGCGCGCAGGTAGTTCTCCTCGTACTTGGAGTAGCTGCGAAAGCGCAGCAACCGCGTGGTGCTCTCGTTCTCGGCCGGCAACCGCAGGTTCTCCACCTCCTGGGCCAGAAACCCGGCGTCGTGCTCGGCCTGTTCGACCGCCGGATCGACGAACACGATCCAGAAGTGGTCGTTGATCACGTTAAGCGCTACTTGGCCGCGGCACACCGGCCCCTTCATGAAACCGGCGAGCGTGAACTGCGCCTCCTCGAGCATGAAACGGTAACGGGCATTCACCGGCAACTCGCGGAAGGTGACAAACGGGTTGGAAGCCTGCTCGGGCACGTACGACGGGAGCGCCATGACCTCATACGGCGCATCGAGGAACCACGACTTGATCTTCGCCATGCGTGCCGCGTTGAGCGCATACGGCAAGTGGGTCTTGGTGAGCGGCGTCTCCTGCAGGCGGCGCAACCGATAATAAACACGTGCCACACCGGGATCGTCGTACGGTCGGCGGCTGGCGATCAGCTTGATCGGCTCGCCCGGCGGGGTGGCCGAGCGCACCAGCTCGAAGTACTCGTTGCCAGGCTTATCGTCAAAGTACAGATGGCCGACGAACCAGTGCTCGTAGATGTAGCGGCTCATGAGCTGCGCCTTGAGGCTGTCGCCATTCAGGAACCGCTCCCACTCGGCGACGCGGACCGTGTAGCCGGTTGGCAGCGGCGCCGGCTCGGCGTACGGCGCACCGGCCTCGATCCAGCGCGCGAGCGTATCGTGCTCGCGCTCGCTCAGCGCCGGCATGCCGAACGGCATGCCCCAGAGCGGGAACTTCGCTTCGAACTGGTCCATCTCCTCGATCCGCGGACATTGCTGGTTACGATCGAGATTGAAATTGAAGTCCTTTGCCGGCAGTAC
>NZ_JBAVEJ010000115.1:0-1810 GCF_049587675.1 Sulfuricaulis sp. | reverse complement strand
TCCTCAAGCCCTTCCTTGTGTCCCTGTATGGCGCCGACGAGATCGACCTTCGGCTGGTGCTTGGGCGCGAGTTTACGGAACAGGCTGAAGTCCACTTGATATGAACGCTTGTCGGGCTGGGCATTTTTATTAATGGAGACGCTCACGTCCGGAATAAGCTTGGCGACAGCGTGCGCCAAATCCTTGACTTGATAATTCCACTCATTGCTTCCTGTATTCACCGCGAGCCAGGCCCCTCCGTTCGACGGCACGCGCCCGACTGCCCACTCAATTGCCCGCGCCATGTCTTCAATATGAATTAACGGCCGCCAAGGCGTGCCATCGCTCAGGATCGTGATCTGCCGCGCCGCGACCGCGCCGGCCACAAAATCATTCAGCACCAGATCCAGTCGCAGACGCTCACTCATGCCGCACGCTGTCGCAAAGCGCAAAGACGTAACCACGAAGTCATTCGTGGCGAGTTCCTGCAAGGTCTTCTCGGTGGCCACCTTCGAGCGCGCATAAGCGGTGAGCGGGTTGAGCGCATCATCTTCTTTGCGCGGCCCACCTTCGGCAAAGCCATACATGCTGCAACTTGAGGCAAAGACAAACCGTTTGACGCCGGCTTCCTTGGCGAGTCGGGCGAGACGCGCGCTCGATTCGTAGTTGATGTCTTGCGTTACCTTCTCGAAGGTGTTGCCCATGGGGTCGTTCGAAATTGCCGCCAAGTGCACGACCGCATAAACCCCCTTGAGCACTGCGGCATCGATCGCGCGCATGTCGCCGAAATACTGCTGATCAATGCGGGTCTCCGGCAGCGCTGCAGCGCCAGTCAGGCAGTGGGCGAAATAGCCCATGTCATAACCGACCAGGGAGGCGTCGGGATACGCGCGCTGCAACTGGTCAGCAACGCACGGCCCGATGTAGCCCATGTTTCCGGTAATCAGAATCTTCACATTTCCTCCGCTAGGCCAGTTTGGCCGCAATGGCGTCACAAACAAAATGGGAAAAAGGCAGACAACAGGTAAAGCCGGGTGATACGGCATTCAGAACATGAAAAGATCTGTTGTCGCCCTCAAAAACAAAATCCATTTCCAACTTTTTTTCCTTGATGTTCAGCAGTTGCGCCCGGATACCTGGCCTGCCCCACTGCCGGTAATTGTCATTTTTTACCCCCTTGGCTAACGCCGCGGCCAACGACACCATGCGTGAGCGCGCGAGTTTCCTCATCTCATCGAAGGCGAGCCGTTTGAAGTCAAACTTCGATGACAGGAACAGGCTTAACTGTCGACGCAAAATATCAATAAACTCGTTCATCCGGAAATTTTCATGACGATGGTACTGCTCGCGCCAGAATGCCGGAATTGCCGTCGGGCCGATTTTTGCGTGGCCATCGGCGGTAACGGTGAAGTGCACACCGAGAAACGGATTGCGGAGATCCGGAACCGGATAGATATTGGTGCGAAAGGAGCCCGGCGGTTCATTCGAATACAAGTATAAGCCCTTGAACGGAAGTATTCGGTAGTCTTGGGAGAATCCGAAGCCCCTGGCGATATGATCGGCGTAGAGCCCGGCAGCGTTCACGACATATCCGGCGTTGTAGATCCCGGCAGAGGTCTGGACTCCCTGTTCGTTACGATGACGATAACTGACACCGTAGTGAATGGAAACGCCTTCATTCTTGGCCTCCTTTTCCATGCTGTGAACCACAGCCTCGGGATCCACGGAGGACGTCGTGGGTGAAAAAATCGCACGCCCATATGTCAGGGCCCTCGGTTCTATTTGTCTTACCGCGCTCTCATCAACTTCTTCGAGCTTCACACCGTTGTTC
>NZ_JBAVEJ010000114.1:0-8459 GCF_049587675.1 Sulfuricaulis sp. | reverse complement strand
AGTCGTAACGCCAGACGCGCGGCAAATGCGTGCCTTTGCGGGTGTTTCGCAGGAGAATGCACCACGTTCGTTATTGTTATTTGGTAAGCGAGTCTCGACGTAATTGCTCAATCAACAGGCATTGTTCATGCCTGTAATCAGGCCAGACGGGTGCTGCCAGGGGCTTACAACCCGATTCGGAGTATAAGGCCATGATTATTATGCTGGTATTTGCCGGCTCCCTGTTTTGAATTGCTTATCGTTAATTCTCAATTGGAAATCCCGGCGGCATGCGTTATTTTGTGCTCGAAGCATGCGCTACATCCGCACATTTTCTGAACTGGGGATCGGGGATATTCCCGTTGTTGGAGGCAAAAACGCTTCTTTGGGCGAGATGTATCGCCACTTGAGTGCGGAGGGCGTGCGGATACCCAATGGATTTGCCACCACAGCCGAGGCCTATTGGCATTTTCTCGAGCATAACAATCTTGTCGAACGTATTCGCGAGCGCCTGAAGCTTCTGGATACTAATGATCTCACCCAGCTGGAACAGGCCGGCGCTGATATCCGCCGCTGGGTCCACGAGGCGGAAATACCTCCCGACCTGACTCAGGAAATCACCACGGCGTACCAGACTCTCGCGAAAGAGTATGGGCCCGATCCCGATATCGCCGTTCGCAGCTCGGCGACCGCCGAGGATTTACCGGGCGCCTCGTTCGCGGGGCAGCAGGACACCTACCTTAATATACGCGGCGTCAAGGATCTGCTGACGACCTGCCGCCGGGTTTATGCCTCGCTCTTCAACGACCGCGCTATCTCCTACCGTGTGCACCAGGGGTTTTCACACGATGACGTGGCGCTTTCGATCGGTGCGCAGAAAATGGTGCGCTCCGATATAGGTTCGTCCGGCGTGGTGTTCACGCTCGACACCGAAACAGGGTTTCGTGACGTTGTCTTTATCACCTCCGCCTATGGCCTGGGCGAGAATGTCGTTCAAGGCGCCGTGAATCCCGACGAGTTCTATGTTTTCAAGCCGGCGCTGGCTGCCGGCAAACAGCCAATCCTGAAACGTCAGCTCGGTACCAAGGCAATCAAGATGATTTATGCACAGGAGGCGGAGCGAGGTTCTTCCATCCGCAATGTCGACGTGCCAGAGGCCGATCGCCTGCATTTTTCCCTGACAGACGAGGATGTGCTCGAGCTCGCGCGCTACGCCGTAAAAATCGAACGGCATTATTCAAAAGGGGCCGGACGAGACATGCCCATGGACATCGAATGGGCCAAGGACGGCGTGGACGGCAAACTCTACGTGGTGCAAGCACGTCCGGAGACGGTGCGCTCGCAGGAGACGCGTAACGAGTACGATGTTTATTACCTGGAATCACGCGGCAAGATTCTGGCTTCCGGGAAAAGCGTGGGCCGTCGTATCGCAGCCGGTCAGGCACGCGTGATCCGGAATGTCGCCGACATGTCGCAACTCCGCGCCGGCGAAGTGCTGGTAACCGACATGACCGACCCGGACTGGGAGCCGGTGATGAAGACCGCGGCGGCGATCGTCACCAACCGCGGCGGTCGAACCTGCCATGCCGCGATTATTGCGCGCGAACTCGGCATTCCGGCAATCGTGGGTTGTGGCAACGCCACCGAAAGCCTCGGCCAGGGCAAGCCGGTGACGATTTCCTGCGCCGAGGGCGATACCGGCCACGTATACGACGGCGCATTGAAATTCCGCGTAGAGAAAATTTTCGTCGATGCGGCAAACCGGCCGCGCACCAAGATCATGATGAACCTCGGCAACCCCGATCAGGCATTTGAGCACTCTTTTCTGCCGAACGACGGTGTCGGGCTTGCGCGTCTTGAATTCATTATCAATCACAGTATCCAGGTGCATCCCCGGGCTTTGCTGGAATACGAGAAACTCAGCAAGGATGAGCAGAAGCATATCGACCGGCTGACGGTCGGCTATGGTGACCGGCGCTCCTATTTCATCAAGCGCCTTGCCGAGGGTGTCGGGATGATCGCGGCTGCCTTCCATCCCCGGCCGGTGATCGTGCGTCTCAGCGATTTCAAGTCGAACGAGTATGCCTCGTTGTTTGGCGGCGAACGCTTTGAACCCAAGGAAGAAAATCCCATGCTCGGGCTGCGCGGGGCTTCACGTTATTACTCTGAGACCTTCCGTGAAAGTTTTGCGCTGGAGTGCGCTGCGCTCAAGCAGGTACGCGAGGACATGGGTCTTACCAACGTGGCTTTGATGATCCCGTTCGTGCGCAGTGTGGAAGAGGCGCTGCAGGTATTGGCGGCCATGCGGACGCACGGTCTGGAGCGTGGAAAGGCGGAGCTAAAGATCTATCTCATGTGCGAAATCCCGGCTAATGCATTGCTGGCGGAAGAGTTTTTACAGCATCTGGACGGATTTTCCATCGGCTCCAATGACCTGACCCAGCTCACTCTGGGTGTCGACCGCGATTCTGGGCTATTGACCGGGTTCGATGAACGCAACCCGGCGGTGCTCAAGCTCATGGAAATGGCCATTCGCACTGCCCGTAAAATGGGCAAATATGTGGGTATCTGCGGCCAGGCGCCCTCGGACTATCCCGAGATTACCACCTGGCTGGTAAGCCAGGGCATTGCTTCGATCTCGCTCAACCCGGACAGTGTGATTCCCATGACGCGCATTGTGCTAGAGGCGGAGCGGAACTTGAAATGACTTCGAACCGAGGACCCCGCACACGGTCTAATGCTGGCACGTCGCGCGGGCAGCCAGTATGATCATGCGCAGTCTGCGCCACCCCATCCACTCTGAACAGCGAGAAACCGTCATCATGTTACGTTTCGTCTTATCTTGTCTTCTCAGTCTTGCCTTTATCTTCTCCGCCTCCGCGGGTGAACAGGAAATGAAACAGGTCAAAGCCGGTCTGGTCAGCTCCTTTCCCGAGCTTTCCGCGGCAACCATCAAGCCGGGCCCGGTTTCCGGCATGTATGAAATCGAATTCGACGCGAAAGTATTTTATACGACCAGCGACGGCAAGTACCTTTTCATGGGCGATCTCGTGGACATGGGCACGCATACCAACCTGACTGAGGCAAGGCGTGCCTCTATTCGTGTGCGGCTGCTCGATGAGGTGGGCGAGCAAAACATGATAGTAATGGGACCGGCGAACCCCAAGCGCACGCTGACGGTGTTCTTCGACGTGGATTGCGGCTATTGTTCCAAGTTTCATCTTGAGGTGCCCACACTCAACAAGCAGGGCGTGAAAGTACGATATCTTTTTTTCCCGCGGACAGGTCTGCACTCCGAAAGTTACAAACGCGCGGTGGCTGTCTGGTGCGCGGCCGATCGCGTCAAGGCGATCGGTATCGCCAGTGCCGGCGGCAAGCTGGACATGAAAACCTGCAAGAACCCGGTGGAGGAAAACTACCTGCTGGGCCAGCGTCTGGACGTCAACGGCACGCCGACAATATTTTTCGATGACGGTAAAACAATTCCCGGCTATGTACCCGCACCGCGGTTGTTGAGCATGCTTGGGATCAAGGCCGAATCGTCGGGCACGGCGGTGCGGTGACGGGCGGAGCGAGGGAATGGACCAACGCGAGACGATACAGGACCGGGAATGGGTGAAACTCCGTAATCAGTTGCGCGACAACGAGCGCATCTGGTCCGGATTCCGGGAGATCGAGGTACGGATGATCGGCTCGAATTCGCTGACTGATCTCGCCGGAGTCATCACGGAAGGCATTCCCGAAACTTTTTCCGGTATCGACTGTGTCACCATCGCCTGTGTCGATCCGGAATACGAGATGACACGGCTGATCGATGCCGGCATTGAATCCGGTTTGAAGCAAAATTGTTTCGTCGCTATACCGCGGGAGACGCTGAATGAAATGTTTGCCCGTCCATGGCGACCGCGTCTCGGGCCAGTGGATGCGCATCTTCATTCCCTGTTATTTTCAAACAATCCCTGTGCGTCGGGGTCGGTGGCGATCGCGCCGCTTATACGTCGCGGCGAACTGATCGGCAGTCTCAATCAAGGCAGCCACGATCCGAAGCATTTCATGCCCGGTATAGCGACGGATCTGCTCGAGCACCTGGCGGCCGTGGCGGCGCTGTGTATCGACAACGCGGTCAATCATGAGCGTCTCAAGCTCGACGGACTCACCGATCCGCTTACCGGCGTTTCCAACCGGCGCTTTTTCGAGCGCCGCCTGGCGGAGGAAATCGAGCGTTGGGCGCGTCAAGCCGGACCTCTCGTGTGCATGCTGGCGGATGTCGATTTTTTCAAGCAGGTTAACGACCAGTACGGTCACCAGGTCGGTGACCGCGTGCTGCGCCAGATCGCCAGCATCCTCGGACAGGACCTGCGCGGCAGCGACGTGCTGGCGCGCTATGGTGGCGAGGAATTCGTGCTGCTGCTGCCGGACACGACGCAGGTCCAGGGTGCGGCCATCGCCGAACGGCTGCGTGCCAACGTCGAGCACAGCGCCTTTATTATTCCGGAGGGAGTCGATCTGGACGTGACTGTCAGCATCGGGCTTGTCTGCCTGGAGCCGGGGGTGGATACCTATGGACCCGACCCCGCGGCGTGGCTTTTCCAGCAGGTGGATGCCGCCTTGTATGAAGCCAAGCAGACGGGACGTAACCGCGTTGTACACGCCCATCCTCAGTAAGTTACGGCACCGGTATCTCCACGCAACCGCCGCAGCGGTGAAGATCAGCAGCATCCAGATTCTTTAATGAAGCGCATGTAATGTAACAAAAAGCCTTTGGTAAACATATCGATGCCGTTCCTTGCATGTTGGTTACCCCGGCCTATATTCAAGGGAGGCAGGGATGCGCATAGGGAAATACTTTTACTGCCAACACCGGAAGTGCAGGGAAGTTTCCAGGGATGCAGGGAAGTGTCCCGGGTATGCAGGTAATTCGTAGAGTGTATCCGAGAGGCGGCCATGAATGGCCGCCTTTTTTATTGGTCGTGATTTTAATGCTCGACCCGGTCTTGCCTGGTGCTGAAATGACAAGGCAACAATTATTCATGTCGGTAATAAACAGGACGAAGCTCACCAAGACAATCTTAATGATATCGCCGGGCGCGACGTGGAAAGAAGTGGCTTTCGCCAGGAGCTGCACGCCTGATACGATAAAAACATGCCGCAAAGCAGTCGCTAATTCGGGCAAGCAGCTCGTGTCACCGTCAACGGAGTGTTTTCTTGCGTAATATGCGCGTCGTAACCATTGCAGGACCGAGTCGGTGCAAACCGCTACATGAAGAGGACCGAACATCCGTCCGCAGGGTAGGCAGATAAGGACAGAGAATAAGGGAAAACATATTGCGCGATTCGGTTTTTGAGGCGTTGAAATCCGGAGCGTCGTTACTCGTGGCGAGCCAGCGCCAGGTACGCACGTTGCAAATCGCGTATGCGCGCCGCATGCAGGACGAAGAACGGCTGGCGTGGCAGAGTCCGGACCTCCTTACGTGGAATGCCTGGCTTGAACGGTACTGGGACGAGTTCACGGCGCCGTCGTTGGCAAAAGAGCAGTTGGATACCCGCACCTTGCTCAGTCCGGTTCAGGAGGCCATGCTTTGGGAATCGATCATCGGTGACTCAAGTGTCGGGGACGGGCTCTTACAATCCTCTGCCACGGCGCAGACGGTCCAGGATGCATGGCGGCTTAGCTGGGAGTGGACCATTCCGTTGCCGCTGCCGGACACTGGGCCCAACGAGGATGTGCGGGCTTTTGCAATCTGGTCGCGTGACTTTGATGAGCGGTGCCGCGCCCAGGGTTGGCAGGATCGTGCCCGTCTGGCGGATGCAATCGTTGAGGCTCTAGCGAGCGGGCGTCTGAAAGCCCCGAAGCGGCTGCTGCTTTTCGGATTCGAAGAGCATACTCCCCAGCAGGAGCGGTTGCTCGAAATCCTGCGTCGCGCTGGCACGGTGGTAGAGCCGATCAATGCATACCCCATGCCGAATACCGTCGTACGCTACGAGCTTGCCGGTCCGCTGGAGGAAATTGCCGCCGCCGCTCATTGGGCACGGGAGCGGCTGGAGGCCGGGGCATCCCGCATCGGGGTTATCGTACCGGATCTCGGCGCGATGCGCCCGCAGGTGGTCAGAATTTTCGATGACACGTTCGTGCCGGGAGCCGTGCTGCCAGATTCCGCGAACGCCACCCGTCCCTACAACCTTTCCCTGGGCCAGGCGCTTTCGCAATATCCGATCGTGCACACGGCGCTTCAAATCCTTGAGCTCGGCAAAGGCGAGTTGGCCTGCGAGGAGACCGGGAGCCTGTTGCGGTCTCCGTTTCTGGGCGGCGCAACCGAAGAGTGGCCGCAACGTGCACTCCTCGATGTGGCGTGCCGCCAAGCTGAACCCCTCGTGCGAATCAATGGCTTGCTGCGCCTTGCTCAGGATCAGGATAGGGAGGGAGGCTGGCGCGCACACAGCGCGCCGATGCTCGCGGCGCGGCTCAAGAACTGGCGCGCGCTCCTCGATTCCTTTCCGAAAAAACAGCTTCCAAGCGCCTGGGCCGAGGGCTTTGCCCGCGGGCTCCTGGCGCTTGGGTGGCCGGGCGATCGCCCGCTCGATAGTGACGAATATCAAACCGTGGAGGCGTGGCGCGAGATGCTTTCCGTGCTCTCGACCCTTGATGAGGTTACGGATCGGATAAGTTACGCCGAGGCGTTCTCGACACTCGTGCACATGGCCGGTGAGCGCATCTTCCAGCCGAAAACGCCGGAGGTTCCGGTTCAGGTCATGGGGTTGCTTGAAGCCGCGGGTCTCGAGTTTGATGGCTTGTGGATCACCGGGCTGCATGATGCGGCCTGGCCCGACAAGCCACGCCCGAATCCCTTCCTTCCCATCGAGCTGCAGCGCCGATACAACCTGCCGCACGCCTCTGCGGCCCGCGAACTTAATTTCGCCCGTCGTCTGACGGGATGGCTCCTTGCGAGCGCACCAGAAGTCATTGTCAGCCACGCACGGCACAGTGGCGATGAGAACCTGCGACCCAGCCCACTCATAGCTCATTTGCCTGCCAAGGAACCCGAAACGCCATGTGTCATTGGCGCGTTGCATCAGTTGGTTCATGAATCGTGCCCGCCACTGGAGCAGATATCGGATGAGCGCGCCGCATCGTTGGCAGCCGGAACCGAGGCACGTCGCGGAACCGGCGTTTTCAAGGATCAGGCTGCCTGTCCGTTCCGCGCGTTCGCGCATGCGCGTCTCGGAGCGCGTGCACTCGATGAGCCGGAGCCCGGGCTCGATGCCATTGATCGCGGCAATCTTCTACACGGTGTCATGAAAGCGCTTTGGCTCAATCTGAAATCCCACGCGAATCTGTGTGCTTTTCCGGAAGAAGCGGTGCGCCTCGCAGTCCGCGAGGCTGTGGCCGGCGCCATAGCGGAGATGGCCCGTGAACGACCGCAGACGTTCACGGCGCGCTTCATCACGCTCGAACAGGCGCGGCTCGATCAACTGGTACTCGGCTGGCTCGAAATCGAGAAGCAGCGCGCGCCATTTACCGTGGTGTTTCCCGAAAAGGAGCAGATGGCCAGTTATGGCGGACTGACGATCAGGATCGTGCCGGACCGTGTTGATGAGCTCGAAGGCGGTGCGCGCGTTGTAATCGATTACAAAACCGGGACCCCGAAAATCAATCAATGGTTCAGCGATCGTCCAGATGAGCCGCAACTCCCGATCTATGCCTTGGCCCAGAACAATGTCGCGGCCGTGGCCTTCGCGCAGATTCGCAAAGATGATGCACGTTTTCTCGGCATCGCGGCGGAGGCCGGGCTGGCGCCGGGCGTGGAACCGGTTTCCGGGATAAAAGAGGCGGCGGCGCTGGGATCGTGGAAGGCATTGCTCGCGGAGTGGCACCGCGTAATCGAGTCGCTGGGCGAGGCATTTCGCGCGGGGGATGCGCGTGTCGCACCGAAGGATGGAACCCGGACTTGCGAGTATTGCGACGTGGGGCCTCTGTGCCGGATCCGGGAGCTGGAGGAAGACTTGCAGGCCGGTTCGGGTGATGAAACATGAGCAACGACAAGCCTATAGCCGATGCCGCGGCACGCGCCCGCGCGCTCACGCCGGATCAGTCATTCATCGTCCAGGCGCCTGCCGGTTCGGGCAAGACCGAGCTGCTCACACAGCGCTACCTGCGTCTCCTTTCGTGCGTGGATCATCCCGAAGAGATCGTGGCAATCACCTTCACACGCAAGGCCGCCAACGAAATGCGCAATCGCGTTCTTGAGGCCCTCGAGAAGGCCAAGGGTCCGCGTCCGGAAATGCCTAACGAGGCCACGACCTGGGAATTGGCGAAGGCGGCGCTCGCGCGCGATGAGACCGAGGGGTGGAACGTGATCGCAAGCCCCGAGCGGCTGCGCGTGAGCACCATCGATTCGTTCTGCGCCGCACTGACGCGGCAGATGCCCATGCTCTCGCACCTCGGCGCGCCTCCGGCGGTCGTGGAGGATGCCGAAGTGTTG
>NZ_JBAVEJ010000113.1:0-41076 GCF_049587675.1 Sulfuricaulis sp. | reverse complement strand
AGAGAAAGTCACCTGCCGTGGGTCAGCCCACCCACATGTAGCTTTTTATCATCGCCGAAGGTGATTCGACAGAAGATGGGCGCAGGGGGCGGAGCATCCCAGATTCAAATCACGCGGCCGAAGGCCGCTCGATAATCGCGGTCAGACGGTTACGCGTATAATAGATACAGAAAAGAAACGCTAACGCATGATCTACCTCGCCTCCGCTTCTCCCCGCCGCCGCGAACTGCTGCGCCAGCTTGGCGTTCAATTTGAAGCTATACCGTCCAATATCCTCGAGATGCGTCAGACCGGAGAATCGCACGCCGACTATGTCTTGCGGGTAGCGCGCGACAAGGCGCAATTCGTGGCCAAGCAGGTGAAAGAACGCAGCCTGCCGATTCTCCCGGTGCTGGGGGCGGACACGGAGGTGGTACTGGACGGCGAGATTCTGGGAAAGCCGCAGGATCGTGTTCATGGCATGGCCTTGCTGCGCCGCCTGTCTGGTCGGACGCATGAAGTACTTTCCGCGGTTTGCGTGGTCGATCAGGACAGCGAGCATGTCGCGCTGAGCACCAGCCGCGTCACGTTCAGTCGGTTGACGGAGACGGAAATCGCGCAATACTGGGAAACCGGCGAACCCGTGGACAAGGCCGGAGCCTATGCCATACAGGGCAAGGCGGCGGCGTTCATCGAACGCCTGGAAGGGAGTTATTCCGGTGTCATGGGCTTGCCGCTCCATGAGCTGACGGAGATATTGAAAAAGATCGGTAGAGAGGGAGCGTGAGCGAAGAAATTCTCATCAACGTGACGCCGCAAGAAACGCGTGTCGCGGTCGTCGAAAACGGCGTATTGCAGGAAGTCTACATCGAGCGCACGCGTAGTCGCGGAATCGTTGGAAACATTTATAACGGCAAGGTGGTCCGGATTCTCCCGGGCATGCAGGCGGCATTTGTGGATATCGGGCTCGAACGCACGGCGTTTCTGCACGCTTCCGATATCCGCTCCGCTGCCACCGCCGAAAGCGGCACAGGCGTCTCACCGCCGATTCACGAATTGCTGCAGGATGGGCAGGAGATTGTCGTGCAGGTACTCAAGGACCCGATCGGCACCAAGGGCGCGCGCCTGACCATGCAGATCACGTTGCCGGGGCGCTATCTTGTATTCCTGCCGTACAGCAAGCACATCGGCATCTCGCAGAAGATCGGCGATGAGACGACGCGCGAGCGCCTGCGCGCGCTGGTCCAATCCGCCATCCCGGAAGGTGCGGAGGAGGGCGGTTACATCCTGCGCACGCTGGCCGAGACCGCGGCCGAGGAGGAGATCGAAACCGATATCCGTTACCTGCGCCGCGTGTGGGCCGCCTGTTGGGAGCGCATTCGCACCGCGGCAGTGCGGAGCCTGATCCACGAGGACCTGCCGCTCGCGCTGCGCGCCATGCGCGACCTGGTGCGCAGTAACGTCGAGAAGATACGCATCGATTCGCGCGAGATATTCATCAAGGCGCGCGATTTCGGCATCGAGTTTATTCCGGAGGTTGCCGATCGCATCGAGCATTATCCGGGCGAGCGGCCTATCTTCGATCTGTATTCCGTCGAGGACGAGATCCAGAAGGCGCTCGATAGCAAGGTGATGCTCAAGTCCGGTGGCTATCTGGTTCTGGATCAGACCGAGGCCATGACCACCATCGACGTGAACACCGGCGCCTACGTCGGTCGCCGCAATCTGGAAGAGACGCTATTCAAGACCAACCTCGAGGCGGCGCAGACGATCGCCCGCCAGCTGCGACTGCGCAACCTGGGCGGCATGATCATCGTCGATTTCATCGACATGACGGAAGCCGAGCACAAGCGCCAGGTACTGCGCGCCCTGGAACGGGCGCTCGCGCGTGACCGCACCAAGGTGTACATGACCGAGATGTCGCCGTTGGGACTGGTGGAACTCACGCGCAAGCGCACGCGCGAAAGCCTGGAGCACGTCCTGTGTCATCCCTGCCCGGTCTGCGAGGGACGCGGGATGGTGAAAACGCCGCAGACCGTATGTTATGAAATCTTTCGGGAAATCCTGCGCGAGGCGCGTCAGTATGGCGCCGACGAGTACATGGTGCTGGCCTCCCAGGCGGTCATCGACCTGTTGCTCGACGAAGAGGCCGGCAGTCTCGTGAAGCTTCAGGAGTTCATCGGCAAACCCATCCAGCTCAAGGTCGAGCCGCTTTACACCCAGGAACAATACGACGTGGTATTGATGTAATCTTGATTTCCGTCACACACGAGACGGAAACTTCCGGGAAAATCCGGTATCAAAGGAGTCAAGTTCTCGATGTTCCCCACCCAATTTTCTGCTTTGAGCGCGGATACGGCAGAATAGGCCTATGGATGTTCTGTACGTTCGACCGCTGAGATCACTCGCGTCATGAAGAAACGGATTCAACGCTACGCCTTCCATGTCGGCCACTGGACGCTGCGCGTCAGCCGCTGGACCCTTTACGCATCGGCGGCGATGCTGGTGTTGCTCATGATAGTTTTTGCCGTCGCACGTTTCCTGCTGCCGATGCTGGAGGAGCGCAAACCAGATCTCGAGCAGTATCTGAGCCAGCGCTCCGGTCACGTGGTGCACATAGATTCGCTGCTTGCCTATTGGGACGGTCTGCATCCCGGGGCCCGGGCGAATGGGATGCAGGTATACGCCACCGACGGGCGTCAGCCGGCGATCCGATTGAGCGAGGTGCGGATCAGTCTGGCGCTCCTGCCGTTGCTCTGGGGAAAACTGGAAATCAACAGCCTCGTGGTCGTCAACCCGAGTCTGGCGCTCGAACGGTTGGCCGACGGGCGCTTCCGGGTTTCCGGCCTCAACCCGTTGCAGGCCGCACAGCAAACGGATGATGAAAAATTTTTCGCCTGGCTGTTCCAGCAGGGCCGGCTCAAGATCGAAAACGGCGAAATGCAATGGCTCGATCACCGTGCAACCGACTCTCGCGTGCATCTCAAGCACGTCAATCTGAGTCTTGAGAATCGCGGCAGCCGTCACCGGCTCGAGTTCAGCGCCGAATTTCCGCCGCGGATGTGTCGCGAGTGCTCCTTGATTCTCGACATTCGCGGCGACCCGCTCGTTTCGGCGGAATGGGACGGGGATATCTACCTGCGCGCGGCGGAGGTGGATATCGACGCGCTGCCGCTGATTGCGCGCGAGAAGCTGCCGCCAGCCTTGCTCGGCAAGTTCAATCTGCAAATGTGGTCCGAGTGGGAGCAGGGTCGCCCGGTCTCGATTCGCGGCAGTGTGCGTGTCGCGGACCTGCGGCTGCCTCTCCCCGGATTGGCAACACCGCTCGATATCCGCGAGGCTGGCGGAGATCTGAGTTGGAAGACGCGGCGCTCAGGCTGGCGCCTCGACGTGGCCAATCCCACGATCGGCCTGACCGGCCCGGCATGGTCCGCCGAGCATTTGCGCATCCTGTATCAGCCGGATGAAAGTCAGGTTCAGGTCAGACATCTTGATCTCGGCGATATCACCGGCTTCGCCACACGTCTGAAGAGCGAGCTCGCCGAAGCCGCCAAAACCGCTCCCGCGAAATCCAGTGAACTGCTGGATTACTGGCTGGCTGCCAGGCCCGAAGGCGGTGCCGACAATTTCAATTTGCGGGTCTACAAGGATGGCGACTCGACCGATTTTTTGCTTGAAACCGACATCAGCGCCGCCACTGTGTTGCCATACCAGAAATATCCGGGCGTGCAGGGGCTGACCGGACATTTGTCCGTTTCGCGGTACGCCGGCAACCTGCGGCTCGACTCGGGCAATATCAGTGTGTCGCTCCCGCAGGTATTCCGTAAACCATTGGTGGCGAAGCGCGTCAGCGCCGAACTCAGTTGGGAGAAATATGACGACCACTGGCTGATCAAAGGCGACAATCTGCGCGTGACCAGTGACGACGCCCAGGGCAGCGGCAAGCTGAGCGTGCGCATCCCGCTCGACCTGTCGGTTTCACCACATGTAAAACTTCGGGTGGATTTTCACGACGGCAACGGCGCCCATGCGGCGCGCTACTATCCCGCCGAACGCTTGTCGCCAGCGACGCTGGCGTGGATGGAGCGTTCATTTCTGGGCGGCGAGATCACAGAAGGCTACCTGATCTATGATGGTCCGATCCGCGATTTTCCCTTCCGTCAGCATACCGGCAAGTTCGAGTTACGCGGACATGTGCGTCGCGGCGTTTATCGCTTTCTGCCCGGGTGGGAACCGATCAAGCAGGCGGAAGTGGATGTGGCGGTCGACGGCCCCGAGGTGCTGGTAACCGGTAATGGCAAAATCGGCAATCTCGACGCGAACCAGGTTGTGGTCCAGACCCGGGATAGCAGCGATGGTCATCGCGTTGTGCACGTGAGCGGCAAAGTCACCGGCCCGGTCAACGAAACATTGAATGTCCTGCGCGAGGTCAAGCCTGAGCCCGGCACGGCGCGCTGGCTGGCCTATGTGCCGGCCGGGTTGCAGGGGGTTGGCGAGGGTGCCCTCAGCCTGGATCTGAATATTCCACTGGGCCAAGCACACTCCACCACCGTTTCCGGTGAGTACCGTTTCCTGAAGAGCGCGCTGCGGTTTCCCGGGACCGGGGTGGCGGCGGAGGGAATAGAAGGCAGCGTACGTTTCACGGAGTCAGGTATTCACGACGGCATTTTGCGGTCGCGGTTTCTCGGCGGTGAGACGGTTCTGACCGCGGGCCAGGACAACGGCCAGCAGCGTATTCACGGAGAGGGCGTTATTTCCGCGCAGGGGATCGCGCCCATGCTGGGCTCTCAGATCGCCTCGCGCGTTTCGGGCGGCATCAATTGGAATGCCACTTGGCGGTGGAGCAATGACACGGGCGACCTGCGCGCCGAGGCCGATCTGCGGAATCTGAAAATATCGCTCCCGGCGCCGCTCGACCGGCCGCAGGGACTGGCCGAGGAAAAACTTGTTGTTCGCACCGAGTCGAGCGCGCCTGGCAATATCATGTTGGGGGTCAGCGTGGGCAATCGCATGAGCGGCAGACTCCAGTTCGGACGCGAGACCGGCGGCTGGAGCCTGACGCGCGGCCGAATCGGTTTCGGCGAAGAATCGGTGGTGCTGCCGAAAGAGCATGGTCTGCACGTGAGCGCCCGTCTGGATGAGGTGGACATGGATCAGTGGTGGCCGTATCTGGGCGACGGTTCCGGTGGAATCCCGACCTTGCTCGGCCGCGTGAGCGCCGAGGTGCGCTCGCTCAGCATGTTCGACCGCCGGTTCGGAAACGTCGCGTTCGATTTCAGCCGCAACCGCGATATCTGGAGCGGCAATGTCAGCGGTGCATCCATGACCGGCAATGTGAAATTTTCCGGCAAAGGCCCCGCCGCCAGGTACGAGCTCGATCTGACGCGCCTGGTGTTGCCGGACAAGCAGCATGAATACCGTGATGAGAAGGCCGACCCGCGCCGGCTGCCTACGGTGGAGCTGCGCAGCAAATCCTTCCAGCTGAGCAACAAACAACTGGGCGAACTCGATTTCATGGCGGCCCCGAGCGAGTCCGGCTGGGAGATCAAACGATTCAATCTGTCACGGCCTGAAATGAAGCTGAATATCAGCGGCAACTGGCAATTCGTCAACAATAACCATGCAAGCGATTTTGTCATCGAGCTCAACAGTACCGACTTGGGCAAGACCATGGAGGCCTTTGGCGTGCCGGATCAGATGGTGGGCGGCGAGGTGTCCGTGAAATCGCATTTGTCGTGGCCGGAATCGCCGGCGAATGCCCAACTCGCTAGCCTGAGCGGTGGTATCGATGTATCGGCGAAAAAAGGCCGTTTTCTGCAGATCAAACAGGGCGCCGGCCGACTCTTTGGCCTGCTCGACTTGAGCGCCATCAGCCGTTACCTGACGCTCGATTTCAGTCCGGTGTTTGGCAAGGGATTTATCTACAACCAGATCCACGGCCAAGTGGCCATCGAAAAAGGCAATGCCTATACCCACAATTTTTCCATCAACGGGCCGGCGACACAGATCGATATCGGCGGGCGGATAGGTCTGGCGACGGAGGATTACGATCTGACCATCGAATTGGAGCCGAAATTGAGCGACACCGTCACGCTTGCCACGTGGGGCGTCTGGGGTCCGCAGGTGGCGGCGGTGGTGCTGGCGGCGCAGAAGATTTTCAAGAAGCAGATTGCGGCGGGCACCCGCATCACCTATGTGGTGAAGGGCCCGTGGGACAAACCGGAGATCAACAAGCTCGTGAAAGTCATGGAGTCAAAATCCCCAGCGACGCCGTCGAAAGCGGATGATGAATCCGGCATTCGATGATATCCTATCGGCATGCGGCGAAGTTTTATTTTTCTTTTCCCTGTCGTTTCGATTTCTGATCTTCCCTGCGCAAACCGCTTCATCGGTGCCGGCCACGGAGGCGTGACGTGACGCGCGTGGCGGCGGTCCAGATGGTATCCGGTCCGGTGGTATCGGAGAACCTCGACGAAGCCGCGCGGCTCATCGACGAGGCGGTATCCGACGGTGCCGGGCTGGTCGTGCTGCCGGAGAATTTCGCGATCATGCCGCGCAGCGATGCCGACCGGCTGGTGGCGGTCGAAACGGATGGCCAGGGTCCGATCCAGGAATTTCTTGCCGCGCAGGCACGCCGACACCGTGTCTGGCTCGTGGGCGGCACGATTCCGCTCGCCGCGAAGAGTGCTGATAAGGTGCGTGCCGCCTGTCTGCTGTTCAACGATCGCGGGGAACGCGTGGCGCGTTACGACAAGATTCATCTTTTTGACGTGAGTCTCGACAATGGTGAGCAATATCTGGAGTCGCGCAGCTTCGAGCCGGGCGATGAAGTCGTCGTGGCCGACACGCCCTGCGGCAAGCTGGGGCTCGCCGTGTGTTACGACCTGCGTTTCCCCGAGCTTTTCCGCCGGCTGCTGGACCGGGGGGCGGAACTGTTCGTCGTGCCTGCCGCCTTTACCGCGCACACCGGCAAGGCCCATTGGGAAGTGCTGGTGCGGGCGCGCGCCATCGAGAATCTTGCCTATGTCATTGCCGCGGCCCAGGGCGGCCGTCACGCCAGCGGGCGCGAGACACACGGTGACAGCATGATCGTGAATCCCTGGGGTGAAGTGCTCGCGCGGCGGGCACGTGGCGCGGGCCATGCCATCGCCGATTGTGACCGCGCGCGCCTGCAAAGCGTGCGCGCCAGCCTGCCGAGCATCCGGCACCGGAGACTGAGCGCATGAGCACGAACATGCTGACGCTGGCGCGGAAGTCTCTGCTGGAACCCGCCGGCCTGGGTGAAACCGAGTTGATGCGCCTGATCGGGCAGTTGATGTCGGGCAGCGTGGATTACGGCGATCTCTACTTTCAATACAGCCGGCACGAATCCTGGTCGCTGGAAGAAGGCAAGGTCAAATCAGGCAGTCATAGCATCGAGCAGGGTGTCGGCGTGCGCGCCGTCGCCGGAGAAAAAACCGGCTTTGCGTATTCCGATGAAATCGTATTGCCCGCGCTGCTGGAAGCGGCCGGGGCGGCGCGCGCCATCGTGCAGCAGGGCGTGCCAGCGCGCGCGCCCGTCGCTTTCCGCGGCGAGGCGGGGCGGCAGCTTTACCGGCCGGACGATCCGCTCGCGAGCCTTCCGGACGAGGCCAAGGTGAAATTGCTCGAGCGCGTGGAACAAGAGGCACGCGCGCAAGACCCGCGCGTGAAGCAGGTCATGGCCAGTCTGGCCTCGACGCATGAAGTGGTACTCGTGGTTCGCTCCGACGGCGTGATCGCCGGCGATGTGCGCCCGCTGGTGCGTCTCAGCGTGACGGTGATCGTGGAAAGCAACGGCCGGCGCGAGCAGGGCAGTTCCGGCGGCGGCGGACGCTTCACCTATGAATATTTTTCGCACGTGAACCAGGCGCTGTCTTACGCGCGTGAAGCAGTGCGCCAGGCGTTGGTAAATCTCGACGCCGTGGAGGCGCCGGCGGGCACGATGCCGGTGGTGCTCGGCCCCGGCTGGCCGGGCATTTTGCTGCACGAAGCCATCGGTCACGGACTCGAAGGCGATTTCAACCGAAAGGGCACGTCCGCGTTTGCCGGCAAGCTCGGGCAGCGCGTGGCGTCGGAACAATGCACCGTGGTGGATGACGGCACGATCCCCGACCGGCGCGGCTCGCTCAACGTGGATGACGAGGGCACGACGACGCAGAAGACCGTGCTCATCGAGAACGGCATCCTCAAGGGCTTCATGCAGGACACGCTCAATGCGCGCCTGATGGGTGTGGCGCCCACCGGCAACGGCCGGCGCGAATCCTACGCGCATCTGCCGATGCCGCGCATGACCAACACTTATATGCTGGCGGGAAAATACGACCCGGGGGAAATCATCGCCTCGGTGGAACGCGGTTTATACGCCGTCAATTTTGGCGGCGGACAGGTGGACATCACCTCGGGCAAGTTCGTGTTCTCCGCCTCCGAGGCGTATCTGATCGAGAACGGAAAAATCACGCGGCCGGTCAAGGGCGCGACCCTGATCGGCAACGGGCCGGACGTGCTGACGCGCGTGTCCATGGTTGGCAATGATCTTCAGCTTGATCCCGGCGTGGGCACTTGCGGCAAGGAAGGGCAGAGCGTTCCGGTCGGCGTCGGCCAGCCGACGCTCAAGATAGACAGCCTGACCGTCGGAGGAACCCAGGGTTGAGCGCGCTGGTGACCAGCCCGGCGGTGGCGGACAAGGAATCGCGCGCGCGGCTTTCCGCCGTCGTCGAGTACGTGCTAGCCGAAGCCAGGAAATCCGGCGCGAGCGCGGCCGAGGCCGGCGTGAACATCAGCCAGGGTTTGTCGTTGACGGTGCGCCTGGGCGAGGTCGAAACCGTGGAGCATACCCGCGACAAGGGCATGGGCGTGACCGTCTATTTCGGGCAGCGCACCGCTTCGGCCAGCACCACGGATTTCAGCGAGACGGCGCTGCGCGAAACCGTGCGCGCCGCCTGCACCATCGCCAAGTACACAGCGGAAGACGATTGCGCCGGCCTCGCCGACCCCGAGCGGCTGGCGAAGGACATTCCCGATCTCGATTTGTATCATCCCTGGAACCCGGGCACGGAGCGGGCCATCGAGCTCGCGCGCGCGGCTGAATCCGCGGCGCGCGGCCTGGACAAGCGCATCACCAATTCTGAAGGCGGGAGCCTGTCCACCCACGAGGGGCTCGAGGTGTACGGCAACACGCACGGATTCCTGGGCGCGGTTGCGGCCACGCGCCACAGCCTGTCGGTGAGCGTCATTGCGCAGGACGACAGCGGCATGCAGCGGGACTATTGGTACACCGTGGCGCGCGCGGCGGGGGGACTGGAATCGCCCGAGAAGGTGGGCCTGGAAGCAGCTCGACGCAGTCTGCGGCGCCTGGGTAGTCAAAAACTTTCCACGCGCGACTGCCCGGTGCTGTATGAGGCGCCGCTCGCCTCGAGCCTGTTGTCCCATCTGGTCAGCGCTGTGCGCGGCTCCAGCCTGTACCGCCAGGCCTCGTTCCTGCTGGACAGCATCGGCCAGCCGGTGTTCGCCGATTTCGTGCGCATCCACGAGCAGCCGCATCTGAAGGGTGCGCAGGGGAGTGCCGCGTTCGACAGCGAAGGCGTGGCCACCAAGCCGCGCGATCTGATTCGCAATGGAATTCTGCAAGGCTATGTGCTCGATTCTTATTCCGCGCGCAAGCTCAAGATGCAGACCACCGGCAACGCCGGCGGCGTGCACAATCTCACCATTGAGCCTGGCCAGGACAATCTGGAAGCGCTGATAAAACGTATGCATACCGGGTTACTGGCGACGGAACTCATCGGCTTCGGGGTCAACATGGTCACCGGCGACTATTCGCGCGGCGCCGCCGGTTTCTGGGTGGAAAACGGCGAGATTCAATATCCGGTGGAGGAAATCACCATCGCCGGCAATCTGAAGGACATGTTCCGCCACGTCGCCGCCGTGGGCAATGACGTGGACACCCGCGGCAATATCCGCAGCGGTTCGATTCTGATCGAATCCATGACAGTGGCGGGGAGTTGACGTAAATATCCGGTATCGGAAGGGGTTGGCGCTTGCTCAAGATTAAATCACTCCAACTCCTTTTTACACGGCAGTTCCTCGACGGCTCAGGTGTTTTTCTTGCACTTGCGCTAATACTTTCGATGATCGCCGGTTGTGGCGTCACCCCCTATAACGAGGCTATCGTTCAGGGTGTAACACCGCTGGATGACGCCACGGTTGTTGCGGAGATTGAAGAGATCGCACTCGGGTTCGGCTATATAAAAGAGCCGTATACTTCAACCGAAGCCGATTTTCGCGTAAACACCGGTGATGTGTATAGGATTCTGAGTAGATTTAAGGATCGCTCCCGTTCGGATATAAAGTTGGTCATTGGGATTAATAAAACGAAAGAGCAATTGTTTGTAAGGATCCGGGACATCCCACGCACTCCATTTGGTGCGCCTCCCGGGTCCGGGTGGAACCTCACAGGCACCGCTAAGAAGCGTTTTGACGAACTCATATCGGCTCTTGAGCGTCATTTTGGGAAGGACAGGATTGTTAGCGATGTACCCACTCCGTAGGATCGTGATCAAATTGGGAAGCAAGAAATAAACAGATACGTGGCTAAGCAACACCCGCCTAGATTAATTAAATCATTCTTGGCTAATCCCGCTTCCGCATTACCTCCAGCATCGCCGTAACTAGTTTGGCTATGGCCGCGACCCGCGCGGCAAATTCCGCTTTGCGCCGTCGCCGGAGTCCACTACACTCTGGCCGCGAAAAATAGATAAATCCACATGGCCAAGGCGCGCAAACCAAAGAAACCGGATCACCTGAAGCAGGTACTGGCCGCGCTCGAGGCCGGGGATACCGCGCCGGTGCGCGGCATTCTGGCCGAACTCCATCCGGCGGACATCGCCCATATTCTGGAAGGCCTGCCGCCGGAGCCGCGCGCCACGATCTGGGCGCAGGTGGACAACCAGCACATGGGCGAGGTGTTGCTCGAGCTGCCGGAGGCGGTGCGCGGCGATCTCGTCAAGCTGATGGACGACAAGGCGCTGGTAGCGGCGGCGCACGCCCTCGATACCGACGACATCGCCGATCTCATTCCGGACCTGTCGGACGAGGTGATCGCGGAAATCCTGTTTGCGCTCGACAAGCAGGACCGCCAGCGCCTCGATGCCGTGCTGTCCTACGCCGAGGACACCGCCGGCGGCCTGATGAACGTTGATACCATCACGGTGCGGGAGAACATAGCCCTTGAGGTGGTGTTGCGATATTTGCGCCGGCGCGGCGAACTTCCGGAGCACACCAACAGCCTGTTCGTGGTCGACCGCGACGACCGTGTGATCGGGTTGCTGTCGGTCGCCAAGATGCTCACCTCCGACGCCTGGACACGCGTCTCGCAGGTGATGGAGCGCGAGGTGATCAAGTTCCCGGCGCTTACCCCGGACAAGGAAGTGGCGGCGGCGTTCGAGCGCTACAACCTGATCTCGGCGCCGGTGGTGGACGAAAACAACCGCCTGCTCGGGCGCATCACGGTGGACGACGTCGTGGACGTGATGCGCGAGCAGGCCGAGCGCGAGCGACTAGACCGCGCGGGCATGCGCGAAGCTGAGGACCTGTTCGCCAGCGTGTGGCAGACGGTGCGCAACCGCTGGACCTGGGTCGCCATCAATCTCGTCACCGCCATCATCGCCTCGCGCGTCATCGGTGCCTTCGAGAGTACGATCGTAAAGCTGGTGGCGCTCGCTTCGCTCATGCCTATCGTCGCCGGCATCGGCGGTAACACCGGCAACCAGACCATCACCATGATCGTGCGTGCGCTTGCGCTCGGCCAGATCTCCGAGACCAGCATACGCGCGTTGTTCGCCAAGGAAATCCGCGTGAGCCTCGTCAACGGCCTGGTGTGGGGCGGGTTGCTGGGAATCATCGCCTATATCCTCTACGGCCGGGTCTCTCTGGGCGTCGTCATGACGGCGGCGATGACGCTGAACCTGCTGCTCGCCACCTGCGCCGGCGTGGCGATCCCGCTCGTGCGTTACCGGATCGGCCGCGATCCGGCGCGCGGTTCGAGCGTGCTCATCACCGCCATCACCGACAGCGGCGGCTTTTTCATCTTTCTGGGCCTGGCGACCCTGTTCCTGGTCTGATTCCGCGGTCCCCCGGTTTCACGGCAGAAATGTCCACAGGGGTCCTGAAACCCGCCATTTATCCGCTGGATTTGCGCTTCTTAGAGCCTGTGCCATATTTGGTAGAGGAAGAGAGGAATCGCAAAATGCTGCCCAATACCATTCAACTGATCAGTCAGGCCATCAAGGAAAAACGTTGCATTGCCATCCGCTACCACGACCAGCGGCAGATCCGCGTCGTGGAACCGCACGCGGTCTACACCGACGAGCGCGGCGACCTGTCCATGGATGCCTATCAAACGCGTGGCCATTCGGCCTCCGGCCGGCCGCCGCCGTTCTGGCGCCCGTTCCGGTTGAAGAAGATAACCGCGGTGTCGGTACTCAAGGAAAAATTCCAGCCGCGGATCACGGAAGGATTCAGCGCCAACCGTCTGAAATATCGCAGTGGTCTGGTCGCTATTGTTCAGGACAGCCAGCCGGCATTCGGTTACGTTTATCCCGCCCCGACCACGGAAATCGGTCCGCATCTGCCGGAAGATCAGCGCCGTTAAAAGACCGCCGTTGTTGTTCGTCCCAGTGCCCACGGATTTTTGTGCATTCCGCACGTCAGCGTTCGGAGTGCAGAATCGGCTGAATTCACTTTCCAGATACGCAATCCCCCGGGCTCGGCGTTAACTGAGCTTTTCCACCAGTGTGTGCACTTCCCGTATGTCGCGAATTTTCAGCACCCGTTTGGCGAATCGGGTGAGTTCCCTCACGTTACTGTCGCGCACGATTTTTTTGACTTCCAGCAAGGTGACCGGATGCATGCTGAACTCGGTGAGTCCAAGCCCCAGGAGCAGGCTGGTATAGCGCGGATCGCCCGCCATTTCGCCGCACATCGCCACCGGTATGCGCGCCTTCTTCCCCGCCCGGATCGTGATGTCAATCAGACGCAACACCGACGGGTGCAGTGGATCGTAGAGGTAGTTCACGGCGTCGTCCACGCGGTCGATGGCCAGCGTGTACTGAATCAGGTCGTTCGTGCCGATGGAGAAGAAATCCAGATACGGCGCGAACAAATCGGCGGAGATTGCCGCCGCCGGCACTTCGATCATCCCCCCGACAAGCATCTTCGGGTTAAATTTGATGCGGCTGCGCTTGAGCTCGCTCTTGGTTTCTTCGAGCAAATCGAGCACGCGAAAAATTTCATCCTGGCTTGAGAGCATGGGGATCATCATGCGCACGTCCCCGTAGATCGAGGCACGCAGAATGGCACGCAACTGCGGACGGAACAGCGAGGTGTCGTGCAGACACAGCCGCACGGCGCGTAACCCCAGCGCCGGATTGACTGTGATGGCGGCGCCGGCGCGCCCGCCGTCGACCTGCTTGTCCGCGCCGAGGTCGAGCGTGCGGATGGTGACAGGCTTGCCCGGCATCGACTTGACCACCTTGACGTAGGCGCGGAACTGCTCTTCTTCGTTCGGGGCCGCGGGCCGGTTCATGAACAGGAATTCGGTGCGATAAAGGCCGATGCCCTCGGCCCCGGCCTGGGCCGCGGCGCGCACGTCCGCGGGCAACTCGATGTTGGCCAGCAGCATGATACGGCGACGGTCGCGTGTCACCGCGCGGCTGGTCCGGAGGCGATTGAGTTCGCGGCGCTTCAGGAGTATGTCCTTTTTTCGCTTGCGGTATTCCGCGACGATGTGTCGGTCGGGCGCGATGATGAGCATGCCGCGTTTGCCGTCCACAATGAGCTCCTCGCCGGAACGGACGTAACGCGTGGCGCTGTGCGCCGAGACAATAGCCGGGATGCCGAGACTCCGCGCCAGAATCGCGGTGTGCGAGATCGGGCCGCCCAGGCTGGTGACAAACGCGAGCACGTGATTGTGCTTGAGCATCACCGTGTCAGCCGGCGTGAGATCGTCCGCCACCACGATGGCCCCGGCGGCGATCTTCTCCTGCTCGTCATAATTTTGCTGCAACAGGTTGCGCAGGATCCGGGTGACGACCTGATTGACGTCGATTTTCTTGTTGCGCAGGTAATGATCGTCCATCTGCTCGAACATGGCGCTCAAGATGTCGCTCTGGGCCTTGAGCGACCATTCGGCATTGCACTGTTTCTGCCGGATGGTGTCGATCGGCGCCATCGAAATCATCTTGTCATCGAGCATGAGCAGATGTGCGTCGAGAAAACTCGACGCTTCCGGCGGCGCATTGGCGGGGATATGCTCGCGAATCGCCATCAGCTGACGGCGCGAAGCCTCAACCGCGCGCTGAAAACGCGTGACTTCTTCCTCGACATATTCCTGGGGAATGGCGTACTCGGGAATTTCCGGCAGATCTCGCTGCAGGACGAAGGCCTTGCCGATGACGATACCGTCGCTGACGCCGGTGCCGTGAAGTGCGAGCATTATTCGCCTTCCCCGAAGCGGTCGTTGACCAGCTCAGTCAGCGACTCGATCGCCTTTTTCTCATCTTCGCCGTCGGCGCAAATCTCGATCTCCGCCCCCTTGGCGGCCGCCAGCATCATAATGCCCATGATGCTCTTGCCGTTGATTTGCTGGCTGTTGCGCTTGAGAGTGATCTCGGCGGCAAATTCGGAGGCGAGGCTCACGAACTTGGCCGAGGCGCGGGCGTGCAGGCCGAGCTTGTTGATGATGACGATTTTCTGGCAGCGCATCAGCGTGACCTCTGGATTTTTCCGGGATTGCCTGCGCAGATAATGCCGCCGCTGCCGCCGCTCAAGGCCTTGTCGATGAGGTCGTCCATCTTGAGATGCCGGTAGTTGAGGACGCGCAGCAACATCGGCAGGTTGACACCCGTGATCAGCTCGATGTGTCCGCGCGCCAGCAGGTGGCAGGCCACGTTGGTGTGGGTTGCCCCGTACACGTCCGCGAGTATCAACACGCCATCTCCCTGGTCCACCTTCCGGATACCATCGCGCAGGATGGCGTCCATGTTCTCCGGGGTTTCGGTGTAATCGAGGTCCGTCGCCGCCAGCTGCAGCGGGCGCATCCCGAGTGTGTGCGCGGCCGCAGCGATCAGGCCGGCACCCAGATTTTTATCCGCGAGAATCAGTAAACCAATCATTGTTGTTTCATCCTGGATGTCCCTGCCCATTCCCGAAAGAGGATAAGTGGCGAGGGTTGATTTGCGTCCTTGGCTGCGTAAGCGGCGCTTTTGCCTTTCGCTTTCCTGCTTCGGGCAAAAACCCAGGGCGCACTTTCTTCGCTTCGCGTCCGGCTGCGCTCGAAAGCCCTGGCCAGGCCGCTCGCGGCCTGCGCCGCTCACCCGTGTGCGCCTTTTCACAGCTACGCTGTTCACTCCAGTACCACTCCTGCATCCTCAACTTCACCATCATCACGTCCCTGTGTCGCTGTTCAGTTCACGGTGCCGCACCTGTGTCTTGATGCTCTTACCGGAAAAATACTCCGCCAGCCTGCGCACGAGATAGACCGAACGATGCTGACCGCCGGTACAGCCGATGGCGATGGTGAGATAGGTGCGGTCCTCGCGCTCGAAGCGCGGCAGCCATTTTTCCAGAAAGCCGCATATTTCCTCAAACATGGCCTTGACCTCGTCGTATTGTTCGAGGAAATGCACGACCGGCTCGTCCAGACCGCTGAACTGTCGCAGATCGGTCTGCCAGTAGGGATTGGGCAAACAGCGGACATCGAAGACGAAATCGGCGTCGAGTGGCGTTCCGTGCTTGTAACCGAAGGATTCGAATAGCAGCGTCAGTCCCGCGGTATCCTCGCCGCGCGCGAAGTTGCTCACCTGCATGCGCAGTTCATGCGGCGTGGTGCGGGTGGTGTCGATGCGGAGCGACGCGTCGAACGACAGCGGCTCGAGCAGTTTTTTCTCCACGTTTATCGCCTCAACCAATGGCGTCTGATGATCGAGCATCGGATGCTTGCGCCGTGTTTCCTTGAAGCGCTTGATCAGGATGGAATCCTCGGCTTCCAGGAAAATAATGCGATAGTGGATGCCGCGTGCGCGCAGTTCGCCCAGGTTCTTCGGAAGATCGGCGAGAAAGGCGCGGTTGCGCACGTCCAGGCCGATGGCGACGTTCATGATGGCGTTGTTGCGCATGTCGGCGAGCAAGCCGGAGAAATGTGGCAGCAGCACGGCCGGCAGGTTATCGATGCAGTAGAAACCGATGTCTTCCAGGGCCTGGAGGGCAATGGTCTTTCCGGATCCGGACAGACCGCTGACGATGAAAAAACTCATTCAGTCTACTTTGCTGCGCGCCTTGCGCAGCGCTTCACCCGCCAGCGCGTCGCGCCGGGATGGATGCGCGGACCCGGCATTGTTCATGTGTTCCTGGTGCCGTTTGATGAAATCATCGAGAGGATCGAAGCCCCACATGCGCAGGATGTAGGCGCGGATGGCGGTTTCCACCAGCACCGCCAGATTGCGGCCGGGGCCGACAAAAAGCGCCACCTCCGGAATTTCCACGCCGAGAATGGCACGGGTCATCTGCTTCGATTCCAGGCGGTTTATCTTGCTCATTTTCTGGCGCTGGATGGTTTCCAGGCGCACGATCAGGTGAAGCTTCTTCTTGTGCCGGACCGCGGTCTCGCCGAACATGAGCCGCACGTCCAGGATACCCAAACCGCGCACTTCCAGGTAATCCGAAAGCAGCGTCGGACACTGGCCCACGATCACGTCCGGGCCGACGCGGACAAACTCCACGGCATCGTCCGCGATCAGGCGGTGATTGCGCGAAAGCAGCTCGAGCGCGAGCTCGCTTTTACCGATGCCGGACTCGCCCGTGATCAGTACGCCCATGCCCATGACTTCCATGTACACGCCGTGTACGGTGATACGTGGCGCGAGCGCACGAGTCAGGTAGTACTGGAGGTGGTCGATCACCACCGGGCTGGGCAGTGACGACGAGAACAGGCCAAGCGAAGTACGGTCGGCGGCGGCAATCAGGTCGGGCGCGATATTCCCGCCGTTGGCGACGATGACAGCCGAGGTTTTTTCGCAGGTAAAAAGATTGCGGATCGCCTCTTCGTACTCCTTTTTATCAAGGCGAGACAGGTAGGCTATTTCCGCTTCACCGATGACCTGGATTCGGTTCGGATGGACGAAATTGAGATGGCCCACCAGCGCCATGCCCGGATACTTGGCGGTCGTGGGCTCGAGCAGGCGGTTTTTGCCGGTTTCACCGGCAATCCATTTGAGTTTCAGCAGACCGGATTGCGCCTCGAAAAAATCGTGCGCCGTGACCGGTGGTGTGGTCATGGGGTCAATACTCGACCGGCTCGGCCTGATCGAAGCGCGGGCGGATTTCTTCCGTGGTTTATGCCGCAAGCAGCTGTTGCCTCATCATCGTGGTTGCGGAAAACCCCTTCCGTCGCGACAGAATATGCATAATTTTTCCGTTTCGTCTGTCGAGGTGCGGCAGGGTGAGAGCCATTGTAACAGGTTTGCGGTCGGGAACGACTCATCCATGTCGTGGAACGGGATGGTAAACGTGTCGAAGAACCGGGCGGGTCCGTCGAGCCGGTCGTGGGGCAGGAGGCCCACGCCAATTCCGGTTTCTGGGGCACAGCGCGCTGAAGGGATCAATCCGCCGCTGTCCGCCCATCGGGGCCGGGCTCTGATGTATGCCGGATTTCCTGCCCGGGGTGACGGGTGCGCGCACGTGCCATGCCCCGGGGTGGATGGATGTACGCACGCTAGTCCGGCAAGCCGGACCTCAGGGTGTTTCGAGTTTCTTGAGCGATTCTTCGCCGCGGTGATGGTTGGCGGTTTTCCCTTTGTGCCGGAGCATTTGCCGGTCGAGTTTGGCGGCGAGCGCGTCGATCGCGACATACATGTCGGGTCCCTCGGCGTTGGCGTGCAGGGTAGTGCCGGGCGCGTGGATGGTGGCCTCGGCCTTGTACAGGTTTTTCTGGACGTGCAGCACGACTTTGATGTTAATGACGTCGTCGATATGTTTCTGGAGGCGTCCGATTTTTTCCGAGACATAGTCTCGCAGGGGTTCGGTGATTTCCACTTGATGACCGCTTACCGTGATTTGCATGAAGGCTCTCCGGAGCTGATTAGACTAGCGACTTTCGCTGGTTGGAAGGCGGGATGTTCATCGACTCGCGATATTTCGCGACTGTGCGCCGCGCGACATTGATGCCTTGCTCGGACAGAATCTCGGCGATCTTGCTGTCACTGATGGGCCGCGTCGCTATTTCACTCTCCACCAGCTTTTTGATAATCGAGCGGATCGCAGTCGCCGAACAGGTGCCGCCGTCCGCGGTGGAGACATGACTGGAAAAAAAGTACTTCAGCTCGAATATCCCGCGCGGGGTGAGCATGTATTTGCTGGTCGTGACGCGCGAGATGGTCGACTCGTGCATGCTCACGGTTTCCGCGACATCATGCAGCACGAGCGGCTTCATGGCTTCCGCCCCGTGGTCGAAGAAGGCACGCTGGCGGTCCACGATCGTGCGCGCGACTTTGAGCAGCGTCTCGTTTCGGGAATTCAGGCTCTTGATGAACCAGCGCGCCTGCTGAAGCTGGTCCTGCAGGTAACGGTTGTCGGCGCTGGAATCCCCGCGGTGGATCATTTTTTCGTAATGACGATTGATACGCAGATTCGGGGAGACGTCCGGATTGAGATCGGCGCGCCACACGCCTCGGATTTTCTTGACGATGATGTCGGGGACGACATAGCTCGCCTGCGATGAGGTGACGGAATTGCCCGGCCGCGGGTTCAGTCCCTGGATGAAATTGATCACCTGCTGCAGATCTTCCGCAGAGAGTTTGAGCTGGCGTCGCAGCTGGGTGTAGTCCCGGCCGGCCAGCAGCGCCAGGTTTTGCGGGGTGGCGAGTTCCGTCGCCGCCTTCAGAAACGGTGTATCGGTGCGGAGCACCTTCATCTGCAGGCGCAGGCATTCGGCGAGGTCGCGCGCGCCGACGCCGAGCGGGTCGTAGTTCTGTATCTGGTGCAACACCGCCTCGATCTCGTCGATTTCCACCGGCAAGTTCTTGCTCAAGGCCTGCTGGATTTCCTCAAGCTTGCAGCTCAGGTAGCCGTCCTCGCTGATGGCGTCGATCAGAGCGAGCGCAATCTGTTTGTCGGTGTCCGAAAATGGGGTCATCTGCATTTGCCACAGCAGGTGATCGCGCAGTGTCTGCGGCGGGCTGTTGCGGGCATCGATATCGGGGAAATCGTCATCCGACGTCGAGCGGCTCCCTGTGGGAGCGGTCATGGTTTCGAAGCTGTCGGTCCAGTCTGACTCGTTGTCGTCGCTGGGGCCGGTATCGACATCGGGACCGGAATCGGTCGTCGGAAGCGTTTCGGCCTCGTCGTAGGAAGCGGTCTCGGTGCTGTCCAGGCTTTCGGTGGTGGCGGAGTCCGCCTCACCTTTGATTTCAGCGGCTTCTTCCTCCCTTTCGTTTTCCTCGAGCAGCGGGTTGCTTTCGAGCGCTTCCTGGATCTCCTGCTGGAGTTCGATGGAAGAAAGCTGCAGCAGCCGGATGGCCTGCTGCAACTGGGGGGTGATTGTCAGATGTTGACCAAGTTTGAGGTCAAGTGACTGCTTCATAAATACAGGCGATGGTTCTGTGGTAATCGGGGCCGCTCAGCCCCTGGAGCTATTCCGCGTTGTCTTCCCGAAAGTTTAGTACATATTCGTGTGCTGGAGGGAGCCCAGTCTGATGTTCGGACGTACGGCGCCGCCGTGGCTATACTCTATAGGAAACAGCCGATAAAATCAGAGACGGAAGTCTTCTCCCAAGTAAACCTTTTTGACGGCTTCATTATATAAGATATCGCTGGGCGCGCCTGACGTCAGCACCCGGCCGTCGCTCAGAATATACGCGCGGTCGCATATTTTAAGGGTCTCGCGTACGTTGTGGTCGGTGATCAGCACGCCGATCCCGCGTTCCTGCAGGTGCCTGATCAACTGTTGAATCTCCAGGACGGAAATCGGATCCACGCCGGCGAAGGGTTCGTCGAGCAGGATGAAGCGCGGCTTGGTCGCCAGCGCACGCGCGATTTCCACGCGCCGGCGCTCGCCGCCGGAAAGACTGATTCCCGGCGCGTCGCGCCGCGCGGCGATATTGAGATCGTGCAATAGTTCCTCGAGGATGCGCGTGCGATCCGTGTCGGCAAGATCGGCTCGTGTCTCGAGAATCGCCATGATGTTTTCCGCGACGGTCAGGTTGCGGAACACGGAAGGTTCCTGCGGGAGATAGCCCAAGCCCAGACGCGCGCGCCGATGCATCGGCAGATCGCCGATTTCCGTTTTATCCAGGCGGATGGCGCCGCTGTCCATCGGCACTAGCCCCACGATCATGTAGAAGCACGTGGTCTTGCCGGCGCCGTTCGGACCGAGCAGACCGACGATTTCGCCGCTGTGTATTTCCAGCGAAACGTCATTGACGACCTGACGGCCCTTGTACTGCTTGTTCAATCGATCGGCGGTCAGCGTGCTGGTAACCTGGATGCTGGGCCGTTTACTCTTTGAGCGCCTCTCCTGTTTTGTCGTTTCGGCCATGGGTGCGCTCAGGGATTGGGGACCGGATTGGAGGCGGGCGGGGCCGTCTGCTTTCGGGGTTGTATGACGGCATGAATGCGGCCATCGCTCTGGTCGTCGCCCGTGGCGGACAGAATTTTGGCGTCGAGATCGTAGTGCAGCACGCTGCCGGTGAACAAGTCCTCGCCGCGCCGCAGGCTGACATCGCCGATCATGTCGAGTTTTCTCGTGGAAACGCGGTAGTCGATCCGCTTGGCTTCGGCCTGTATTTCTTCCGACGTGGCATCTGGCTGTTGACGCAGCTTCACCGGACTGCCGGTTGCCAGAATGAGTTCAGTCTGGTTGTTTTTGGCGCGAATTTCGATGCGATCCGCCTTGATCGACAATCGGCCCTGTTCGGCGACGACATTGCCGCGGTAAACCACCGTGCCGGTTTTTTCATTGGCCTCGACCGAGCGGGCATTGATGCGTATGGGCTCGTCCATGTCGTCCCTCCCGGCATGCGCCGCGGACACGACCGTCAGCCCCAGCAGAAAACAAACAGCCGTCAGCAGGACTGGCGAGGCAAGCTTGCTTGGCTTCATGAGGACGTCATCGGTCGAGCAGAATTTTCATGCTGTCGGCGCGGATTTCACCGCCGGCACCTCGCGGGTCACGGCCTTGGGCGGAAACGACATTGCCGCTCATCAGGATCTGATTGCCTCCCTTCGGCATCCATCCCTTGTCGGCGCGAGTGTGTATAGGCACGAGATTCTCGCGATATTGGATCAGATAAGGTTGCTCCAGATCGGAGCTGCCGTCATCGCCGTAATGAACCATCCGCGTGGCCGCCAGGGTATAACGCCGGTGACCATCTTCGTTCATGACTGTGGCGTCGAAATTCTCGATGATGTAGTCGGGGTCGTGACGAACCTTGCCGTCGAACACCTTCTCCGGCACGCCCACCGTGCGCGTCAACCACCAGGAGCCGGTGGCGAGCAGCAACAGGGTGGCCGCGATAGCGAGCCGTTTGGCGTCGAGGATCATCCGGTCGCACGCCCTCCGTGGTCCGCGAGGTATTTCTGCATTTCCGCGTGGTAGCTTCCCTGCGCGTACAGGATCATCTCGCAGGCCTCGCGTGCCGCACCATAACCGCCGTTGCTCGGCGTGACCCAGTGGGCGTATTTTTTGGCGAGCGGGTGGGCGCTGTGTACCGCGATGGCCAGCCCGACCTGCAGCATGATCGGCAGGTCCACCACGTCGTCGCCGACATACGCGGTTTGTTCCGGCGTGAGCTTCAATTCGGCGATCAATTGGCGGTAAATCGGCAACTTTTCCTTGCATCCCTGGTGGACGTATTTGATGTCGAGATCCTTCACCCGGTGTTTGACCACCTCGGAGGTGCGGCCGGTGATGATGCCGGCGGCCACACCGTTGCGTTGCAACATCTTGATGCCGTGGCCGTCGAGCGAATTGAAGGCTTTGTATTCCTGGCCGTCATCGCCGATGACGAGCCGTCCGTCGGTGAGCACGCCGTCGACGTCGAACAGCAGGAGTTTCACCATCGACGCCAGACGTAATACCTTCGGATCGATCGGAAATCCCGGCGCGAGAATCTGATTCATCAGATAACCCCCGCTCGGAACAGGTCGTGCATGTTGAGCGCACCAAGCACGCGGTTGTTCTCGTCCACCACGAATGCCTTTTGACATTTTGATGCCATGGTTATCCGGACACGTTGGCTACCCGGCGCACTTTTCAGGAATCTAATGACGGACTTCAATGTTGTGGCATGAATCTTATTCACATCAGATTACCCCGGCGCGGAACAGGTCGTGCATGTTGAGCGCACCAAGCACGCGGTTATTTTCATCCACCACGAACAGCCCGTTGATTTTCAGCGAGCGCATCAGCTGCACCGTCTCCGCCGCGAGGCGGTCGGCGCGCGTGGTTTTCGGATTCTGTGTCATGACTTCGGTGATTTTGGCGCTGTAGACGTCCACGCTGCGGTTGAGCACGCGGCGCAGATCGCCGTCGGTGAAGATTCCGACAAGACGGCCCTGATGATCCACGACGCCGGTCATGCCGAGCCCCTTGCCGGTCATTTCGAGCAAGGCTTCGCGCAAACTCGCTCCCTCGGCAACCTGGGGGATGGCGGTACCGGTATGCATGATGTCGTTCACGTACAGCAGCAGGCGGCGGCCGAGACTGCCGGCTGGGTGGGCTCGCGCGAAGTCCTCGCGCGTGAAACCGCGCGACTTGAGCAGTGTCACCGCGAGCGCATCGCCGATGGCCAGTGCCGCCGTGGTGCTCGCCGTCGGGGCAAGGTTGTGCGGGCAGGCTTCTTTTTCCACGCCTGAGTTGAGCACAGCGTCGGCTTGCCGCGCGAGGCTGGATTGCAGGCCACCCGTGAGCGCAATGAGCTTTACGCCCATACGCTTGATGATCGGCAGAATGGTCAGGATTTCCTCGGTCTCGCCCGAATTGGAAATCGCCAGGACGATGTCGGGTGTCATGATCATGCCGACGTCGCCGTGCGAAGCCTCGCCCGGATGCACGAAGAACGACGGCGTACCGGTGCTGGCCAGGGTGGCGGCGATCTTGCCGCCGATGTGCCCGCTCTTGCCCATGCCGATGACGATGACCCGTCCGGTGCAGGCGAGAATCAGGCGGCAGGCCTCGGCGAACTGTCCATCGACGCGCTTCGCAAGCGTCTGCAGTGCCTCAGCCTCGAGCTGGATCACCTCGCGTCCCAGTTGTTCGTACGATGCGGATGACTTCATGCGTTTCGCGATTTGGCGTGGGTTGGGGTAATCTTTCGTGGAGTATATCGAAACAGTTGTGATTATCCCATGGAGCCGATCGGCTTTCACAGTATTCTGATCCTGCTGGGCGTGGCGGTGGTGCTGGTCGCGCTGTTCCGTTATCTGCGCCTGCCGCAGATCCTGGCGTATCTGTGCGCCGGCATCGTCGTCGGTCCCTTCGGCATGGGCTGGATTCCGGACCTGGAAGGCACACGCACCCTCGCCGAGTTCGGACTGGTGTTCCTCATGTTCACCGTCGGGCTGGAATTCTCGCTGCCCAAGCTCATGGCGATGAAGAGCGTGGTGTTCGGGCTCGGCGGCGCGCAGGTATTGATCAGCTGTCTCGTGTTCGGGTTTGTCGCGTGGTTGTTCGATGTTCCGGCCGAAGGCGCTGTGGTCATCGGTGGCATGCTGGCCATGTCGTCCACCGCCATCGTCATGAAGCTGCTCACCGAACAGCTGGAGCAGAATTCTCGCCACGGCCGCCACGCCATCAGTGTGCTGCTGTTCCAGGACTTGGTGGTGGTGCCGTTTTTGATTGTGATCCCGGCGCTGGCCGGCGACATCAAGCAATCGGTGTGGGCTGCGCTCGGCTGGGCGTTCCTGAAAAGCGTGCTGGTGCTGGTCGGCATTTTTCTCGTCGGACGCTGGATGTTGCGGCCGTTTTTCCACGAGGTCGCTTCGGCGCGACTGCGCGAATATTTCATGCTCGCGGTGCTGCTGCTCACGCTGGGATCGGCCTGGGTTACCGAGGCGGCTGGTCTGTCGATGGCGCTCGGGGCGTTTCTCGCCGGCATGATGCTGGGCGAGACGGAATACCGGCACCAGGTGGAAGGCGACATCCTGCCGTTTCGTGACATCCTGCTCGGGCTTTTCTTCGTGACGATCGGCATGATGCTTGATCTGGGCGCCATACAGGAGTTGTGGCCCTGGATTCTCTTCAGCGTTGTCCTGATCTTTGTTTTCAAGACACTGCTCATCCTCGGATTGGGCAAGTTGTTTGCGATGGAAACCGGCGTCGCCCTGCGCACCGGACTGGTGCTGTCACAGGTCGGCGAATTCGCGTTCGCGCTGATATTGCTGGCGAACCAGCATCAGCTTTTCTGCGCCCGGACCTCGCAGATCGTGCTGGCCTCGATCATCCTGAGCATGATGCTGGCGCCGATCGTGGTGCGGTATAACGGCCGCGTGGCCAAGAAGCTCGTGCCGAGTTATACCCGCGCGCGCCAGGGCAACCTGGACGTGATCCGCGCCGAGGCGGGCATCGCCGGCAAGCACGTTATCGTCTGCGGTTACGGCCGCAGCGGTCAGAATCTCGCCTGGATGCTGGAACAGGAAGGCATCAACTACCTCGCGCTCGATCTTGATCCGGTGCGCGTGCGCGACGCGCGCGACGCCGGCAAGCCGGTGGTCTACGGCGATGCCGTACGCCGTGACGTCCTCGATGCAGCCGGGCTGCACCGCGCCACGGCGCTCGCGATCAGTTTTTACGATGTTTCGCTGGCGCTCAAGGTCCTGGAAACCACGCGCGTGCTGCGGCCGGACATGCCGGTGATCGTGCGCACCATGGACGACGCCGCGCTCGAGAAGCTGAAGGCCGCCGGCGCCACCGAGGTCGTGCCGGAAAGCCTCGAAGGCAGCCTGATGATGGGTTCGCACCTGCTGCTGCTCATGGGCGTGCCGGTGTCGCGTATCGTGCGCCATGTGCGCAACGTACGTACCGACCGCTACCGCATGCTGCGCGGCTTTTTCCATGGGGTGGATGCCAATGAAGGAAAGGAGAGCGCCTATCAGGAGCGCTTGCATTCCGTCACGCTGCCTTCCGGGGCGAGCGCCGTGGGCAAGCTGATTTCCGAGTTGCATCTCGAGGAAGCCGGAGTTAGCGTGAGTGCTGTGCGCCGTGGCGGCATCCGCGGTCCCGAGCCCGCGCCCGAGACCCGGCTCACCGCCGGGGACGTGCTGGTGCTCTATGGCGCCCCCGAAGCGCTGGAACAGGCGGAGAAAATTCTGCTTGAAGGTTGAGAACTATATGATTGTTTTCCGCAAAGTCGCGAAGCACGCACAGAAAGGCTCATGAGAATGAAACACAACAAATCTTTGCGTTCTTTGATGCGCGCCATCCTTGGCGCGCCTCCGGCGGGCGCGCTGCGCGCGTCCAATTTTGTTCCCGAAAAAATTGTGCGCCTCTGCAGCGAAAATTCATATAAATGAGTTTCAAAGATCATTTCTCGGGCCATGCCGGCGATTGCGCCCGCTACCGCCCGGATTATCCCGAGGCTTTGTTCGCGTACCTGGCCAAGTCCGTGTCACGGCACGATCTCGCCTGGGATTGCGGCACCGGCAACGGCCAGGCTGCGCTGGGGCTGGCCGCGCATTTCGATCGCGTCATCGCCACTGACCCGAGCCAGAACCAGATCCAGAATGCCGTGCGTCATGAAAAGATCCAATATTCTGTGGCGCCGGCGGAGCAGACCGAGATTCCGCCCCGTTCCGTGGACCTGATCACCGTCGCGCAGGCGCTGCACTGGTTCCATTTCGATCAGTTTTATGAGGAAGTACGGCGCGTGCTGAAGCCCGATGGCATGCTCGCGGTATGGTGTTATGGATTGAGCGGTATCAATCCGGACGTCGACAAGGTGGCGCATCATTATTATAAGTATATCGTCGGGCCCTATTGGCCGCCGGAGCGCCACTATATCGACGAAAAATACCGGACCATTCCGTTTCCGCTCGTCGAGTTGCCGACGCCCGAGTTTCACATGAAGGCGGAATGGGACATGAACGATTTGATAGGCTATCTTCTCACCTGGTCGGCGACTAAGCGGTGTCAGCAGAAAAACCAGCAGAACCCGATTGATATTTTCCGCCGGGCGCTGGCAAAAGCCTGGGGACGGGATGGCTCGCGGCTGACGGTACGCTGGCCGCTCTACCTGCGTCTCGGACGGATGACGGCGCCGGCGAAAGCCCGGTCGTAAACGGAAAGCAGACCATGCCGAAAAAGATTCTGGTAATCCTCGGCCAGCCGCAGCGTCACAGCTACGGTGGCGCGCTGATGCAGGCGTATTCCGAAGGCGCGCGCGCCGCTGGTGCGGAAGTGCAAGAACTGTATCTGGGTGATCTCAAGTTCGATCCACTGGCCACCACCAGCCTTGCACACCTGAACGAGCTGGAGCCGGACCTGGCGCTGGCGCAGGAGGCGATCAAGTGGGCCGATCACTTGGTGTTTGTTTATCCGATCTGGTGGGGCACCATCCCGGCGCTGTTGAAGGGATTCATCGAGCGGGTTTTTCTTCCCGGCTTCGCCGTGAACTTCCGCAAAAATTCCCCGCGGTGGGACAAGCTGCTTACCGGCCGCAGCGCGCGCCTGATCGTCACGCTCAACACGCCATCGTGGATTTACCGCTGGTACTTCGGCCGCCCCGGCCACAACACCATGAAGAAGACCATCCTTCAGTTCTGCGGCATCAAGCCGGTGCGCATCACGGAAGTAGGCCCCCTCAAGAATTCGACGGATGAAAAGCGCCAGCAGTGGATCGGGCAGATCCGGGCACTGGGTACCCGACTGGCCTGAACAATGGTTTCCCGGCATGTCGGGGCGACTACCGCAAAATAGTTTGCTCCTTCCCGCAACGTTCACAGCGCCGGCGCGTGACCAGCTTTCCCTGTTTCACGTCGAATTTTCTTTCGGTCACGACTTTCCACCGATGAAAGCCGCTCTTGCACAAGGTTTTGCCTTCGGCTTTTTCCTTCAAGGACGGCTTCCTGAATTTAATGATCTCGCCCATGCTGCTCAAATGTTTTCTGAAAAAAAGCGGACGTTCATTTCGGATGGTGAAATCTGACGCCGCCGGTTTGTTAAGAATATGTCAAAGCGCGTATCGTCAGAATACCGCAGTCCAGTTTCCCGCGCCGAATTAAAGGTCTTTGTATCAGTAGAGGCAGAGACCGGGCTGACCTGGTGACGGGCAGACCGTCCACGTGGCGCTGTTACTTTTTGGGCTGTTTCTTGTTAACCTAACCGGCACCAATTCAGTACTGGCCATAACCCCCTAGGGCTGTGTGCGTGGAATTGAATTTGCGAACCGACAGCGGAACATCAGAACCGGCCGCGGCACGTCAAGCGCTCGCGCCGGTTGTCGAATTTTTGCACCGGCACGCGCCGTTCGATCGGATGGCGCCGGCCCATCTCGAATTTCTCGCCACCCATCTCCAGCTCGGGTTTTATAACAAGGATGAAGTGATCACCGAGCCCGCGCGCGGCGCGGCCAGCCGTTTTTACATCATCAAACAGGGACGCGTGCGCGGCGAGACGAGCGACGCGACCGGGCCCGCAGAGGATGGCGCCTGGGAGCTGGTGGCCGGCGAATGCTTCCCCATCGGGGCGCTGCTCGCGCACCGACCCGTGCACACGGTGCATCGCGCGGTGGCGGACTGCTTCTGCTTCGAGCTCGAACGCGAGGACTTCGACAGGCTCCTCGCACTGAGTCCGGTGTTTCACGATTTCTGCACGCGCCGTCTCGCCAATTTGCTGGATCAGGCCTTGCAGGGAGTGCAGGCGAGCCTCGCCACCCAGGTATCGACCGGCGAAACCTCGCTCGCGGCGCCATTGTCGAGCCTGATCCGCCGCTCACCGGTCACTTGTCTCCCGCAGACGCCGATCGGCGATGCCTTGCGGACGATGAACACAGAACGCGTCGGTTCCATCGTCATCACGGACGCGGACCGGAAACCGCTCGGCCTGTTTACGCTCCACGATCTGCTTGGGCGCGTCGCCACCTCGGGCGTCAGCCTCGATTTGCCTATCGAGACGGTCATGACACGGCGTCCACTGTCCTTGCCGCCGCAGGCGCCAGCGCACGAGGCGGCGGCGCTCATGGCGCGCATGGGATTCGGGCATGTATGCGTGGTCGAGGACGAGCGGCTCCTGGGCATGGTGTCTGAACGCGATCTGTTTTCGTTGCAACGCGTGGGACTGGTCCAGCTCACACGCTCCATCGCGCATGCGCCGGACGTCGCGACACTGGTACGGCTGGGGAAGGACATCCATCGCGTCGTCGACCAGATGCTGGTGCAGGGTGCGTCGGTGGCGCAGCTGATGCAGATCATCACGCTGTTCAACGACCACATCACGCGGCGCGTCATCGGCTTGTGTCTCGCTGAGGCCGGCGCACCGTCGGTGCCGTTCACCTGGCTTTCCTTCGGCAGCGAGGGACGACAGGAACAAACGCTTAAGACCGATCAGGACAACGGCATTCTCTTCGTTTCCCCGGAGGGAAAAAGCACCGACGCGGTGCGCGCGGAGTTGCTGCCGCTGGCGCAAAAGATAAATCAAGCCCTCGATACCTGCGGTTACCCACTGTGCAAGGGCAACATCATGGCCGGGAATCCGGAATGCTGCCTGAGCTTGGAGGAATGGAAAGCCAGGTTCCAGGACTGGATCGAGCACGGCACGCCGGAACACCTGCTGAATGCCAGCATCTTTTTCGATTTCCGCACGATCTACGGCGAGCGCGGCCCGGCGGAAGAACTGCAGGGCTGGGTTCTCGCGCGCGTGTCCACGAACGTCACGTTCCTGCGCCAGATGGCGGAGAACGCCCTGCGCAACCGTCCGCCGCTCGGCGTGGTGCGCGATTTTGTCGTGGCGAGCGGCGGTGAACATCCCGACATGATCGATCTCAAGATGAACGGTGCCACGCCCTTCGTGGACGGGGCGCGCCTGCTGGCGCTCGCTCACGGTATCGCCGAAACCGGAACCCTGGCCCGTATCCGCGCTGCCGCCAAGCGCGGTGTGCTGCAAGAGGAAGAGGCCGGCGCCTGGTGCGACGCGTATGCCTTCATTCAATTGCTGCGCATGCGCGCGCACCAGAACCAGCAACGTCTGGGCCAGTCGCTCGACAATCACGTCGATCCGGAAAGCCTGAACGAACTTGACCGGCGTATCCTCAAGGAAACCTTCCGTCAGGCGCGCAAGCTGCAGACACGTTTGTTACTGGATTATCAGCTATGAGTTGGCTCGCGCGCCTGTTCCGCCCCCAGATAGAACTCCCGCCCGGACTGGCGGAGCGCGCCCGCGCGTGGCGCGAGCAGCCGGTCGTCAGCGAAAGGATTGCGTTGACGCAGGCGCGATTCATTGTGGTGGACGTCGAGACCTCGGGGCTCGACATGCGCAAGGACCGGCTGCTTTCCATCGGCGCCTGCGCCGTGGAGGCGATGCGCCTGCGCGCGGGCGAGAGCTACGCGACCATCCTGCAGCGCGACGAAGCCAACGCACGCGCCAATATCCTGATCCACGGCATCGGCCCGCAGGCCCAGGCTGCGGGCGAGGCCCCGGAGGAATCGCTGCTGGGGTTTCTCGAGTTCGCCGGCAGGCATCCGCTCGTGGCGTTTCACGCCAGCTTCGATCAAACGATGCTCGACCGGGCCCTGCGCGAATCGCTCGGGGTGCGCCTGATCAATCCGTGGCTCGACCTGGCGCATTTGTGTCCGGCGCTGTTTCCCGAGGCGCGCCTGAGACAGGCGGGCCTCGATGACTGGCTTGGCTATTTTGGCCTGCGCGCCCACGCGCGTCATCGCGCGTTGGACGATGCGTTTGCGACAGGCGAAATCTTTTTAGTCTTGCTCGCGCGTGCCCAGCAACGTAGTCTGACCACCGTCAGCGCGCTGCACGCGGCGTGCGAGCAACAGGCAAGGCTTGTCCCCGGGGGCGGGGCAGGGGGGGCGTAAGGTGTCATGCACGAACGTCCTGTCAAAAAGTTTATTGCAAACAACCAGGAGGATGACCATGCAGCTGACTGAACGACACAAGGAGTATTGGCGAAGAAATATGAGAATGACGACGATATTGCTGGTGATCTGGTTTGTGGTCACCTACGTCGTGGGCTGGTATGCGCGTGAGCTCAACGAGTTGGTTATCTTCGGTTTCCCTTTCGGTTTTTACATGGGGGCGCAAGGGTCGTTGATCATTTATGTGATCATGATTTTCTATTACGCCATTCGCATGAACAAACTCGACATAGAGTATGACGTCGCGGAAGGAGAAGGCTAATGGCTACGCAAACCCAAGCGCAATTCACCCAGTCGCTCAAAAAATATTACAGCGTCTACGCCGGCGGCTTCATCGCCTTCGTTATCCTGCTGGCGATCGCCGAACAGATGGGCCTGCCCAACCGCTGGATCGGCTATTCCTTCCTGTTCGCTACCATTGGTCTGTACGCCATTATCGGCATCATGAGCCGCACGGCGGACGTGGCCGAGTACTACGTCGCAGGCCGGCGGGTGCCGGCGTTCTTCAATGGCATGGCGACGGGTGCCGACTGGATGTCGGCGGCGTCGTTCATCGGCATGGCCGGCGGCCTTTACATCCAGGGCTATGACGGTCTGGCCTTCATCATGGGCTGGACCGGCGGTTACGTGCTGGTGGCGCTGTTCCTGGCGCCGTATCTGCGCAAGTTCGGCCAGTTCACGATTCCGGACTTCCTCGGCGAGCGCTATGGCGGCCACACGGCGCGCAGCATCGGTGTATTTGCCGCAGTCCTGTGCTCCTTCACCTATGTGGTGGCGCAGATCTACGGTGTCGGCATTATCACCTCGCGGTTTACAGGGATTCCGTTCAACATCGGTGTGTTCGTCGGCCTCGGAGGCATTCTCGTGTGTTCGATGCTCGGGGGCATGCGCGCAGTGACGTGGACGCAGGTGGCGCAGTACGTCATCCTGATCATCGCCTACCTGCTGCCGGTGGTGTGGCTGTCGGTGCAGATCACCCATTTCCCGATCCCGCAGCTTTCCTACGGCTACGCGCTGGAGAAGGTAACCGAGCGCGAAAAGGAGATCACAAGCAATCCCAAGGAAATCGAGGTTCGGAATATCCTGAAGGCCAAGGCCACGGACGCCGAGGCGAAGCTGAAAGACCCGGCGGCGGCTTACGCCGCGGACAAGGTCGCCGCGGAAAAGAAGTTGGCCGATCTCAAGGCCGCGAATGCGGCTCCGGATCAGGTCGCCGCCGCCGAGAAGTCGCTGACCGCGTTCCCGAAAGACGTGGATGCGGCCAAAGCGCAATGGACCAAGGATAAAGGTCTCGCGGCGCGCGCCGTACCTCCGCGCCCGCATGCCGAAGCCTTCGTGGGCAAGGATGACGCCGCGCGCAACACTGCGCGTCTCAACTTCCTCGCGCTGGTCTTCTGTCTCATGGTCGGTACCGCGGCGCTGCCGCACATTCTCATGCGCTACTACACCACGCCCTCGGTTAAGGAGGCGCGCCAGTCGGTCGGATGGTCGCTATTCTTCATCTTCCTGCTGTATTTCACCGCGCCGTCGCTGGCGGTATTGGTGAAGTTCGACGTGTACGCGCACCTCGTCGGCTCGAATTTCGCCGACTTGCCACGATGGGTGGCGTCGTGGGCGGCGGTGGATCCGACACTGGTGTCGATCAAGGACTTGAACGGTGACGGCATCGTGCAGCTCGCCGAGATCGTGTTGGGCCAGGACATCATCGTGCTGGCGACACCCGAAATCGCGGGGCTGCCGTACGTGGTCTCGGGCCTGGTGGCGGCCGGCGGCTTGGCGGCGGCACTCTCGACCGCGGACGGTCTGTTGCTCACCATCGCCAACGCGCTGTCGCACGACGTGTACTACAAGATGATCGACCCGCATGCGTCGACCAAGCGCCGTCTCACCATCGCCAAGATACTGCTGCTGGTGGTGGCGGCCATTGCCGCGACGGTCGCGTCGCAGAAACCGGCGGACATCCTGTTCCTGGTGTCGGCGGCGTTCTCGTTCGCGGCGGCGGCGTTCTTCCCGTCACTGGTGCTCGGCATTTTCTGGAAGCGGGCGAGTTCCTGGGGCGCGATCCTCGGCATGGCCGCGGGTCTGGGCATCACCTTCTACTACATGGCGACGACCCAGCCGTGGCTCCGCGGGCTGTTCGGCGTGACTGGCGCGATCGCCGATCACACCTGGTTCGGCATCAGCCCGATCTCGGCTGGCATCTTCGGCGTGCCGCTCGGGTTTGCGGTGGTCATCATCGTGAGCCTGCTGACCCCGGCGCCGGACAAGAAAACGCAGGAGCTCATCGAGCACGTACGGTATCCGCAGCTCAGGGGCGATATCGATTCGCGGGCAACCTGAGCCGGCACATCCGGCAGATGCAAAAGGCCCGCGCGAGCGGGCCTTTTGTTCAGACGTGAATCGTTGCGGAACAGGCGGTCATGCTTAACATCGTCATCATTCTCAAGGCCCTGACGGAGATCGCGGGTCTGGCGTTGCTCGGCCAGGGGATACTATTCGTGCTGGCCGGCGCCAATCGCGAGCAGAATCTTTTTTACAAGGTACTGAGGACGGTTACGTCTCCGATAATGCGCGCGGTGCGTTTCATCACGCCGCGCTTCGTGCCGGACCGGCACGTCGGCATCGCGGCATTTTTTCTCGTGGCCGGACTGTGGCTGGCGTTGACGATGCTCAAGATCCAGCTGGTGCTGGAAGCGCGCAGGCTCGCGGGCTAGGGATGTTCTGAATAATTCAAATTACCCGTGAACATGGAACTTTAAGTCTCTGATTCCGATAATGCGTTTTATATTGGGGCGAAAACCATAATTAATCAGAACGTCCCACGTTTCTCAAATCGGCCACGAGATGGGCGAGGTCGGAGCGGCCGGTGTCGTGAATCAGTTGCCGGGTCATTTTGGGATCGAAGCGGTGCAGATATTCGATCGCCTCCTTGACCTTGTCCGGACGGTGCAGCGCGTGCTGCGCCAGTCCCAGGTGGTACCAGGCGTGCGGATTCATCGGCTGCAGCTGACCCGCCTGCTCGAAGGATTTCACGGCGGCTTCATGCTGTCCGAGCGCGGTCTGGCACAGGCCCATGCCGTACCACGCGCGGTCGAGGCCGGGATTGATCCGCAGCGCCTCGTGGAAGGCCTCGATGGCCTTGGCCGGCTGGTGCTGTTTGTCGTACATGAAGCCGAGATTGAACCAAGTCGCGGCACGTTGCGGTTCCAGACGCACGGCCGCCTGGAAATGCCGCTCGGCCTCGGCATAATGCCCGTCTGACGTCAGCAGGAAGGCGAGTGCCCGGGTGGCCTGGGCGGACGCCGGATCGAGCGCGAGCGCCGTCCGGTATGCGGCGATGGCCTGGTCCGGCCGCCGGAGAAATTCATACAGCCGCGCACGCAGACGGTGGCGCCATGCTTCCAGATTCATGGGAGACTCCCGTTATTGACCTGGCACGATTGTTTGAACGGAGATACGCCGCGTCGTTGTCGCACGGCGTTTATGATGAGAAGATCGTGCCGGATCAATAACGAAAAATCATAAGATTTTCGATTATTGCGGCGGTATAACGTGATTAGACCCGAGGCCACGTGCTGGATTTTCCTTCGAAATGGTTCAAATGGTTTCATGCCGCCGCAATAATCCCGGCCATTCTGGGGGTTTCGGCCGACGGCGGCAAGCCGCGATAATTCCGGCTTGAGGCGTGGACGCCAGATACTGCAAAATCGTTTTTATCGGGGTACACCAGGAGGATTGACGCATGTCCGAAGAGAAGATTTATAACGTTCCCGCCGAGGTCGCCAGGCGCGCCTGGGCGGACGACAGCCAATACAAGGATATGTACCAGCGCTCGGTCAAGGACCCGGACGGTTTCTGGGCCGAACAGGCCAGGACGTTTGTCACGTGGTCAAAACCATGGACGAAAATATCGGACTGGAGCTATGACGCCAGAAACCTGCATATCCGCTGGTTCGAGGGCGCGAAGCTCAACGCGAGTTATAACTGCCTCGACCGCCATCTCGAGAAACGCGGCAACCAGACGGCGATCATCTGGGAAAGCGACGATCCCAAGGTTGACAGGAAAATAACCTATCGTGAGTTGCATGCCGAGGTATGCAAGTTCGCGAATGTTCTGAAAGACCGCGGCGTGAAAAAGGGCGACCGCGTTTGCATCTACATGCCCATGATTCCGGAAGCCTCGGTGGCGATGCTCGCGTGCGCGCGCATCGGCGCGGTCCATTCGGTCGTGTTCGGCGGTTTTTCGCCGGAGTCGCTCAAGGACCGCATCCTCGATTCCGACTGCCGCGTGGTGATCACCGCCGACGAAGGCCTGCGCGGCAGCAAGAAGATTCCGTTGAAAGCCAACACCGATCAGGCGCTGACGCATTGCCCGAACGTGCATACCGTGCTGGTCGTCAAACGCACCGGCGGTCAGATCGCCTGGGACGCGAAGCGCGACGCGTGGTATCACGAACAGATGGCGAAGGCTTCGGCGGATTGTCTGCCGGAAGAGATGGACGCCGAGGACCCGCTGTTCATTCTTTATACCTCCGGATCGACCGGCAAGCCCAAGGGCGTGCTGCACACCACCGCCGGCTATCTGCTGTTCGCCGCGATGACCCACAAGTACGTCTTCGATTATCACGACGGCGACATCTACTGGTGCACCGCCGACGTCGGCTGGGTGACGGGCCACTCTTATATAGTCTATGGTCCGCTGGCCAACGGCGCGATCACGCTCATGTTCGAGGGCGTGCCGAACTACCCCACCGCCTCGCGCTTCTGGGAGGTCATCGACAAGCACCAGGTGAATATTTTCTACACCGCGCCGACGGCGATCCGCGCGCTCATGCGCGAGGGCGAAGCGCCGGTGAAGAAGACTTCAAGAAAATCCCTGAAGCTGCTCGGCACGGTGGGTGAGCCGATCAACCCCGAGGCCTGGGAGTGGTATTACCATACCGTGGGCGACGCGCGCGTGCCGATCGTCGATACCTGGTGGCAGACCGAAACCGGCGGGATTCTCATCACGCCGCTGCCGGGCGCGACGCGCTTGAAGCCGGGTTCGGCCACGCGGCCGTTCTTCGGGGTGATGCCGGCGATCGTGGACCCCGAGGGCAAGGTGCTCGAGGGCGAGTGCAGCGGCAATCTCGTAATCCTGCGTCCGTGGCCGGGACAGATGCGCACGGTGTACGGCGATCACCAGCGCTTCGTGGACACCTATTTCAAGACCTATCCGGGCAAGTACTTCACCGGCGACGGCGCGCGGCGCGACAAGGACGGTTACTACTGGATCACCGGCCGTGTCGACGACGTGCTCAATGTCTCCGGTCATCGGCTCGGCACCGCCGAGGTCGAAAGCGCGCTGGTGCTGCACAAGTCGGTGGCCGAGGCCGCGGTCGTGGGATTCCCGCACGACATCAAGGGAACGGGCATCTACTGTTACGTCACGCTCAAGATCGGCGTGCAAGCCTCGGACGAACTCCGCAAGGATCTGGTGGCACAGGTGCGCAATGAGATCGGCGCGATCGCCTCGCCCGACGTGATTCAATGGGCCCCGAGCCTGCCCAAGACGCGCTCCGGCAAAATCATGCGCCGTATCCTACGCAAGATTGCCGCGAACGATCTTTCCAACCTTGGCGACACCACGACGCTCGCCGATCCGTCTGTGGTCGAGGACCTTATCAAGAATCGCGCCGTCAAATAACACGCTGGCGGCACCTGTCATCCTGTGGCAATGCCGGCCGTATACGTTAGAATGGCCCCGACTCGCGATGCGTCGAACAAGGAAAAAGTTTGAACCAACCCAGTCATAACGCGCCGGAAAGCGACATCCTGGTGGATATCCGTGATATCCATTTTACGTACGGTGACCGGCCGATCCTGAAGGGCATCACGCTTCCCATCCGCCGTGGCAAGGTCACCGCGATCATGGGCGGCAGCGGTTGCGGCAAGACCACGCTGATGAACCTCATCGGCGGTCGCATCAAGCCGAGCAGCGGCAAGCTGACCGTGGACGGCGAATCGGTGCCGGACCTCCGAACCAAAGAACTTTTTGAACTGCGCAAGCGCATGGGCATGTTGTTCCAGACCGGTGCGCTGTTGACCGATCTTTCGGTGTTCGAAAACGTCGCCTTTCCCATCCGTGAGCACACCAAACTGCCGGAGTCCATCCTGCGCAAGGTCGTGCTCATGAAACTGGAGGCCGTGGGCCTGCGCGGGGCGCGCGATCTGATGCCTTCAGAGCTATCGGGCGGGATGGCGCGGCGCGTGGCGCTGGCGCGCGCGATCGCCTTCGAACCCATGATGATCATGTACGACGAGCCGTTCACCGGACTCGATCCGATCTCCAAGGGCGTGATCGCCAAACTGATCCGTGAGCTCAACCAGTCGCTCGGCATCACTTCGATCGTGGTGTCGCACGACGTGGCCGAGACCTGCATGATTTCCGATTACGCTTATCTCGTCGGTGACGGCCGTATCATGGGCGAGGGCACGCCGGCCGAAGTGCAGAAATCCGGTTCCGAACATGTACGCCAGTTCATGGACGGCCTGCCGGACGGTCCGGTGCCGTATCAATATCCGGCCGACGACTACGTGACGGACCTGATGCGGGGCACCACGTGAGGCGATCTCAAAAATGTTCTGGCGACAACCCCGCCCTATGGCTCTTCCGGGAACGTTCCTATGGTTACCCGGTAAGTCCAAATATTTTTGAGATCGCCTCGTGAACACGCTGAACATATTAGGACGTATTACGATCAACAGCGTCGAGCGCCTGGGACGGGCCGCGATGTTTCTGTATGAAGTGCTGCTTGGTTCGTGGGAGCTTGTCCGGCGTTTCTATCTCGTCGTGCAGCAGGTCTACGCCGTGGGGGTGCTGACGCTGCTGATCATTCTGGTGTCGGGGCTGTTCGTCGGCATGGTGCTCGGGCTTCAGGGCTACAACACGCTCGTCAAATTCGGTTCGGCGAATTCGCTCGGCCTGCTGGTGGCCTTGTCGCTGGTGCGCGAACTCGGGCCGGTGGTGACGGCGCTGCTGTTCGCCGGCCGCGCCGGGTCGGCGCTGACCGCGGAGATCGGTCTCATGAAGGCCACGGAACAGCTCGCCGGCATGGAAATGATGGCGGTCAATCCGATCACGCGCGTGATTGCACCGCGATTTCTCGGGGGCGTGATTGCCTTGCCGCTGCTGACGGCGCTGTTTTCCGCGATCGGCGTGATGGGCGGACACTTGGTGGGCGTCGGGCTACTGGGGGTGGATACCGGCGCCTTCTGGTCGCAGATGCAGAATGGCGTGGATTTCCGCGACGATATCATGAACGGTGTCATCAAGAGCGTCGTGTTCGGCGTTGTGGTTAGCTGGATATCGGTATTCGAGGGCTATGACGCGGTGCCGACCTCGGAGGGCGTGGCGAGCGCCACCAACCGGACGGTGGTATATTCTTCGCTGGCCGTGCTGGGCCTGGATTTCATCCTCACTGCTTTGACCTTGGGAGAGGTCTGACATGATCAACCGGAAGAGTCTGGAATTGTGGGTCGGCCTGTTCGTGGCCGCGGGCATCCTGGCGCTGGCCATGCTTGCGTTCAAGGTCGGTAACCTCACCTCGGCGGACGTCATGAACAGCTACAAGGTCACGGGGCGATTCGATAATATCGGCGGTCTCAAGGTCAAGGCGGCGGTGACCATGGCCGGCGTGCGCATCGGGCGTGTGTCGGCGATCGCGTTCGACAACAAAAAATATCAGGCGCTGGTCACGATGGACATCGATGGCCGCTACCAGAACATTCCTAAGGACAGCAGCGCGAGTATTCTGACCTCGGGTCTGCTGGGCGATCAGTACGTCGGCATCGAGCCGGGCGGCGACGACGCCTCGCTCAAGAGCGGCGACAGCTTCCTGCGCACGCAATCGGCGCTGGTACTGGAGAAACTGGTCGGGCAGGTGATCTTCAACAAAGCTGGCGAGAGCGCACCGGCCAAGTAGCATGCCGCTGCGAATATTAAGGAGACGTCAATGAAAAAATTCGCCTCTTCCTTGCTGTCTATGTTTTTCGCCCTGTCCGTGCTGGCGGCCGAACTCATGCCGGATCAGCTGGCGCGCGAGGTGACGGACAAGATCGTCGTGCTGCTCAAGTCGAACAAGGACGTGTACAACAAGGATCACAAGAAGCTATACGCCATGGTGGATGAACATGTGCTGCCGAACTTCGATTTCCGCGCCATGTCGCGCACGGTACTCGGGCGTTACTGGCGGGAGGCGAGCGAGGACCAGCGCGCGCATTTCACCGGAGAGTTCCGCGAGTTGCTGGTGCGCACCTATGCCACCGCCCTGCTCAAGTATAACGATGAAAAGATCGTCTATCTCCCGTTCAGGCTGAGCCCCGGTGACCGCACTGCGACGGTCAAATCCGAGGTCCGCCGCACTGACGGGGGCCCGCCCATCGCCATCAACTACGGCTTCTACCACACCGACGCCGGCTGGAAGGTGTATGACGTGACCATAGAAGGCGCGAGCTTGGTCACGACTTACCAGTCCGCCTACTCGGAGCGGGTGCAGCGCGAGGGACTCGATGTGCTGATCGCCAGCCTGGCGCAGGACAACAAGGCGGCCGCCGAGGGAAAAACCGCTTCCAACGGCACCAAGGCGGGCGGAACGAAGTGAGCGAGGGACGTTCTGATTATGGTTCTGACCCTGTGGAATGTTAAACGCATTATCGGAACTGGCAGCCTAGGATTCGATTTCCATGAGTGAACTCAATCATACAGAACGTCCCGGGAACGGTATTACCACCCGCGACAATGGCGTGTTCGAGGTGACCGGACAGCTGACCTTCCAGTCGGTGCCGCAGTTTCTCGCGCAGACCGATAAATGGCTACATGGCGGCACCGACAAGGTCACGATTGATATGCATGGCGTGACGCTCGCCGACAGCGCCGGGCTGGCGCTTTTAATCGAATGGCTGCAACTCTCGCGTTCCGCCCAGCGCGAGATCGTCTTTACCAATATGCCGGATCAGATGCGTGATCTCATCCACGTCAACGGCCTCACTCAGGTTTTCGGCCTGGCATAAGACTCGTGAAACCGCAGATGAACGCAGACAATTTTGCCGTGAGCAAAAATTGGACAGCGGAGCGCAGCGACGCTGGCCCGAGCGTAAGCGAGGGCGAGCGCCAGGGATGGCGCGAGCATAAACACGGATAATCTCAAGTCATTTCCTGATCAGCGTCCATCCTTGTTAATCCGTGGTTCCATCATTTATCTGAGCGACAGCCGTGTCGGCGATCTCCATCACAGGGCTGCATAAGCATTACCCTCGGGTCCACGCCCTCAAGAACATCGACCTGACGATCGAGCGCGGCGAGTTCTTCGGCCTGCTCGGCCCGAACGGTGCTGGCAAATCCACGTTGATCAGCATCGTCGCCGGGTTGACCCGATTTAACGCCGGCAGTGTGACCGTCCTCGGTCATGACGTGGTGACGGCTTACCGCCAGACCCGGCGGCTCATCGGCGTGGTGCCGCAGGAACTGACGTTCGATCCTTTTTTCAACGTGCACGAGGTGCTGCGTATCCAGTCCGGCTATTTCGGGCTGCGCGATAATGACGCCTGGATCGATGAACTGATGCAGGCGCTGATGCTGACCGGAAAGGCCGACGCCAACATGCGCGCGCTTTCGGGCGGCATGAAGCGGCGCGTCATGATTGCCCAGGCGCTGGTGCACAAGCCCGACGTGGTGGTGCTGGACGAGCCGACGGCGGGGGTGGACGTCGAACTGCGCAAACAGCTGTGGACCTTCATCCGCCGGTTGCACCGCGAGGGCCACACCATCGTGCTCACCACGCATTATCTCGAGGAGGCCGAGGCGCTGTGCGAGCGCATCGCGATCCTGAATCGCGGTGAGATCGTGGCGCTCGATACCAAGCAAGCGCTGATGGCGCGCGGTATAGGCCACACCCGGCGTGTCTGCATCACCACGGCGGAGCCGCTGGGCCCCCTGCCCGAATCCCTGGCGCCGAAGCTGCGCCGGCAGGAAGGCAACCAGATCGAACTGCAACTCGACAAGCATACCGATTCGGTCATGGCGGTTCTGGACGCCTTGCGCGCACGCGGCGCGGTGATCACCGATCTCAACATGGAAGGGGCGGATCTCGAGGACGTGTTCGTCGAGTTGACGCACGGGGGCAGCGCGTGAATCCGGCCGGCCTGTATACTCTGTTCTACAAGGAGATCCTGCGCTTCGGCAAGGTGCTGCTGCAAACCCTGATCGCGCCGATCATCACGGCCTTGCTTTACCTGCTGGTTTTCGGTCACGTGTTCGAAGGCCGGTTGCAGGTATTTCCGGGGGTGAGCTACACCGCGTTCCTGATCCCCGGCCTCGTCATGATGTCGGTGATACAGAACTCCTTCGCCAACAGCTCCTCGAGCCTGATTCAGTCCAAGGTGACCGGCAACCTGATCTTCATCCTGCTCACGCCGCTGTCACACCTGGAATTCTTCCTGGCGTTTATGCTCGCCGCCGCGGTGCGCGGCGTGCTCGTGGGGCTGGGCGTGTACCTGGCGGGAGCGCTGTTTACTCCCTTGCCCGTGCAGCACCTGGGATTCATCCTGCTGTTTGCGTTCCTGAGCAGCGCGGTGCTGGGTGCGACCGGCGTGATCGCCGGCATCTGGGCGGTGAAGTTCGACCAGCTCGCCGGATTCCAGAATTTCATCATCCTGCCCTTGTCATTCCTCTCCGGCGTTTTTTATTCCATCCATTCGCTGCCGGGTTTCTGGCAGAAGCTGTCGCACTTCAACCCGTTTTTCTACATGATCGACGGCTTCCGCTACGGCTTTTTCGGCGTGTCCGATATCTCTCCGTGGCTGAGCCTGCTGGTGGTGGGGATTTCGCTGGTGGCCGTTTCGGGAGTCACGCTGCTGATGCTCAAGACCGGATACAAACTGCGCGATTGAAAGCTTGCTTCGTCG
>NZ_JBAVEJ010000112.1:0-4194 GCF_049587675.1 Sulfuricaulis sp. | reverse complement strand
TGCTTACCCACCGCGTCGCCTGGCTTGTGGGCGTCGAGGGCGTCTCGCCGCATTCGATTCTGGCGGTAACCTTCACCAACAAGGCCGCCCACGAGATGCGCGGGCGCATCGAATCCATGTTGCAGGTGCCGGTGGGGGGCATGTGGGTCGGCACGTTTCACGGGCTGTCGCATCGATTGCTGCGTACCCACTGGCGTGAGGCAAATCTGCCACAGGCATTTCAGATTCTTGATAGTGAGGACCAACTTAGAGTCATCCGGCGGCTGATGAAGGGCTTGAACATGGACGAGGCCTACTGGCCGCCGAAGCAGGCGATGTGGTTCATCAACGGACACAAGGAAGAAGGCCGGCGGCCCAAGGACATCGGCGAGTCGAACGATCCGACCCAGCGCGAGCTGCGCCGGGTTTACGCGGCCTACGAGGAAACCTGTCAGCGCTCCGGGCTGGTGGACTTCGCCGAACTGTTGCTGCGGGTTTACGAAATGCTGCGCGACAACGAAACCATGCGCGCCCATTACCAGGCGCGCTTCCGCCATGTGCTGGTCGATGAGTTCCAGGACACGAACCGGATTCAATACGCCTGGCTGCGGCTGTTCGTCGGGCCCGAGCGCAACCTGTTTGTGGTCGGCGACGACGATCAGTCCATCTACGGCTGGCGCGGCGCGAAGGTGGAAAATATTTTAAAATTTGATAACGATTTTCCCGGCACGCGCGTCATTCGTCTCGAGCAGAACTACCGTTCCACCGGCACCATCCTCAAGGCCGCCAATGCCGTGATCGGACACAACACCGGACGCCTCGGCAAGAACCTGTGGACCGCGGGCGAGGTCGGTGAACCGATTCAGTTCTACACCGGCTACACCGATTTCGACGAAGCGCGCTTTGTGATCGACCGGATTCAGGACTGGGTGGCGCACGGCCATGCGCGCGCCGAGTGCGCGGTGCTGTACCGTTCGAACGCCCAGTCGCGCCTGTTCGAAGAGCGCCTGATCAACGAGGGCATTCCCTACCGTGTGTACGGCGGTCTGCGCTTCTTCGAGCGTGCCGAGATCAAGGACGCGCTGGCCTACCTGCGGCTCATGGCCAGCCGACACGACGATCCCTCGTTCGAGCGCGTCGTGAACTTGCCCACGCGCGGCATCGGCGCCAAGACCGTGGACGCCATGCGCGAGCGCGCCAAGACTGAAAAAATTTCCCTGTGGGAGGCGGCACTGAAACTGATCGCCGCGCCCGAACTGCCGGCGCGGGCGCGCGAGGCGTTGAATGTTTTTCTGCAACTGATTGAGCGCCTGGCGCGCGAAACCGCGGGACTCACGCTCGGTGAGGTGGTGGAGCATATGCTGGCAGGCAGCGGGCTGATCGAGCACTACAAGAAGGAAAAGGGCGAGAAAGCCGAATCGCGCGTGGAAAACCTGGAGGAACTCATCAACGCCGCGCGCGGCTACGAGCACGACGAGGCCGAGGGCCTCGATCCGCTGTCCTCGTTTCTGGCGCATGCGGCGCTGGAGGCCGGCGAGGGCCAGGCTGAGGCCTGGGAGGACTGCGTGCAGCTTATGAGCCTGCATTCGGCCAAGGGACTGGAATTCCCGCTGGTATTCCTGACCGGCCTGGAAGAAGGCCTGTTTCCGCACCAGCACTCGCTGGAAGACCCCACCCGGCTCGAGGAGGAAAGACGGCTCTGTTACGTCGGCATGACCCGGGCGCGTAAGCAACTGGTATTGACCCAGGCTGAGCTGCGGCGACTGCACGGGAACGAGCATTACACCAGCCCGTCGCGTTTTCTGGGTGAAATTCCTGAGGATTTGATTCAGGAAATCCGCGCCAAGCCGGCGGTGGCGAGCCACCCCTCCCCCCGGTTCGCGACCGGCCTGCCGGCACAGGAGCCTCCGCCGGACGGCATGCGCCTGGGCAGCCGGGTACGCCACGGGACCTTCGGCGACGGGGTAGTGCTGCGCTACGAGGGCCAGGGATCGCACGCCCGGGTGCAGGTGAACTTCGAGGCCGCCGGCACCAAATGGCTGGTCATCGGCTATGCCAACCTGCAGGCCCTGTGACATTGTGCCGCCCTTGCATCTCCAGCAGATGGACTATAGTTAGGGAAAGAATTAGAACCGGAAAACAGGGAAACCCGGGCGCGCAAGAATCAATGGGGATCGTGCTTTGAAGGATACTAGGAGCGAGGCGCTTTCAGCGGCCAGGGCCGTGGTGGCCATCGTGGTCATCGCTTTCTTCGTTGAGCTCGTGATCATGCAGTCCATGCTCTTCTTCGGGCACGCACACCAAGAGTCGCTGCTGTTCACTATCCTGGATGCCGCGATTCTGTCGCTGGTCATTGCCCCGCCGATCTACTGGCTGGTGTTGAGCCCGATCAAGCAGGAGTATGAGAAGCGCCTGAAGGCCGAGCACCACGCCGAGGAAATGGGCCGTATCGCCATCACCGACCCGCTCACCGCCATCATGAATCGCCGCGGGATTACGGTCGGATTGCTTGACGCCATGGCTCAGGCCGAGCGCTATCGCACGCCACTCACCGTCGCGATGGTGGATATCGATCACTTCAAGGAAATCAACGACACCTACGGTCACGACACCGGCGATCGCGTGCTCAAGAGCGTCGCGGCGATTCTTTCCGACGCGCTGCGCATGCCCGACAAGGTCGGCCGCTACGGCGGCGAGGAATTTCTCATCATGCTGCCGCACACCAATCTCGCCCAGGGCAGCAAGATCGTCGAGCGTATCCGCGCCTCGGTCAGCAAAAAGATTTTCGATCAAGGCGCCAAGAAAGCGCGCGTGACGGTCAGCGTCGGCGTGACCCAGTTCAAGCCGGGCGAAGATCTCGAACAGTTGATGTCCCATGCCGACAAGGCTCTGTACGACGCCAAGAAGGGCGGCCGCAATCTGGTGGTCGCACGCAAGAGTCGTTAATTACCCCGCTTCAGCCGTTGTCCGTTCCGCCGTCCGGCGCGACATGTCGTTGTCGCGTTCGCGATGCTTGCGGCACAATGCCCCGTGCGTTTGAACCACCAAGGAAAACAAACATGAAACGACGCGATGTCCTCAAGAGCGCCGGACTCGGGCTCATGGGTGTTGCCAGCGCCGTGTACGCCGACGAGGCGCCCACGATTCGCTGGCGCCTCGCTTCGAGTTTCCCCAAGAGCGTGGACGCCATCTACGGCGCGGCCGAGCGCCTCGCGCGCCGCGTCGGCGAAGTCACCGGCGGGAAATTCCAGATCCGCGTGTTCGCCGGCGGCGAGATCGTTCCGGGCCTGCAGGTCATGGACGCCGTCGGGCAGGGCACGGTCGAGTGCGGCCAGACCTCCGGCTACTACTACGTCGGCAAGAACATGGCCTTCGCCTTCGAGACCGCGGTGCCGTTCGGCCTGAACGCGCGCCAGCAGATCGCCTGGATGTACGCCGGCGGTGGGCGCGAGCTGATGCGCGACCTCTATAAGGAACATGGCGTGGTGATGTTCCCCGGCGGCAACACCGGGGTGCAGATGGGCGGCTGGTTTCGCCACGAGATCAAATCCATCGCCGACCTGAAGGGGCTCAAGATGCGCATTCCCGGCATCGGCGGCCAGATCATGGCCAAGCTCGGTGTGGTACCGCAGACGCTCGCCGGTGGCGACATCTACCCGGCACTCGAAAGCGGCGCGCTCGACGCGACCGAATGGGTCGGGCCCTACGACGACGAGAAGCTCGGTTTCCACAAGGTCGCGAAGCACTATTACTACCCCGGCTGGTGGGAGCCCGGACCGCAGATTTCCTTTTACGTGAATCTCAAAAAGTGGCAGGAGCTGCCGCCGGCCTATCAGGCGGCATTCGAGGCCGCCGCGGCCGAAGCGAACGTGTACATGCTCGCCGAGTACGACGCCAAGAACCCGCCGGCCTTGCAGCGCCTGCTCAGGCAGGGCGTGCAGCTGCACGCCTTCCCCAAGGACGTCATGCTGGCGGCGCGCAAGCTGTCGTTCGAGATGTACGAAGAAGAGGCGCGCAAGAACGCCGTGTTCCGGCGCATCTACACCGATTGGAAAAAATTCGCCGCCGCCAGCGACCAGTGGTTCAAGGTGGCAGAATCGTCGTACGCGAATTTTATGCACTACGTGAAGTGATCACGGCATTCGGCGGTCAAATTTAAGTTAGGACTTAGACAAACGTGATCGTAAAAGGGGACGGAGGGATTAAAGTTTAATC
>NZ_JBAVEJ010000111.1:0-30635 GCF_049587675.1 Sulfuricaulis sp. | reverse complement strand
TTTCGGCGGCGCGCGCGGTCTGCCGCTGGTGGTGGTGGACTATGCGCACACGCCCGACGCCTTGGAAAAAGTCCTGCTTGCTCTGCGTGAGCACGCGCGCGGCAAGCTCTGGTGCGTCTTCGGCTGCGGTGGAGACCGCGACCGCGGTAAGCGCCCAGTGATGGGCGAGATCGCCGAGCGGCTCGCGGACAGCGTGGTGCTGACCGATGACAATCCGCGGCACGAATCAGGTGACGCCATCATTGCCGATATTCTCCGCGGCATGAACGCTTCTCCCAAGGTCATTCGCGAGCGCAAAGCGGCAATTGCCGAGGCTATCGGTCACGCGGGTGAAGGCGACATCGTGCTCATCGCTGGCAAGGGACACGAGGATTACCAGCAGGTGGGCGATACCCGCCTGCCATACAGCGACCGCGACGCGGTGCGCGAATTGTTGGGGAGGGCGGCATGAGCAGGGAGCAGACGACCGCACATCGCAGAGCAGAGGTTCTTCTGGAGATGCGACCGCTGTACAGGATACAGGCGCCCCGAGTGCGGTCGTTGGCGTCCGCTCCGCTGCCCGATCCCGCATCGCGGGTCCCTCGGGCAACGCTCCGCGGCGCCCCCCACGTAGTGGGGATGCGACTGACCGCGAATGCCGCCAGACGCAGACAACGGGCAGTTAGGTGTGACGACACACTTTCGGAGGCGGAGGCGTGATGTCGCTATCGATTCTGGCCGACGTTCTGGATGCTCCACTGAGCGGACAGGACGTGGTGTTCACGGGCGTGAGTCATGACACACGCACGCTCGCGCGTGGCGATTTGTATGTTGCGATCAAGGGCGAGCACTTCGACGGACACAGTTTCCTGGCCGAGGCCATCAATGCGGGCGCGGCGGGTGCGCTGCTCGCACACGACATGGACACGCTGCTGCCCTATGTGCGCGTGCCGGATACGCGGCTGGCGCTCGGTAGTCTCAGCGCGTTCTGGCGCGGTCAGTTCAAGCAGATTCCCGTGATCGCCGTGACCGGCAGCAACGGCAAGACCACGGTCAAGGAAATGATCGGCGCGATCCTTGGCGAAACCGGCCCCGGTTGTGTCACGCGCGGCAATCTCAACAATGACATCGGTGTGCCGCTGACGCTGACGCGCCTGCGCGCGGAGCATCGTTACGCCGTGATTGAGATGGGCATGAACCATGCCGGCGAGATCGAATACCTTTCACGCCTGACCCGCCCGACGATTGCGCTGATCAATAACGCCGGCGAGGCGCATCTCGCTGGCGTGGGCACAGTCGGGGACGTGGCGCGCGCCAAGGGTGAGATTTTCACGGGCCTCTCTGCCGACGGCACCGCGGTGCTCAACGCCGACGATGCATATTTTTTGTTGTGGAAGGGGCTGGCCGGATCGCGCCGGTGCCTGACTTTCGGACTTGATCGCCCGGCAGACGTGAGCGCGGAGTACCGGCACACCGACACGGGCAGCGCTATCCATATCAAAACCACCACCCATGGAGACATCGACATGCGCGTACCACTTTTTGGTGCACATAACGTCATGAACACACTGGCAGCCACCGGCGCGGCGATCGCCGCCGGCGCTTCGCTCGAGCACGTGAAAACCGGACTCGAGAAACTGAAAACCGTCTCCGGTCGCCTCGAGGTGAAACCCGGCATCAGCGGGGCGCGCATCATCGATGACACATACAACGCCAATCCCGCTTCGGTCGCGGCGGGACTGCAGGTGTTGCGGGAATTCTCCGGCGAGCGCGTTCTGGTCCTGGGCGATATGGGCGAACTCGGGCCGGCCGCCGCCGACATCCATTTTCGCGTCGGCGAACTAGCCAGCCGCATCGGCGTCCAACGGTTGTTCGCCATCGGCGAACTGAGCCGCATTGCCGTGGGCGCCTTTGGCAAAGGCGCGCGTCATTTCGAATCGCATGCGGCGCTGATCGAGGCGCTGCAGGATTGCCTGCACGCGGAAATGACGGTACTCGTCAAGGGCTCGCGCGTCATGCGCATGGAGCAGATCGTCGCCGGCATCACGAAACCGTTGCCCGCCCCGGTCGAGAACGGGAGGAATCGCTAAGTGTTGTTCTATCTCTTCGAGCGGCTCGCGCACGAACTTTCGTTCTTCAACGTGTTTCGCTATCTCACGCTGCGCGGAATTCTCGGCGTGTTGACGGCGCTCGCGATCAGTTTCTGGATCGGCCCGGCGGTGATCCGCCGCCTTGGGGTTCGCCAGCTCGGTCAGACGGTGCGCAAGGACGGGCCGCAGAGTCACCTGTCCAAGGCCGGCACGCCGACCATGGGTGGAGCGATGATTCTCATCGCCGTATTCATCGCCACGCTGCTGTGGGCAGATCTTTCCAACCGGTTCGTGTTGGCGGTGCTGTTCACCACCGCGGCCTTCGGTGCCATCGGCTGGGTGGATGATTACAAGAAAATCATCAACAAGGATCCGCGTGGAATTGGCGCGAAGGCCAAGTTTTTCTGGCAGACGGTTGCCGGCTTGGGCACGGCGCTGTTTCTTTACTACACCGCCAAGAGCTCGGCTGAGACCACGCTCATCGTGCCGGTGTTCAAGAACATCATGATCGACCTGGGTCCGATGTACATCCTGCTCGCGTACTTCGTGATCGTAGGTTCCAGCAATGCTGTGAACCTCACCGACGGTCTCGACGGTCTGGCAATCATGCCTACGGTCATGGTGGCGGGAGCGCTCGGTATCTTCGCCTACGTCATGGGCCACATCAAATTTTCCGCCTATCTCGGTTTTCCCTATATCGCTGGCGCGGGCGAGGTGCTGGTGATCTGTGGCGCCATGGTTGGCGCAGGGCTCGGGTTTCTTTGGTTTAACACCTATCCGGCGATGGTATTCATGGGGGACATCGGCGCGCTGGCGCTGGGCGCGGCGCTCGGCACGATCGCCGTGTCGGTGCGCCAGGAAATCGTGTTGTTCATCATGGGCGGTGTGTTCGTGATGGAGACGGTGTCGGTAATGCTGCAGGTGGCGTCGTTCAAACTCACGGGCAAACGCATTTTTCGCATGGCGCCGCTGCATCACCATTTCGAACTGAAAGGCTGGCCCGAACCTCGGGTGATCGTGCGCTTCTGGATCATCTCGCTGATCTTGGTGTTGATCGGGTTGGCGACATTGAAGATTCGTTAAACATGAGTGCGGTGCTGATGACCAAGACGGAGACAAAACGCGCGCTGGTGGTGGGCCTCGGGCTCACGGGGATGACCTGCGTGCGTCACCTCGTTGCGCGCGGCTATGACGTCACTGTAGTGGATACGCGTGATCAGCCGCCCAAGCTGGATGAGCTGCGGCGCGAATTTCCGCGCGTGCTGGCGCATACCGGCGGACTGCCTGCCGCGGTCTTCAGCGATCCGGGACTGCTCGTGGTGAGTCCCGGCGTGTCGGTCAAGGAACCGGCCGTTGTCCGCGCCGTCGGCGCTGGGGCGCAAGCCATCGGCGATATAGAGCTTTTTGCGTGTGAGGCTACGGCACCGGTGATTGCTATTACCGGCGCCAACGGTAAAAGCACGGTGACGGCACTTACCGGCGAAATGTGCCGGCGTGCGGGGCTCCAGACCGCCGTGGGCGGCAACATCGGCGTGCCGGCACTGTCGCTGCTTGGCGATCGGGAACCGGACGTGTACGTGTTGGAACTGTCGAGCTTCCAGCTCGAGACCACTCACAGTCTCAACGCACGCGCCGCGACGGTGCTCAACATCACGCCGGATCATATGGACCGATACCGTGATATCGGCGAATACGCCGAGGCCAAGGCGCGTGTCTTCCGCGGCAACGGGACCATGGTGCTCAATGCCGACGATTCCCGGGTGATGCGCATGCGCCAGTCGGGACGGCGCACGGTCAATTTCAGTCTGGGACGTCCGTCGGAGGCACAGGATTATGGTCTTGATGAAATCCGGGGCGAGACCTGGCTGGTGCACGGCACGCAGCCGCTGATGAGCGCACGCGAAGTGCCGCTCGCCGGCCGGCACAATCTGGCCAACGTATTGGCCGCGATGGCGTTGGCCGAAGCCGCCGGGGTTGTTCCCGAACACGCTTGCGCCGCGGTGCGTGAATTCAAGGGGCTGCATCATCGCACCGAACTCGTGGCCGAGCATGACGGAGTGCGCTGGTATGACGATTCGAAGGGCACCAATGTCGGTGCCACCGTTGCGGCTCTCAACGGCATGACGGCGCCGGTGATTCTCATCGCCGGCGGAGACGGCAAAGGCCAGGATTTCAGCGAATTAACGCCGGCGTGTGCGCAGCATGCGCGCGCCGTGGTGTTGATCGGGCGCGATGCGCCGCTGATCGAGGCCGCCCTCGGCAACGTCGTAACCGCACGCCGCGCCAAAGACATGCACGAGGCCGTGCGCTTCGCCGCCGGTCTCGCGCAACCGGGCGACGTGGTGCTGCTGTCGCCGGCCTGTGCGAGTTTCGACATGTTCCGCAACTACGAACATCGCGCCGAGGTGTTCCGCGAAGCTGTACGCGAGGTAACAACATGAGCGCCGTAATGACGGCCGGAACGACGCGCGCCGCAGGCCGATCGCGCCCGGCGTGGGATCCGTGGTTGCTCGGGTGCACGTTTGTGCTGCTCGCGCTCGGTGTGATCATGGTGTACTCGGCGTCGGTAGCCTATGCCGACCGCGAAATGCATAACAGCGTGTATTTTTTGATACGCCATGCCGCCTACGCGGTGCTGGGCGTGCTGTTCATGGCGTTCACGATGCATACGCGCGTCCGCTGGTGGGAAAAGGCCGGACCGTTTCTGCTGCTTCTCGGTATTGCCTCGCTCTGCGTGGTGCTGGTGCCGGGCATCAGCGTACACATCAATGGCAGTTCGCGCTGGATCAGGCTCGGTATTGTCAACCTGCAGCCGTCGGAGTTCATGAAACTCTTCATGGTGGTGTATGTCGCCGGGTATCTGGTGCGCAAGCAGGAGTCGCTGAAGAACTTCACCCAGGGAATCGTGATGGTGAGCCTCGTGGTTGCGGCGATCGGCTTGCTGCTGCTGCTGGAGCCGGACATGGGTTCATTTGTGGTGATCACCATCACGGTGTTTTCCATGCTGTTCCTCGGCGGCGTGCGCTTCTGGCACTTCATGTGTGTGCTCGGCGCCGGTATCGGCAGCATGGTGCTGCTTACCTTCATCTCGCCTTACCGTATGGCGCGCGCAACGAGTTTCCTTGACCCCTGGGCCGATCCTTACAATACCGGTTTCCAGCTGGTGCAAGCGCTGATCGCTTTCGGCCGCGGCGAGTGGTTCGGGGTGGGTTTGGGCGCCAGCGTCCAGAAACTCTTTTACCTGCCGGCGGCACATACCGATTTCGTTTTCGCGGTGATGGGCGAGGAACTCGGGCTTATTGCCGTGCTGGGCGTCATGGCGGTTTTCGGCATCGTCATCGCGCGCGCCTTCGCCATTGCGCGTCAGGCGGAAGCCGCCGGCCAGATCTACGGTTCGCGGCTGGCGCAGGGGCTAGGCCTGCTGCTCGGCAGCCAGGCGATGATCAACATGGGCGTCAACATGGGCCTGTTGCCGACCAAGGGGCTGACGCTTCCGTTCGTGAGTTATGGCGGATCAAGCATGATCGTGAGCTGCATCGCCATGGGCCTGTTATTGCTCATCGGCCGCGAGGCGCGTGCCAGCGGCTGGGGGAGGGCTGGATGAGCTGCGTGCTGATCATGGCGGGTGGCACCGGTGGACATGTCTTCCCGGGGCTCGCCGTCGCACGCCGGCTCCTGGAGAAACGCGTGCAAGTGGTGTGGCTCGGTACGCACCGCGGCCTCGAAGCGCATGCCGTACCCGCTTCGGGACTGGCGATCGACATGGATTGGTTGACGATCCAGGGCGTGCGGCGCAAGGGTTGGCTGCGCTGGCTGCTGCTGCCATTCACTCTTATATATGCGATGGCGCAGGCGTTCCGGGTCTTGCGCCGGCGCAAGCCGGATGTGGTGCTGTCCATGGGCGGATTCGTCGCCGGGCCGGGCGGTTTAATGGCGTGGATCACGCGCACGCCACTGCTGATTCACGAGCAGAACGCGATCCCCGGCATGACCAACAAGTGGCTCGCACTGATCGCCGATCAGGTGCTGAGCGGATTCCCCGATGCTTTCGGTAAACACCTGGCTGCCCGTCCGGTGGGTAACCCGGTGCGTGACGAGATTGCCACGCTGCCGCCGCCGGAAGAAAGGTTGGCCGCGCGCCAGGGAAACCTGCGCTTGCTTGTCGTGGGCGGAAGCCAGGGCGCAAAAATATTCAACGACACCGTGCCTGAGGCGATCAAGTCGCTGCCCTCCAAGACGCGGCCGGAAATCTGGCATCAATGCGGACGTAACGCCGCCGCGGCAGTGCAGCAAGCCTACGCCGATGTGCCCGCCCGTGTGACGGAATTCATCGACAACATGGCCGAGGCCTATGCGTGGGCGGATGTGGTGCTGTGTCGCGCCGGTGCCATGACCATTGCCGAACTGGCCGCCTCGGGTTCGGCGGCAATTCTCGTTCCTTATCACTACGCCGTGGACGATCACCAGACTGCCAACGCGCGGTTTCTCTCGGAGCGCGAGGCGGCGGTGCTCGTGCCGTCGCCGGAACTGACACGCGAGCGCCTCGCCGAGCTGCTCACCGGTTTTGCCGCGAATCGCGAGCTGCTGATAAAAATGGCGCGTGCCGCGCGTCACCTGGCTGTGCTTGATGCCGCCGACACCGTTGCCGGCGCGTGTATAGGAGCGATCGATGCGTGATCGGGTGAAACGCGTGCACTTTGTCGGCATCGGCGGCGCGGGTATGTGCGGTATCGCCGAAGTGCTGCACAACCTGCAATTCGAGGTGTCCGGCTCGGATGTGCGTGAATCGCCGAACACCAAGCGCCTCGTCTCGCTCGGAGCGAAGGTCAGCATCGGCCACGATCCGAAGCTCATCAAAGGCGTGGACGTGGTCGTCGTGTCCTCGGCGGTGGATGAGAACAATCCGGAGGTGTGCGCCGCGCGCGTGGCCAAGATCCCGGTGATTCCGCGCGCCGAAATGCTGGGCGAGTTGATGCGCCTGCAACGCGGCATCGCCATTGCCGGCACGCATGGCAAGACCACGACCACGAGCCTGGTGGCGAGCTGCCTGGCCGAAGGTGGGATCGATCCGACCTTCGTGATCGGTGGGCGCCTGAACAGCGCCGGCACCCACGCGCGTCTCGGTCGCGGGCAATATCTCGTGGCCGAGGCCGACGAGAGCGATGCCTCGTTCCTGCATCTCGCGCCGTTCATGGCGGTCGTGACCAACATCGACGCTGATCACATGGCCACCTACGGCGGCGACTTCAACCGCCTGAAGCAGGCGTTCGTGGATTTCCTCCAGCAGCTGCCGTTCTACGGACTGGCGGTGCTGTGTCACGACGATCCGGTGGTGCGCGAGATTGTCCCGCGGGTGCATCGGCCGGTGCTGACTTACGGTACAGCCCCCGATACCGATCTGCGCGCGGTCGATATACGTCAGGACGGAATAAAGATGCACTTCACCGCCGAGCTGCGCGGCCGCAAGAACTGGCTGACGGTGACGCTCAACCTGCCCGGACAGCATAATGTACTGAATGCGCTGGCCGCCATCGGGATTGCGCACGAACTGGGCGTCGAAGAGCCTGCCATCGCGCGTGCACTCGCCGGATTTGCCGGCATCGGTCGCCGTTTCCAGATCAACGGACGCAAGGCACTGGACGGCGGCGATGTGATCCTGGTGGACGACTATGCGCATCATCCGCGCGAGATCGCGGCGACGGTGGCGGCGGCACGCGCGAGCTGGCCCGAGCGGCGGCTGGTGGTGGTGTTCCAGCCGCACCGCTACACGCGCACGCACGATCTGCTCGATGATTTCAGCACCGTGCTCGCGGATATCGACACGCTGCTGGTCACGGAGGTCTATGCCGCTGGCGAGACGCCAATCAGCGGCGCGGACGGGCGCGCGCTGTGTCGCGCCATCCGCGCTCGCGGCAAGACCGAACCGATTTTCCTGGAGGACGTGAGCGCGTTGCCGCAGGCGCTGGCCGACGTGCTGCAAGGCAACGACGTGTTGCTCACGATGGGCGCGGGCAGCATCGGCGGCATTGCCTCTGCGCTACCGCAGACCCTGCGAACGGGGAGCGGCGGATGATGCCGGCGAAATCGCACACCAGTCTCCGCGGCCAACTGCTTGTCAATGAGCCGATGGCGCACCATACCAGCTGGCGCGTCGGCGGGCCCGCGGACCGTCTCTACATCCCGGCCGACCTCGATGACCTCGCGGCATTCATGAAGTCGTTGCCGCCGCAGGAAGCGCTGCATTGGGTGGGCCTGGGAAGCAATCTGCTGGTGCGCGACGGTGGCGTGCGCGGCACGGTGATCATGACCAGTGGCGCGCTGAATGCACTGGGTATTTTGCGCGAAGGCGTGGTGCGCGCCGAAGCCGGTGTGGCCAGCGCCAAGGTCGCGCGCTTCTGCGCCGATCGCGGCATGGTCGGTGCGGAATTTCTCGCCGGCATCCCCGGCACCGTGGGCGGCGCGCTGGCCATGAACGCCGGCGCCTTCGGCGGGGAGACGTGGAAGATCGTGGCGGCAGTGGAAACGATCGATCGTCATGGTGAACGACGTACACGCCAGCCCACGGATTATCAAATCGATTATCGAAAGGTCAGCGGGCCGCAAAACGAATGGTTCGTAGCCGCCCATTTCCGGCTCGGTGCCGGAGACACGATGCAGGGCAAGAGTCTGATCAAGACTTTGCTTACCAGGCGCGGTGCCACCCAGCCGACGCAACTGCCGAATGCGGGCTCCGTCTTCAAGAATCCGACAGGGGATTTTGCCGCGCGTCTGATCGAGTCCTGCGGCCTCAAAGGCGCTTGCGAGGGCAATGCCTGCGTGTCCAACCTGCACGCCAACTTTATCGTCAATACCGGCGGCGCGACGGCGGCCGATATCGAGCGACTGATTCGGCGTGTGCAGACAGAAGTGGAAAAGCGGCAGGGCATCCGGTTGGAGACCGAAGTGCGGATGATCGGCGTGGAGCGAGGCTCATGAGGCGGGGAAATTTCGGCAAAGTGGCGGTGCTCATGGGTGGACCTTCCGCCGAACGCGAAGTTTCGCTCAAGAGCGGCAATGCGGTGCTCGCGGCCCTGAAGCGCCAGGACGTGGATGCGCACGGCATCGACGCGGACAAGTCCACCTTGAGACTACTGGAGGACGGCGGGTTCGATCGTGTGTTCATCGTGCTGCACGGACGCTGGGGCGAAGACGGCGTCATCCAGGGCGCACTCGAAGTACTGGACATCCCGTATACCGGCAGCGGTGTGCTCGGGTCGGCGCTGGGCATGGACAAACTGCGCAGCAAATATCTCTGGACCGCGGCAGGCATCCCGACGCCGGAATACGCCATGCTCGAGCCCGGCATCGATCTCGGCAAGGTCGCCGCGAAACTGGGGCTGCCGATGTTCGTCAAGCCGGCGCGTGAAGGTTCAAGTCTGGGCATCAGCAAGGCCAAGACCGCGGCGGAGCTGAAGGCGGCTTGGGAAACCGCGGCGAAGTACGACGATCAGGTGATCGCCGAACGCTTCATCGATGGCGCCGAACTGACTTGCGGGATTCTCGGAGATCGCGCGTTGCCGCTCATCCGGATCGAAACCGACCGCGAGTTCTACGACTACGAGGCGAAATACATTCTCGACACCACGCGTTATCTCTGTCCCTGCGGTTTGCCCGCGGACCGGGAACGCGCGATCCAGGCCCTAGCGCAACGGGCGTTTGATGCGCTCGGTTGCTCCGGCTGGGGCCGGGTGGATTTCATGCTCGACAAGGCCGGTCAGATCTACGCACTGGAGGTGAACACGGTGCCGGGAATGACCGATCACAGCCTTGTGCCCAAGGCCGCGAAACAGGCGGGAATGGATTTCGATCAACTGGTGTTGCGCATACTGGAGACCGCGGATGTCAGACGCTGATTCGGCGCGGCGAGATTCGGACGAGAGCATAAGCCTGTTCAAGGCCGCGTTGCTGTTGTTCGCACTGCTCTTCGTGTTACTGGTGCTGGCTTTTGGCACCGACAGGCTGCTGCGCACCGACAACTTCCCGGTGCGGAACGTGCGTTTCGAGGGCGAGTTCAAGCATGTCACCCAGCAGGAACTGCAGGCGGCGGTCATGAGCGTCGTGCATGGGAATTTTTTCCTGCTCAATCTCGATGCGGTGAAGGCACGGGTGGAGTCGTTGCCCTGGGTTTACAAGGCCTCGGTGCGGCGCCAGTGGCCGCAGGACGTGTACGTCCGGTTCACGGAACAGCAGCTGGCGGCATATTGGAGCGATGGCGCGTTTCTCAACCAGGCGGGCGACGTGGTGCGCGTGAAAGCCGATGACCTTCCTGCAGAGTTCCCGCGGCTCGAGGGACCGGAGGGAACTGGCGCGCAGGTGCTCGAACACTATAAAAGTCTTGGCCGCATTCTCGCGGCGGCTGGATTGAAGCTGGAACGGGTCATACTGACACCGCGACGCACCTGGCGGTTAGTAGTAACGAATGGTGATGGTCAGGGAGGTACAAGTGTCGCAGGAGGACGGATACCGGGAGCAACAATGACAATCGTGCTCGACCGCGAGCAGCCCGAACGCAAACTCGAGCGCTTTGCGCGCGTATATGTGCAGTCATTTGCGTTGCTGGCGTCCGACATCCGGCAGGTGGATCTGCGCTATGCCAACGGTTTTTCAGTGGAGCAGGCCGGCGGCCAGACCGCCGGCCATCACGACGCGCCCGGCCGGACAAGTATCGGACGCGCAGCAATGGACAACAAGGGGTAACTATGGCGAAACGGGATGATGACAAACTGATCGTGGGTCTCGACATCGGCACTTCAAAAGTGCTGGCGATTGTCGGCGAACTCACGCCCACGGGTGAAGTCGAGATCATCGGTGTGGGGCATCACCCTTCACGCGGCATGAAGAAAGGTGTGGTGGTAAATATCGAATCCACCGTGCAATCAATTCAGCGCGCCGTGGAGGAGGCCGAACTCATGGCCGGCTGTCAGATCCACTCGGTGTACGCCGGCATCGCGGGTTCGCACATATCGAGTTTCAACTCGCACGGGATCGTGGCGATCAAGGACAAGGAAGTGGGGCAAGGAGACGTGGAGCGCGTGATCGAGGCGGCGCGCGCGCTTGCAATCCCCGCCGACCAGAAGGTGCTGCACATCCTGCCTCAGGAATTCATCATCGACAAGCAGGAGGGCATCCGCGAGCCGATCGGCATGAGCGGCGTGCGCCTCGAGGCCAAGGTGCACATCGTCACCGGCGCGGTGAGCGCGGCACAGAACATCATCAAGTGCGTCCGCCGTTGCGGGCTGGAGGTGGATGACATCATTCTCGAACAGCTGGCCTCGAGCATCTCCACGCTGACGGAAGATGAAAAGGAGTTGGGCGTGTGCCTGGTGGATATCGGTGGCGGAACGACGGACATTTCCGTGTTTACCGAAGGCGCCATCCGCCACACCGCCGTGATTCCCATCGCCGGCGATCAGGTGACGAATGACATCGCCGTGGCGCTACGCACGCCGACGCAATACGCCGAGGATATCAAGAAAAAATACGGTTGCGCTCTCACGCAATTGGCGCACCGCGATGAAACCATCGAGGTGCCGAGCGTTGGCGACCGTCCGCCGCGCAAACTCTCGCGGCAGACGCTGGCCGAGGTCATCGAACCGCGCATCGAGGAACTCTACAGCCTTATCCAGGCCGAGTTGCGTCGCAGCGGTTTCGAGGACGTGGTCGGCAGCGGACTCGTACTCACCGGCGGCAGCGCCAAGATGGAAGGCGTGGTCGATCTGGCGGAAGAGGTGTTTCACATGCCGGTGCGCCTGGGCGTGCCGCAATACGTCGGGGGATTGAAGGGCGTGGTGCAGAACCCGATCTTCGCTACCGGCGTGGGGTTGGTGCTGTACGGCGCGCGCTGCCGTGAAGGGAAGCAGTATGTGCAGAATCCGGGCGCATCCGTAGGAGTCAAGGGAGCCTGGAGCAAGATGAAGAGCTGGTTTCAGGGAAATTTTTGATTGGGGGGAACAGGCAGATGGATCTATCAACTGGTTTTAGAAACCTACACTGGAGGCAACACAATGTTTGAACTAATGGATACCTATGGGCAGCAAGCCGTCATCAAGGTTATCGGTGTCGGCGGAGGCGGCGGCAACGCCGTCGACCACATGGTCGCCGCGAGCATCGATAGCGTGGAGTTCATTAACGCCAACACGGATTCGCAGGCACTCAAGAAATCGCAGGCGAAGACCATTCTTCAACTTGGGACCAATCTCACCAAGGGTCTGGGATGCGGCGCCAATCCCGACATCGGCCGACAGGCCGCCGTCGAAGATCGCGAGCGTATTGCCGAGGTGCTTTCCGGCGCTGACATGGTGTTCATCACCGCGGGCATGGGTGGCGGCACCGGTACGGGTGCTGCGCCGGTGGTCGCACAAGTAGCCAAGGATATGGGCATCCTGACGGTGGCTGTGGTTACTAAACCGTTTCCGTTCGAAGGTCGCAAGCGCATGGGTGTGGCGGATCAGGGCATATCGGAACTCGCCCAATACGTCGATTCCATTATTACGATCCCGAACGAAAAACTGGTGACCGTGCTTGGGAAGGATGCGTCGCTGCTGGATGCTTTCGGCAAGGCGAATCAAGTTTTGCAAAATGCGGTTCAAGGCATCGCCGAACTGATCACGCGTTCAGGATTAATCAACGTAGACTTCGCTGATGTGCGTACCGTGATGTCGGAGATGGGTATGGCGATGATGGGTGCGGCCACGGCAACCGGTCCGTCACGCGCGCGCGAGGCGGCCTTGGCCGCGGTCTCAAGCCCGCTGCTCGAGGATATTAATATCTCCGGCGCACGTGGCATTCTGGTCAATATCACGGCCGGCCTCGATATGTCGATCGGTGAATTCGAAGAAGTCGGCAACACGATCAAGGAATTTGCCTCGGATGATGCCACCGTGGTGATTGGTACCGTGATCGAGCCGGAGATGCGCGAAGAACTGCGTGTCACTATCGTGGCCACCGGCCTTGGTCAGGAAAAACAGCGCAGCAAGCAGCCGTACAAGGTGGTCAAAACTGGTACCGGCACCACGGATTATGAGGATCTCGAAACACCCACCGTCATCCGTAACCGGCGCACGGAACGACCGATGGCTGTGCAGACAGAAGCGGCCATCGAGTACCTGGACATCCCGGCATTCTTGAGGAAACAGGCCGACTAGCGCCGAGTGCCCGAAGCGATACGGAAGGGAGCTACCCTGTGCCGCGGGGCCAGCGGCTCAGGTCAATTTTGGGATATGCTCGATCCGGGGCCGTTTATCGGGGGTGATGCCCCGATAGCGCTTTCTGGTCGGAAAATTGGCTGGACAGGGGTGTGGTTTTATCCTTAAATACGTATAGGGATTGAGTTTTTATTCCGGCTCCCGGCTTCTAAAGAATCATTTAAGCAACATGCAGGGTTGTATGTTGCTTAAATATTACATCAGTCTCTTTTCTGCACTGCCGGAGATGCGGACATTCAGCCGCGATACGCTGTATAAATTTGGATTGTTCGAACAACTAGATGATTAAGCAACGCACTCTGAAGAATGTCATCCGCGCCACGGGCGTAGGGCTGCATACCGGCGAAAAAGTCTATCTGACTCTGCGACCGGCACCATCCGACACTGGAATCATTTTCCGACGCATCGATCTCTCCGAACCGGTGGATATCCGTGCGTGCCCGGAAAATGTCTCCGATACCCGCCTCTCGACTACACTTGAGTATAACGGTGCAAAAGTTTCCACGGTGGAGCATCTTATGTCGGCATTCGCCGGACTGGGTATCGATAACGCCTATGTTGACCTGACGGCCGCGGAAGTGCCGATCATGGACGGCAGTGCGGGGCCGTTTGTATTCCTGGTCCAATCGGCGGGCATAGCCGAGCAGTCGGCACCAAAGCGTTTCATGCGCATCAAGAAGAAGATCCGTCTGGAAGAAGGCGACAAATGGGCCTGTTTCGAACCGTTTGAGGGGTTCAAGGTATCGTTTGCCATCGAATTTAATCATCCCACGTTCCGCAACTCGACCCAAAATGCGAGCGTCGACTTTTCCACAACCTCTTTTGTAAGAGAAGTCAGCCGTGCACGCACTTTCGGTTTCATGGGCGATCTCGAGGCGTTGCGTGCGGCGGGACTGGCGCGCGGCGGCGGGCTCGACAACGCCATCGTGCTCGATGAATACCGGATACTCAATGACGACGGTTTGCGTTACGAAGACGAGTTCGTCAAGCATAAGGTGCTGGATGCCATCGGCGATCTGTATCTCTTGGGTCACCCGCTGATCGGCGCCTTCAGCGCTCACAAGTCCGGGCATTCCCTCAATAATCGTCTGTTGCGCGAACTGGTAAATAACCAGGAGGCATGGGAACTCATTACCTATAACGAAAACGACGAGGCACCCATTGCCTTCGTGCGCACGGTTCCAGCTGTCTGAACGGCGTGCGGCGGGAGCGACCGGCATGAACATCATACTTGTACCCAACAGCCGTCACGGCAAAGGCCGCAACGCCACCCTTTCCCAGCGCCACTTGATTCTGATTGCAATGGTTGTTTTTGTCGCGCTGCCCGTATTGTTGGGCGTTATTGCCTACCGCGCCCAGGACATGTTGACCGCCTACAGTGCGGATTCACTGTTGACGGCGCAACGCCGCGAACTGGCGGCGCAACGTACCGTGGTCGCCGATGCCAAACGCAACGCTGAAGCGCACCTCAATGCCCTGGCCCAACGACTGGGTCAGTTGCAAGCGCAGGTGCTGCGGCTCAATGCGCTCGGTAGCCGCCTGACCCGCATGGCAGGACTGGATGCACGTGAATTCAATTTTTCCGCCGATGCCGCCATGGGTGGTCCGGAAAAGGCCAGCGCATCCTCGAACCCGCCCGAACTGACGTCTTCGCTCGATCAGCTCACTCATGAAATCGAACGCCAGCAGGAGCGCCTGGCCGCTCTCGAAAATCTGTTGCTGGACCGCAAGCTTAACGCTGCCGTGACCCCCTCCGGGTGGCCGGTGGATGGCGGATGGATTTCCTCCGGTTTTGGCGTGCGCGCCGATCCGTTCAATGGCCATCAGGCCGTGCATGAAGGCGTGGATATCGCCTCGCAAATGGGTTCACCCGTGCTGGCGGTGGGTGACGGGGTCGTGTCGCACAGCGGGGAGCGAGCAGGCTATGGACTGTTGGTCGAGGTGACGCACGAATCCGGCCTGATCACGCGCTATGCCCACACCAGTGCCACCCTTGTCAAAGTGGGTGACCGTGTCAAGAAGGGGCAGTCAATCGCCCTCGTCGGCTCTTCCGGCCGTTCCACCGGTCCCCATTTGCATTTTGAAGTCGTGCGTAATGGCACTCCGGTAAATCCCATGCGGTATCTCCAGCAGGCCAGCGCCAAATAGTCCATCGCCGTATTACGCTTCAAGTCTCACCACTTTTCCTCCATAATTGCCGCTCTTTTGATACGCCTCCGCGCGAGGCGCACGGATTTTTATGATTACGAAAGCGCTTACCAAGATATTCGGCAGTCGAAACTCGCGTCTGCTCAAGCGCATGCAGCAGGATGTAGTACGTATCAATGCGCTCGAGCCCGAGCTTGCCAAGCTCACCGACGAGCAACTGCGCGCCAAGACTTCCGAATTCAAAACCCGCGTGTCGAATGGCGAAAGCCTGGACAGCCTGCTGGACGAAGCCTTCGCTTGCGTGCGCGAGGCGTCCAAGCGCACGCTGGGCATGCGTCACTTCGACGTGCAGCTGATCGGTGGAATGGTGTTGCATCAAGGCAAGATCGCGGAAATGCGCACCGGTGAAGGCAAGACGCTCGTGGCCACGCTCGCCGTGTATTTGAACGCCCTTTCCAGCAAAGGCGTACACGTGGTGACCGTCAATGACTATCTGGCGCGTCGCGACGCCGAATGGATGGGTCAGATTTACCGGTTTCTGGGCATGAGCGTGGGCGTCGTAGTTCCGGGTCAGGACCGCCAGGAAAAACGTGATGCCTATGCCGCTGATATCACCTACGGCACTAACAACGAATACGGCTTTGATTATCTGCGTGACAACATGGCATTTCGCGCCGAAGAGCGTGTACAACGCGGCGTCAACTACGCCATCGTGGATGAAGTGGACTCGATTCTGATCGACGAGGCACGCACGCCACTGATTATCTCCGGGGCCGCCGATGAAAGTGCCGATTTGTACGTCAAGGTCAACACGATTATTCCCCGTCTTATCAAGCAGGAGACGGAGAATGGTCCAGGGGATTACAGCGTGGACGAAAAGGCGCGCCAGGCCTACTTCACCGAGGCTGGACACGAGAAGGTCGAGAAACTCCTGGCCCAGGCTGGTCTGCTGGAACCGGGTTCAAGTCTCTACGATGCCTCCAATCTGATTCTGATGCACCACCTTAACGCCGCGTTGCGTGCGCATTCCCTGTTCAAACGCGAGGTGGATTACATCGTGCGTGACGACGAGGTGGTCATCATCGACGAGTTCACCGGGCGCATGATGCAGGGACGGCGCTGGTCGGATGGCTTGCACCAGGCCGTGGAAGCGAAGGAAGGCGTGAAGATCCAGAACGAAAATCAGACGCTTGCCACGATTACCTTCCAGAATTATTTCAGGTTATACGGCAAGCTTGCCGGCATGACCGGCACCGCCGACACCGAAGCCTTTGAGTTCCATCAGATCTACGGCCTCGAGGTCGTGGTGATACCGACCCATCATCCCATGATCCGCCAGGACATGGCTGATCAGATATACCGCACGGCCGGGGAAAAACACACGGCGATCCTGGTCGATATCCACGATTGTCATCAGCGCGGCCAGCCGGTGCTGGTCGGCACCGTGACTATCGAAGCCTCGGAGCTGCTTTCGGGCCTGCTGCAGAACGAAAAGATTCCCCATCAGGTATTGAATGCCAAACACCACGAGCGTGAAGCGATGATCGTGGCACAGGCCGGCCGTCCCGGGGCTGTTACCATCGCCACCAACATGGCCGGCCGTGGCACCGATATCGTGCTTGGCGGCAATCTCGAGATGGAGCTCAAGGAAATCGGCGATGATTCCCCCAAGCGGCAGCAGGCACGGACCGATTGGGACAAGCGACACGAGCAAGTCGTGGCCGCAGGCGGATTGCACGTGATCGGTACCGAGCGTCATGAGTCGCGGCGCATCGACAACCAACTGCGCGGCCGTTCCGGGCGCCAGGGCGATCCCGGTTCCTCGCGTTTTTATCTTTCGCTGGAAGACAATCTGCTGCGCATCTTCGGCAGTGACCGGCTTTCCGGTCTCATGCAGAAGCTGGGCATGCAAAAGGGTGAGGCGATCGAGCACCCTTGGGTATCGCGCGCGATTGAGAATGCCCAGCGCAAGGTCGAGGGACGTAACTTCGATATTCGCAAACAACTACTCGAATACGACGACGTGGCGAACGACCAGCGCAAGGTGATCTACGAACAGCGCAACCGGCTCATGAACGTGGACGATATTTCCGAGAGCATTACTTCGATTCGTCTTGATGTCGTCAACGAGCTGATGAATCAGCATATTCCCCCGGAGAGCCTGGAGGAACAGTGGGACGTGTCCGGGCTGGAGGAAAGTCTCGAGCGCGAGTTCGGATTGAAACTGCCCGTTGCCCGGTGGCTCAAGGAGGAGACGGGCTTGGACGAGGAAAAGCTTCGTGCCCGTATTATCAGCGAGGCTGATCGCCGCCACGCCGAAAAGGCGCTAGCCATCGGGCCTGATGTCATGCGCCACCTTGAAAAGGCGGTCATGTTGCAGGTGCTGGACACGCAATGGAAGGATCATCTCGCGGCCATGGATTATTTGCGCCAGGGCATTCACCTGCGCGGTTATGCCCAGAAGAACCCGAAGGAAGAGTACAAGCGCGAGTCATTCGTACTTTTCTCCGACATGCTGACTCGCATTCGGCATGACGTGATCAATCTTCTGGCCCACGTTCAGGTGCAGGCGCCGCAGGATGTTGAGGCACTGGAAAGTCAGAATCGCCAGCCCCAGGAAATGCATTTCGTCCACCCCTCGCTCGATACGGGTGGGCAGCCGGAAGAGGGCGATGACGCCGTGGGCGAGGCTGCCGCGCAGAAGCCGATGACGCGCCGCCAGCCCAAAGTTGGGCGCAACGAGCCTTGTCCCTGCGGTTCCGGGAAGAAGTACAAGCACTGCCACGGCAAACTGGCCTGACCCATGGCGGTTGGCTTACACGGTTTACCCTCCCTTGGATCGGTTGCCGGCATACGTCTTGGCACAGTCGCCGCCGGCATCCGCAAGAAAGACCGGCGCGATCTGGTGCTGATCGAGTGCGCACCGGGCACGCATGCCGCCGCCGTTTTTACCAAGAACCGCTTCTGTGCCGCGCCCGTCATCGTGGCACGCGAACATCTCGCCAAAGCTGCCCCGCGCGCGCTGCTCATCAATACCGGCTTTGCCAACGCCGGCACCGGTGAACCGGGCCTCGAGGATGCGCGTGCCTGTTGCGCAGCCCTGGCCATGCAGATCGGCTGTCGATCCGAAGAAATCCTGCCCTTTTCAACGGGCGTTATCGGCGAGCGTTTTCCGCGGGAACGGATCATCGCCGCTCTTCCGTTCTGCCAAGCTGCTCTCAATGAAAACGGCTGGGCGGAAGCGGCGCACGGCATCATGACCACCGACACCGTGCCCAAGGGGTGTTCGCGCAAGATCCGCCTCGGTTCGCGCACGGTGACAGTGACCGGCATTGCCAAGGGTGCTGGCATGATTCGGCCTGACATGGCTACCCTGTTGGCTTTTGTCGCCACCGATGCCGACGTGACCCCGACAGTTCTCCAGGCCTGTGTTTCCGCGGCGGCCAATGAGTCATTCAATCGCATTACCGTGGACGGCGATACTTCCACCAACGATGCCTGTGTGCTGCTGGCGACCGGCGCTGCGGGAAATCCCGTGATCGATCATGCGGAAGGCGAAGCCCATGCGGCTCTCCTGCATGCCGTTACCGAGGTGTTCACGGAGCTCGCGCAGGCTATCGTGCGCGACGCGGAGGGTGCGACCAAATTCATCACGATTGAAGTACGTGGCGGGCACAGCGAATCCGACTGTCTTGAGGTGGCCTATACTATCGCTCATTCGCCACTGGTGAAGACGGCATTTTTTGCCAGCGACCCCAACTGGGGCCGCATCCTCGCGGCCATCGGGCGTGCGCCGATCGCGCTACTCGATGTCAGCAAGGTGGCAATTCATCTCAACGAGCTGCGTGTCGTACTTAACGGCGCCCTCGATGTCGATTACACCGAAGCCAAGGGGCTCGCTGTCATGCGGCTTCCGGAAATCCGTATCGGAGTGGACTTGGGCGTTGGATATGCCTCGGCACGCGTCTGGACATCGGATCTTTCGCACGATTATGTCCGAATCAACGCCGAGTACCGGAGCTAGTTCACTGCTGCGCGTCGCGGTCGGTATCCTCGCGCAAGACGGCAAGGTATTTGTCACCCGGCGGTTCCCCGACAGTCATCAGGGTGGAAAATGGGAATTCCCCGGCGGCAAGATCGAACCGGGTGAAAATACACTATCGGCATTGAAACGCGAACTCAGGGAGGAACTGGGTATCGAGGTGCAAGACGCCCGTGCCTACATGCAAGTTCGGCATGAATACCATGACCGACATGTCCTGCTCGATGTCTGGCGTATTTCCCGCTACCAGGGCACACCGCATGGGCGCGAAGGCCAGGAAGCCAAATGGCTTTCCTGCGCCGAGCTTCCCCAGCTGGATTTCCCCGAAGCTGACCGGCCGATCCTGCGCCGACTCTGGCTGCCACCGCTTTATCTCATCAGCGATTCACGGCGATTCGGGAAGGATGGATTTCTTGCGCCGCTGGAGTGCGCGTTGAAGGCGGGAGCACGGCTGGTCCAGCTGCGTGAACCGCACATGCCGCCCGATGAATTCGAAGATTATGCCAGGCTGATCGCCGGTCTGTGCCATCGTCATGGCGCCCAATTGCTGCTCAATGCTGAACCGGAATGGGTGTCGCGCTGTGATGCCGACGGAGCGCATCTGAACGGCAAGCGTCTGGCGCAATACGCATCGCGTCCTCTCGATGATCATTTCTGGATCGGCGCTTCCTGCCACAATGCCGAGGAGCTGCATCAGGCGGAGCGAGTGGGGGCGGATTTCGCGGTGCTATCGCCGGTGTCGCCGACCTCCTCGCATCCCGGTGCGGCACCGCTCGGTTGGGAGGCCTTTTCCCGGATGTGCGCGGACGTGAACCTGCCGGTGTATGCCCTGGGAGGCATGCGCGTCCAGGACCTCGCGCGGGCGCGCCAAGCGGGTGCGCAGGGATTGGCGATGGTCAGCCAGATCTGGGGTGCGAATTCGATCGAGCAGGCCGTTACCGCTCTTTCCTCGAACTAGTTTTTCTTCACGGTTGCCGCCAGAGAGAGATACCACTGGTGCAGGCGTTCAACTTCTTTTTCGAGATGTTTGCGATCACCATTGTTGTCGATCACGTCATTGGCCTTTTGTATACGTTGCGCGCGACTCACCTGGGCGGCCATGATTTTACGGATCTCAAGTTCAGTCAACCCGCTGCGCGCTGCTGCGCGCTGAATCTGCACGCTTTCCGAGGCGTCTACAACCAGAACCCGATCCACGAGATCGATGAACCCGGATTCGATCAGCAGCGGTACTACGAGGATGCAGTAGGGCGCGTGAAGTACATCCAGTCTTTCGCGGACCACTTCGCGGATGCGCGGATGCAGGATCGCCTCAAGCCGCTGACGTTCCCAGGCATTCTCGAAAACCCGATCGCGCAATTTGTTCCGGTCTAATTTGTGAGTGGCATCGAGAATATCCTGCCCAAAGATGCGGACGATTTCGTCGCAAGCTGGTTGTCCGGGTTCGGTCAGGTGATGCGCGATTTCGTCGGTGTCGATGACCGGAACGCCACGCATAGTCAGGAGCGACGCAACCGTTGATTTTCCGCTGCCAATGCCACCGGTAAGGCCAATCCGCAGCATGGGGCCAGCCCTCAGACGGCAATCCGTGCAAATTGTAGATAGAGACGGGTCAGCGGCTCACCCCACAGGAGAGCGATCCAGCCAGCGGCGCACAGAAACGGACCAAAGGGAATCGGCATGCGGCGATCATGGCCGAAAAACACAATGAAGCTGATTCCCACTACAGCGCCCACCAGCGAGGCCAGCAAAATTATCAGGGGCAGGCTCTGCCATCCCAGCCACGCACCCAAGACAGCAAAGAGCTTGAAATCACCATAACCCATACCCTCCTTACCCGTCGTCAACTTGAAAAGTTGATACACCAGCCAGAGGGAGACGTAACCGGCTATGGCGCCAATGACTGCTGAGGACAAGGGCACGAAAACGGCGAAGATATTGAATAGCAGTCCTGCCCATAACAACGGCAGTGTAAGGTCATCGGGCAGGAGTTGCCGGTCAACGTCAATGAAGGTGAGTGCAATCAGGCTCCAGGTGAGGGCCAGGCCGGCCAGTGCGGCAAGACTAAATCCGAATCGCCACGCCACCAATACCGAAAGACAGCCGGTCAGAAGTTCGACGAGAGGGTAGCGCCAGGAAATGGGCTTGCGGCAGGCGGAGCATTTCCCCCGCAGCCAGAGAAAACTCAGAACGGGGATGTTTTCCAGCGCCGTGATCGCATGGTCGCAGTGCGGACAGCGTGAACGGGGCACGATGAGATCAAAGCGATTGGAAGCATCGGCCGGCGGCTGATTCGGATTGAGAAGTTCACGGCACTGGCTTTGCCAGCGACGCTCGAGCATCACGGGCAGTCGATGGACGACGACGTTCAGGAAACTACCGATGGCCAGTCCGAACAGGCCAGCCATCCAGGGAATAGCCGCGGGATAATTGGCGAAGAAAGCGGACAAGTCGTTCATCGGGCGGCATTATGCCCGAAAGCCAGCAAGCAGCGGCACCCTTGGCCGGGATTAAACAGTGGCCGCAAGCTTAAAGATCGGCAGGTACATGGCGATGACCAGACCGCCGATCACGATGCCCAGGAACGCCATGATAATCGGTTCTAGCAGGCTGGACAGTCCCGCCACGGCATCGTCAACTTCCGCTTCATAAAAGTCGGCCACCTTGCTGAGCATCTTGTCGAGTTCACCGGATTCCTCACCGATGGCGACCATTTGCACCACCATGTTGGGAAAAAGTCCCGTGGCGTTCATCGACGATTGCAGCTGCATGCCGGTGCTCACGTCGGATTTGATGGCCATGGTGCCTTCATAATAGACGCGGTTGCCCGATGCACCGGCGACGGAATCGAGCGCCTCGACGAGTGGCACGCCTGCGGCGAACATGGTCGCCAGCGTGCGTGAGAACCGGGCGATGGTGGCCTTCTTGACGATCTCGCCGATCACTGGAAATTTCAGCAGGGCACGGTCGAGACTGTGCTGCATTTTTAACGAACGTTTGTACGAGTAACTAAGGAACACCACGGTACCGACAATCGATCCGATTATGGCCCACCACCAATCTGTGAATGCTCTGGAGAGTTCGATGACCATCTTGGTCAAGGCCGGCAGATCGGCGCCGAATCCAGCAAACAGGCTCTCGAATTGCGGGATAACGAATACCAGCAAAACGGCGGTAATGATAAATGCGACAACAACGACAGCCGCCGGGTAGAAAAGCGCCGATTTGATTTTCCCCTTGATGGCTTCGATCTTTTCCTTATACGTGGCGACCTTATCGAGGATGCCGTCCAGGATACCCGCCTGTTCACCTGCCTGCACCAGGTTGCAATACAAGGCATCGAAGTAGAGAGGATATTTTCCCAGCGCTGGGGCCAGCGCCGTACCCGATTCTATGTCCTGTTTGATGGACAGGATGATTTCCTGCATTGCAGGATTTTCATGTCCCTTGCCGACGATATCGAAGGACTGGGCGATGGGAATGCCCGACATCAGCATGGTAGCGAGTTGGCGGGTGAATACTGAAATGTCCTTGGACGTGACCTTCTTTTTGAACTTGAAGGCGCTCTTGCGCTGTTTGGCTACCTTGACGGGATTGACACCCTGGCGACGGAGCGTGGCGTTCACATAGGCGACGCTGGCCGCCTCCATGATGCCTTTGACTTTCTTTCCCTGTTTATCGATGCCTTCCCAGAGGAAGGCATCGTACTTCGGTTTCTTGATCGCAGCTTCTGCCATAGTTTACTCGTTGGTTGCCCGTTCGACTTCATCCAGCGTGGTAACGCCGTCCTTGACCTTTTTCAGACCCGACCGGCGCAAGTCGGGAACACCTTCTTTCTCCGCCTGCTTCTGGATGTCCAGCTGGTTGCCACCGCGCATGATGATCTCGCCGATGGCGGGAGTAACCGGCATGACCTGATAGATGCCGACTCGTCCCTTATAGCCGCCATTGCAGACATCACAGCCGACGGCGCCGTGAATCACCAAGCCATTCAGATCTTCTTCCCTGAACCCGGCTTTGAGCAGGGCATGTTTGGGAATATCAATCGGTTTCTTGCAATGCTGGCACAGACGCCGCGCCAGGCGCTGAGCCATGATCAGATTGACGGCCGAGGCGATATTAAAAGGTGGCACACCCATATTAGCGAGACGAGTAAGGGTTGAGGGTGCATCATTCGTATGCAAAGTGGAAAGCACCATGTGGCCCGTCTGCGCCGCCTTGATGGCGATTTCGGCCGTCTCGAGGTCGCGGATTTCACCGACCATGATGATGTCCGGATCCTGGCGCAGGAAAGCGCGTAATGCCGAGGCAAAGTTGAGCCCCGCCTTTTCATTGATATTGACCTGATTGATGCCCGCCAGGTTAATTTCCACCGGGTCTTCCGCAGTGGAGATGTTGTTGTCCGGTGTATTGAGAATATTCAGCCCGGTATAAAGCGTAACGGTTTTACCGCTACCCGTCGGACCGGTGACGAGCACCATGCCGTATGGGCGGTTAATGGCCTCAAGAAAAAGTTGTTTCTGGAAATCCTCAAACCCGAGTTTTTCCACGCCCAGTGTGGCGGAAGTCGGGTCAAGAATACGCATAACAATCTTCTCGCCCCATAGGGTCGGCAGCGTGCTGACGCGAAAGTCGATCGCGCGATTCTTCGAGATGCGCATCTTCATGCGTCCGTCCTGGGGGACGCGGCGCTCGGCAATATCGAGCCTGGAAAGAATTTTCAGGCGCGCGGCAATACGCGCGGACATTGCCAGCGGAGGATTAGCGATCTCAGTCAGCATGCCGTCCTGGCGATAACGCACGCGATAGGTTTTTTCGTACGGCTCGATATGTATATCCGAGGCGCCGCGGTTGATGGCATCCATCAGCACTTTGTTGACGAACTTGACGACCGGGGCATCGTTAACGCCTTCCTCGCCGGCGGCGCTTCCACCTTCCTTGTCTTCCTCGCCGGCGATGATTTCGAGATTATCCAGGCTGTCATCACCCGCCAGATCGGCAAGGCTGGTGTCCTGGGCGTCCAGCGACTTCTCGATGATGACAGCGAGCTTGGCTTCTTCGACCAGAATCGGTTCGGTGCCAAGGCCCGTATGGAACTTAATTTCATCCAGTGCCTGGAGATTTGTGGGATCGGAGACGGCGACGAAAAGTCTTGTCCCGCGTTTGAATAATGGCAGAATGCGATGTCGGCGGATGATCTTTTCATCCACCAGCTTGACCGGCGCCATCTCCAGATCGAGTGAATTGATTTCGAACAGCGGAATGCCGAAATCTTCCGACGCCACCTTGGCGATGGTGGCGCTGTCGAGTTTCTTGCTTTCGACCAGTTGCGTGACGAAGGAGGTTTTCTTGCTGAGCGCCTCCGCCTGGATGCGCTCGGCGTCTGTCGGGCTCAGGAGGTTGTCGCGTACCAGCCTCAGCGCCAGGCCACTCAGATTCGTCGCTGTGCTTGCGGTTGCCATGATGTGGAAATCTAGGTAAGCGTCACTGCTTTTGCGCCGGGTCAATCAAATATAGTTTAGATATTCTGCTGCGCCAAATCATTTTTCCTCCTGGTCCCTGCGCTTTTTGAAGTTCGCATTCAAATTCCTGCGCCGGAACGATGCGGTCTCAATTTTTTACCGACCTTTCGTGCTGCCTGCCCTCGCTAATTCTTTGCCGGGATAATGGTGCCTGGGTTGTGGCCAGCACAGTAAATGGTCTATGCGACGCCTGAATCTAAGAATAGCTACATTCCACCTAATCTCCATTGAATTGGCCAGCTGGGAAAGTCCGCGGTTGACAAGGGTTTTTAACTTATTTAGAATTGTTCTAAATCGAATCGTTCGATTGAAATAATTTTTAGATTCATAATGTTACTGTTAACTGCCTGTCAACGAGGAGTCAATCATGTCAAAACTGAAAGGAAGCAAGACCGAAAACAACCTAAAGGCCGCTTTCGCCGGTGAATCCCAGGCCAACCGCCGCTATCTGTATTTTGCTGCTAAGGCTGACGTAGAGGGATACAACGATGTGTCCGCCGTATTCCGCTCCACCGCCGAAGGTGAAACCGGCCACGCCCACGGGCATCTCGAGTATCTCGAGCAATGCGGCGACCCGGCCACCGGCCTCCCGATCGGCGTCACTTCCGACAACCTGAAGGCAGCCATTGCCGGTGAGACCCACGAGTATACCGATATGTACCCGGGCATGGCCAAGGCCGCGCGCGACGAGGGTTTTGCCGAAATCGCCGACTGGTTCGAGACGCTGGCCAAAGCTGAGCGCTCGCATGCCAACCGGTTCCAGAAGGCCCTGGACACTCTCGGCAAGTAAATCGTCAGCCATGAGCGACGGGTTCGGGTGTACCCGCCCGTCGCTTCATTCTTCCTGGCCGCGTTTGATGGCGGTCAAAGCTGGTCGCAGCCATAAAAAGGAAGATATCCTGAATTTATCGTCATACAGATTCGACCATGAGCCAACCGACTGAAGGCCAACGCGAAGGTAGTCTCAAGGCGCCGACGCGCCATCCGCTCGACTGGAAGCAGCCCGCGTTTTACGACGAAAAGGCGCTGATGAAAGAGCTCGAGCGCGTCTTCGACATCTGCCATGGTTGCCGCCGCTGCGTCAGTTTGTGTCAGGCCTTTCCCACGTTGTTCGACCTGGTGGACAACTCGCCCACGATGGAAGTCGACGGGGTCAAGAAGCAGGACTACTGGCAGGTCGTCGATCATTGTTATCTTTGCGATTTGTGTTTCATGACCAAGTGTCCGTACGTTCCGCCGCATGAATGGAACGTGGATTTCCCGCACCTCTTGCTGCGCGCCAAGGCGGTGAAGTTTAAAAAGGGTGACGTGAAGAAACGCGACAGACTGCTTACAAACACCGATCTGGTCGGCAGACTCGCCGGCATCCCGGTGGTGGTACAGGCGGTGAACGCCGCGAACAAATCCGGTGTCTTGCGCAAGGTTCTGGATAAAACGCTGGGCGTGCATCCCAAGGCACTGCTCCCCGAATATCACAGCAAGACCCTGCGCAAGCGCACCAAACACCGGAAGGGCAATGGCATTACCGCCACCCCGGCCGGACGCACGCGCGGCCGGGTCGCGCTGTTTGCCACCTGTTATGGCAATTACAACGAGCCGCATATCGGCGAAGACCTGATCGCCGTGTTCGAACATAACGGTATTCCGGTGACGCTCGCCGAGAAGGAGAAATGCTGCGGCATGCCCAAGCTCGAACTGGGCGATCTCGAGGCCGTGGCGCGCGCCAAGGAAGCGAATATTCCTGTGCTGGCGAAGCTCGTGAACGAAGGCTGGGATATCGTTGCGCCGGTGCCGTCCTGCGTGCTCATGTTCAAGCAGGAACTGCCGCTCATGTTTCCCGACGATCCCGATGTCGCCAAGGTCAAGCAGGCGATCTTCGATCCTTTCGAATATCTCATGTTGCGCCACAAGGAAGGGAAAGTGAAAACCGATTTCAAGAAAGAACTCGGCACCATTGCTTACCATGTACCATGCCATTTGCGCGTGCAGAACATCGGCCTGAAAACCCGCGAGATGCTGAACCTCGTCGCCGGCACCAAGATCGAGACAATCGAGCGCTGTTCCGGCCATGACGGCACCTATGCGGTGAAGAGCGAGTTCCATGACGCCTCGATGAAGATCTGCCGTCCCGTGGTGAATCGCGTGCAGCAGGCGAACCCCGACCATTATTCGAGCGATTGCCCCATGGCCGGACATCAGATCGAGAACGGATTACAGAGCGATAAAAAGCCGGAACACCCGCTAACCTTGTTACGCTTGGCCTATGGAATCTGATTACGAGGAAAAAACATCATGGCAAACGAGGGTTATCACGAAGCAATTGAAGATCTATCCGAAGAAACCCGGGACATGCACCGCGCCATCGTGTCGTTGATGGAAGAATTGGAAGCGGTGGACTGGTATAACCAGCGGGTCGATGCCTGTCAGGATGTGGAACTGCGTGCCATCCTGGCGCACAACCGAGACGAGGAAAAGGAGCATGCCGCGATGGTGCTCGAGTGGATACGCCGCCACGACAAGAGATTCTCCAAGGAGCTGCGGGATTACCTGTTCACCAAAAAACCCATCACCGGCCTTGAACACAAGAGCAAGGAGTGAGTCAATGCTAAATCAAATTTCCGGCCTACTCAGCGAGAGCAACGCCATGAAAAAGCTGACGCGCGACGACCTCTATCCGCTCGAGAAATACGCCGAGCTTCGGCCCCGACTGCGCGCCGAGGTCATGGCGCACAAGCAGCACCGCCAGGTGGCCATCGGCCCGAACGCCACGCTTTATTTTGAGGACCGGCTGACCATGCAGTATCAGGTGCAGGAGATGCTGCGCATCGAGCGCATTTTCGAGGCCGAGGGCATCAACGACGAGCTCGCCGCCTACAATCCGCTCATCCCGGACGGCAGTAATTGGAAGGCGACTTTCATGGTCGAGTTCCCGGAGGTAGAAGAACGCCGCGAGGCTTTGAAGCGTCTGAAAGGCGTTGAAAACCGGGTTTGGGTCCGAGTCGCGGGTTTCGAACCGGTACGCCCGCATGTGGACGAGGACCTGGAACGCGAAGATGAGGAAAAAACCTCCGCCGTGCATTTCATGCGTTTTGAACTTGCCCCCGAGATGGTCAAGGCCGTCAAGCAGGGTACGGAGGTCGCCATGGGCATCGATCATCCAGCCTACACCCATGTGGTCGACCCGATCCCGGCGGCCACGCGCGATTCCCTGGCGCGGGATTTGTCGAGCTGAATTGCGCCGTGCGCATGCGTGATCGGCCGTTCGCGGCTGATCACGCGCCTCGTGCATCGCGCGTATCTGCTGTATACTGCGCGCCCGATGCGAGGGACCTCCCGGATTTCAGCTTTACGGATCGGATGCCGCCGATTTGCCATCAGCCTTCCGCTGCTGGCCTTGGCGTTCGCTATCGTGTCCCATCCCGTGCTCGCCAAGAAAGACATCTATGGAGACGAGCCGAGCGAATTCTCCTTTGATGAAAAATACACCGAGAAATGGAAGGAGAGCGCCGTCGTACTCCCGCCTTATCCCGAGGATCGCGATCTGTTGCCGGTGGCTATGAACAGCACCGACACGCTGAAGATATACATAGACGGTAAATCCATTTCGCGCGCCCCGGACCTTGTCGCGCGATTCGCGCTCATCGTGGAAAGTCCTTCCGGCGCGCGCAGCGTGTTCTACGACGGATACCGTTGCGACACGCGGCAATACAAGACCTACGCCATTGGCACTTCTCAACACACATGGTCGCCGGTGGCGAATCCCCAGTGGCAGACGGTCCCGCGATCGGAGATCAATGCCTTTCGCGATGTAATTTACCGCCGCTATATCTGCGATGCGCAGAAGTCTGCGCCCTCGCCGGAAGACCTGCGGCGCCAGTTGCAAAATAATCCCTGATGTATTTTTATGAATAATTTTTCATCATGAGCGCCGTCTACGATTCCTCCGCCATTGAAGTCCTGACCGGCCTCGAGCCGGTGCGCCGCCGTCCGGGTATGTACACGCAGACTGACCGACCGAACCATCTCGCCCAGGAAGTGGTCGACAACAGCGTGGACGAGGCCATCGTCGGTCATTGCAGCGCGATCGACGTCACGCTGCACGCCGACGGCTCGCTCTCGGTCGCGGACAACGGCCGTGGCATGCCGGTGGACAAGCACAAGGAGGAGGGCGTCTCGGGCGTCGAGGTGATCCTCACGCGCCTGCACGCGGGTGGCAAGTTCTCGAACAAGAATTACACCTACTCCGGCGGTTTGCACGGCGTGGGCGTTTCGGTGGTCAATGCGCTGTCGCACAAACTCGAAGTCACGGTGCGACGCGACGGCAAGGAATACCGCATGTCCTATGCCGACGGGCAGAAGACATCGGAATTGAAGGCGGTGGGCAAGGCGCAAAAAAGCGTCACCGGCAGCATCATCCGTTTCTGGCCCGATGCCCAGTTTTTCGACACGGTAAAGTTCCACGTCCCGCGCCTGAAGCACGTATTGCGCGCCAAGGCGGTGCTTTGTCCGGGTCTGTACATCAGTTTCACGAACGAAGCCGATGCCAAGGATAACGAGGAGTGGCATTACGAGGACGGCCTCAAGGATTACCTCAAGACCCAGATCGAGGGCTGGGAGTATCTTCCCGACGAACCCTTCGTCGGTCACCACAAGGGCGACGACGGCGAGGTGGACTGGGCGATTGTGTGGCTGCCGGCGGGCGGTGAGCCGATTATGGAAAGCTACGTCAATCTCATTCCGACCACGCAGGACGGCACGCATATCAACGGTTACCGCGCCGGGCTCACCGACGCCATGCGCGAATTCTGCGAGTTCCGTGACCTGCTGCCGCGCGGCGTGAAGCTCGCGCCCGAGGACATCTGGGGCAAGTCGAGCTACGTGTTTTCGCTCAAGATGCGCGACCCGCAGTTTTCGGGGCAGACCAAGGAACGGCTGACTTCGCGCGAGGCCGCCAGTTTCGTGCAGGGCGTGGCCAAGGACAGCTTCAGTCTGTGGCTCAACCAGCACGTGGCCGACGCCGAGAAGATCGCGGCGCTTGCGATCGAATCCGCGCAGGAGCGGCAACGCGCCGATAAAAAAGTCGCGCGCAAGAAAATCGGCACCGGCCCGGCGCTGCCCGGCAAGCTCGCGGATTGCGTGGCCCAGGACTTGTCGCGCACCGAGCTGTTTCTGGTGGAAGGCGATTCCGCGGGCGGTTCCGCCAAGCAGGCGCGCGACCGCGATTTTCAGGCGATTATGCCGCTGCGCGGCAAAATTCTGAACACCTGGGAAGTGGAATCCGCAGAGGTGTTGGGCTCACAGGAAGTGCACGATATCGCCGTGGCGCTCGGGGTCGATCCGGGATCGAGCAATCTCGAGGGCCTGCGTTACGGCAAGGTGTGTATTCTCGCGGACGCCGATTCCGACGGCGCGCACATCGCGACACTGTTGTGCGCGCTGTTCGTGCGCCACTTCCGGCCACTGGTGGCGGACGGCCGCGTGTGCGTCGCCATGCCGCCGTTGTACCGTATCGACGTGGGCAAGGAAATCCATTACGCGCTCGACGACGAGGAGAAAACGGGAATTCTCAAGCGTATCGAATCGAGCGGATCGCGCGCCAAGCCGATGGTCA
>NZ_JBAVEJ010000110.1:0-5049 GCF_049587675.1 Sulfuricaulis sp. | reverse complement strand
GATGACCTGAACCAGCACAACGATGCCTACCCGCTCGCCCGCCCGAGCGAGGCGGCCGCCATCGCCACCCTGCAGCACGAGGACGAAATCCGGGCACGTGCCAAACAGTTGCGCCTGTGGACCGAAGGGCTTGCCGCGCAGCTGCGCGAACTCGGCGTCCGTACCTATCCGACCGAGACCTATTTCTTCCTTGCCGATTTCGCACCGTACGATGCCGCGGCGCTCGCCGGGCATCTGAAAGCGCAGAACATTCTGGTGAAACCGCTCAATGATCCGCGCCTCGGGCCGGGCTATCTGCGCGTCACTACCGCGCTGCCGGAAGACAATGCACGATTCGTTGCGGCCTTGAAGGCATTGCTCTAAGCCCGGGCACAAGAAGGAGAAGCAGATGGATCCGTTGCTGCTGTGGATCGTCGGAAGCGGGTTGCTCATGAGCGCCATTGCACTGGTGGGCAGCGTGACGCTGGTGCTGAGCGAACGGACGCTCCGGCGCATTCTGCTGCCGCTGGTGGCATTCGCCGCTGGCTCGCTGCTGGGTGGTGCGTTTTTTCACATGCTCCCCGCCAGCCTCGCTTCCGGCATGCGCGATGTCACGGTCTTTACACTGATCCTCGCCGGCTTTGCGGTATTTTTCGGGCTCGAGCAGTTCCTGCACTGGCACCACTGCCACCGCGCCGAGACCGACTGCAAGAAGCCGCTCACCTACCTGATCCTGATCGGCGACGGACTGCACAATTTCCTCGGCGGGCTGGCGGTGGCCAGCACCTTTGTGATCGACATCCGTCTCGGCATCGTCACCTGGCTCGCCGCCGCGGCGCACGAGGTGCCGCAGGAACTCGGCGACTTCGGGGTACTCGTACACGGCGGCTGGGAGCGACGGCAGGCGCTGTTCTACAACGTGCTGTCGGCGCTCACCTTCCTGGTCGGCGGCGTGATCGCCTACTTCGCTTCGTTCCGCCTCGACGTGTCGTTCCTGGTGCCGTTCGCCGCCGGCAACTTCATCTACATCGGCGCCTCCGACCTGATCCCCGAGGTCAAGGCGCACGCCAATCTCCGGGCCAACATCGTTCATTTCGTTGCCTTCGCCGTGGGCGTTACACTGATGCTCGCGGTGAAGCTCGCGCTGGAGCCCTGAACCGTGATGTCTTCGCAGTCGGTCGAGTTCGCGCCTCGATTAATCGACGTCGCCGTCAACGGCACAAACCAGCGATATTGATTGTTGATTTACGTCAAAATACATACCATCGCGCGTGATAGTCTTTTTCGGTGTTTTTTTCGGGGATTCGGCGTGGGTCGTTGATTCACACAGGCCATACCGACTGCCACACTTTTTTTGCTAACCCAACGCCGCCCGGCGGCTCCTAAAGAAGGGGGATATCCATGAAAATGTTACTCGCGATGTTCATCGTTCTGTTCGCGGCCGCTAACGCTCATGCCGCGGACGATGCTCTGCTGAGCAAGGCCAGGACCGAAGGCAAGGTTGCGTTCTACGCCAACATCACCGCCGTCGAGCCGATCATCAAGGCGTTCACCGACGACACCGGGGTAAAGGCGGAGTACACCCGGATCTCGACCACAAAATTCGTGGCCACGGCCATCACCGAATTCGAGGCCGGCAAGTTCATGGCCGACGTCGTCCAGGGTCCGCTGCCGGTCCTGGAGCTGCTCAAAGAGAAGGGCATGTTGGCGGCGTATCGTTCCCCGGCCGCCGCCGGGTACCCGGAGTGGACCAGGAAGGACGACCGCATCCAGCTTTTCGGCATCGAGTACGTGGGCCTGATCTACAATAAGGACCTGGTGAAAAAAGCCGACGTGCCGAAGCGCTACGAGGATCTGACCGATCCCAAGTGGAAGAACAAGATCGTCATGGCCAATCCGGCCAACCATCCCACGACCATCTCCTGGCTCATCGGACTCAAGGAAAATGTCTTCAAGTCCGAGGCCGAGTGGATGAAGTTCGTGAAGGGGCTGGCCGCCAACAAGCCCATGTTCGTGGCCTCCTTCGGGCCCACCCCGGCACCGCTCGAGAGCGGCGAAAAACTGATCGGCATCTCCATGCCTAAATACATCATCACCAAGGCCCCGGCCCCACTCGACTGGGCCCACTTGTCACAGCCGCTCATGGGCACGCCGCGCGCCATCGCGGTGAGTTCAACCGCCCCGCATCCCAATGCGGCGAGGGCTTTTATAGACTACTGGCTCTCGAAGAAGGCCATGGACATGATGGCGAAGGACGTCGGGGAGTATGTTCTCGCGCCGGGTGTCTTTCCGCCCATTGAGGGCATGGATAAGGCCAAGGTCATCTCCATCCGTGAGCTGTCTGACGATGAAATCAAGAAGTGGGGCAGCGAGTTCAAGACGATCTTTGACGTCAAATAATACGGTTCCACGGCAATCGCCCTGCCACCCGGACCGACCAGCCGGGCGGCAGCTTGTCCGGTTCACGGCAACGGCGAATCACGGTTTCCCTGCACAGCTAACCTCTGCGAACGCCAGAGGTTAATCTCCCTTCCGGCTTAAGAGGCGCTCACGGACAAACACCATGGAGATCCGAATCCAAGACGTCAGCAAAAACTATTTTTCCGGGGGCAAGACCATCAAGGCCCTGGACCACGTGGATCTGATCATCCCCGCCAACCAGATATTCACCCTGTTGGGACCCAGCGGCTGCGGCAAGACCACGCTGCTGCGTTGCATCGTCGGCCTGGAGGCTCCGGATACGGGCGAGATCAGTATCGGCAACGATGTAGTGTGGTCGAAGCACAAGAACATCAACGTCCCCACGGAAAAGCGCGGGCTGGGCATGGTGTTTCAGACTTACGCCATCTGGCCGCATATGAACGTCTTCGACAATGTGGCCTACCCGCTGCAGATCCGCAACATCCCCCGGGACGTCATCCGCCAGCGGGTGGCGAAAACCCTGAGCTTCGTGCATCTGGAGGGAATGGAAAAACGCCCCGCGACCAAACTGTCCGGCGGCCAGCAGCAGCGCGTCGCTCTCGCCCGCGCGCTGGTGGCCGAGCCCAAGGTCATTCTGTTCGACGAACCGTTGAGCAACCTCGACGCCAAGCTCCGCGAGGAAACCCGCAAGGAGTTGCGAACCTTTCTGGGCAAGCTGAAGATCACCGCGGTCTACGTGACGCACGACCGGGTCGAGGCGCTCGCGCTGTCGGACACCATCGCGATCATGCGCGAAGGTCGGATCATCGAGGTGGGCGACCCCAAGAAAATCTATTTCGATGCGAACCACCGCTTCGTGGCGGATTTCATCGGCCGCGCCAACCTGGTCAAGGCGACGGTGCGGGCCCACGACGGCGACCACACCATCGTGGATTGCGGACTCGGGATCATCGCCTGCCAGCGGCGCGACATCCCCACGGGCAGCGAGGCCACGCTCTGCATCCGGCCGGAGTTCATCCGGATCGCGAGAGGCGAGGCTGGCGGCAAAAACGTGGTCAACGGCCGCGTCGAGTCCCTGATCTTCATCGGCGAGGCGTATGAGGTGGAAATCCGCGTTGGCGACGAGTTGCTGCTCGCCAAAATCGATCCGGACGTGGACCTCAAGGTAGGCAACGCAGTCAACTTCAGCCTCGATCCCGCGCATTGCCTGCTGGTGTCCATCTGAAGCGCGGTGCGTCCATGGTTCAGAACCGCTCGAAACTGACGCTTTCCCTCGTCGTCATCGTCGGGGTTCTGACCTTGGGCCCTGTCGTTATGCTCCTCATGGGGAGCTTTTCCAAAGGGCTGACCGCCTTCGGCAGCTTCACCCTGGAAAAATATATCGAGGCCTATACCGACCCGGCCTTTTACGAGGTCATCGTCAACACGATCGTTTTTGTCCTGGGCTCATCGATCATGGCCACGGGGCTGGCCTTGTTCCTCGCTTATCTCAATAACCGCACCGACATCCCCTTCAAGTTCCTGTTCCGGATCATCTCCATTCTGCCGATGATGATCCCGCACCTGCTGTTCGCGGTGAGCTGGGCGCTGCTGCTCAATCCGTCGAACGGGATGATGAACATGGTGCTCAAGAACGTCCTCGGTCTGGAGAGTGCGCCGTTCAACATTTATTCGCTGCAGGGGATGATCCTGGTGGAGGGGCTGCTCGACATGCCGGTCTCGTATCTGATCATCGCGCCGGCCATGGCCTCGTTCGACGTAGCGCTGGAGGAATCTTCGCGGGTCTTCGGGGCGGGTACGTGGCGGACCCTGATCCGGGTGACGCTGCCGGTGCTGCGGCCGGCGATCCTGGCGGCCTTCATCCTGGGCCTGGTCCGCGGCCTCGCGTCCTTTGCCACGCCTTCGGTCCTCGGCATGCCGGGGCGGGTCAATGTCCTGTCGACATATCTGTATCAGATGATCGCGACGGGCTTCGCCCCGGATTACGGCCAGGCCGCGGCCGTGGGCATGAGCGTGCTGGTGACTTCCATCACGCTCATCATTGTCTACCGCGCGCTGACCGCGGAGAGTGAAAAGTACGTGACCATCGCCGGCCGCGGATACCGCCCGACCGTGATCGAACTCAAGGCGGCGAAGATTCCGCTGTTCACCGTGGTGGCCCTGCTGTCACTGATACTGATCGTGCTGCCGGTGGCGGTCCTGTTCTACACCTCGCTGGTGCCCTACTCCATGGTGCCGAGCGCGCACGCCTTTTCGCTCATGAGCTGGAAGCACTGGATCGAGGTCGTGCAGGATCCGATCTCGCTGCTGTCACTGAAGAACAGTATTTTCCTCGGTGTGGTCGGGGCCACCCTGGGCGTGGTGCTCTCCATTTTCGTGGCTTATGTAATCGTCAAAGTGAAGACCCGGGCTTCCGGAGTTCTCGAGTCGCTGAGCTTCCTGTCGTTCTCCTTCCCGGGCATCGTCATCGGCGTCGGGTTCATGTGGTTCTTCGTCCAGACCCCGCTGTACGCCACCATCTGGGCGCTGCTGATCGGCTACATCGCCACCTATCTGCCTTATGGCATTCGCCCCCTGGCGAGCGCCTTCGTCCAGGTGCACGCACATCTGGAGGAGTCGTCGCTCGTCTGCGGGGCGAGCCCCTTGACC
>NZ_JBAVEJ010000109.1:0-6259 GCF_049587675.1 Sulfuricaulis sp. | reverse complement strand
TCGATGACGGCGCAAAGATTACCGAAGCCGCCTATTACGCCGCCCTTGAGAGTCGCACGCGCCTGCAGGGCGAATTGGGCGATTTCCTGCGGCGTTACGATGCCTTGCTGACGCTGCCCGCCCGCGGTGAGGCGCCCGCCACGCTCGCGCATACCGGCGACCCCGCGTTCTGCACTCTGTGGACACTTTGCGGCGTGCCGGCGCTGACCATTCCCTCGGGGCTGGGCGCCCACGGCATGCCGCTCGGTTTGCAACTGGTCGGCGGCTATTTGCAGGATGCGCGTCTGCTGCAAGTGGCGCTGTGGTGCGAAGACGCGATCGGATTCCGCGGCAATCCCCCGGAACTTTAGTTCTCGCTGTACGCAAATCACGCGATTGGCTCTTTACACCGGTCGCATTTCCTTTTTAACTGGGGCATCGCGTTTTTTTTCAGAAGGGGCACGACGATGGCGATGAAGGTGGGTTTTATTGGACTCGGCATCATGGGTCGGCCGATGGCGCTTAACCTGCTCCGCGCGGGGTACGCGCTGTGGGTACACGGGCGCCGGCCGGTGACGATGGACGTGCTAACGGAGGCGGGCGCGCAGCCCTGCGGTTCGGCCGCGGAGGTTGCCGCGAACGCCGAAATCATTTTCATCATGGTTTCCGACACGCCGGACGTGGAGCATGTCGTGACGGGCGAGAACGGTCTGCTGTTGCGTCTGAAGCCGGGCCAGGTCGTGGTGGACATGAGCACTATTTCGCCAGCGGCCACGCGTCGCATTGCCCAGCAGCTCGAGACGCGCGGCGTTGAGATGCTGGATGCGCCGGTTTCCGGCGGCGAGGCGGGCGCGATCAACACCACGCTTTCTATTATGGTAGGTGGCAAGGAAAAGACGTTTCAGCGGGTCAAGCCGCTGTTCGAGGCCATGGGCAAGAACATCGTGCACGTAGGCGATCACGGCGCCGGGCAAGTGGCCAAGGCCTGCAACCAGATCGTGGTGTCTTTGACCATCGAGGGTGTGAGCGAGGCGCTGACGTTCGCGCGCCGCAACGGGGTGGACGCGGCCAAGGTGCGCGAGGCACTGATGGGCGGCTCCGCCGGCAGCAGGATTCTGGAAGCGCATGGCAAGCGCATACTCGACAACGATTTCAAGCCCGGTTTCACGGTGAAGCTGCATCAGAAGGACCTCCGCATCGTGATCGAGGATGCGCACAAACTCGGCATCGGCCTGCCGGGCGCGGCGCTGGTAGCGCAGCATCTGAACGCACTCATGGGCAGCGGCGACGGCGAACTCGACTCCGCCGCGATCGTGAAGGTCGTGGAGCGGATGTCCGGCACGTCCGTGAAGTAACGAATGACCGTCGCCAATAGATATAAAACATATTGCGTAATCCGGATCGGAAATAGCGCGGGAGGGGTGAATGATTGCCTGGTTGAGTGACGCGAATAATTGGATCGCGTTGTTGGAGATCATCGGCGTCAACATCGTCTTGAGTGGCGACAACGCAGTGGTTATCGCCCTAGCCTGCCGCAGCTTGCCGCCGACGCAGCAGCGTCTGGCGATTATTTTTGGCGCGGCCGGCGCTATCGTGCTGCGCGCCATTCTCACGGTGTTTGCAGTCCTGTTACTCGCCAAGCCTTACCTCAAGCTCGTCGGCGGCGTGCTGTTGCTCTGGATCGCCATCAAGTTGCTGTTACCGGATGACGATGGGGACGGCGAGACGGAGGGTAACGCAGGAATGTTCGCGGCCATCAAGACCATTGTGATCGCGGACCTGGTGATGAGCCTCGATAATGTGCTCGGCGTCGCGGCCGTTGCCAAAGGTGACGTGGTGTTGCTGGTACTGGGTCTTCTGATCAGCATGCCGCTCATCATCTACGGCAGTACCCTCATCATGCGTTTGATGGGACGTTTCCCCGTGGTGATCACCTTGGGCGCCGCCCTGCTCGGTTATGTGGCCGGCGAGATGGCGGTGACCGACCCGGTGGCGGCTCCCTGGATCGAGGCGAATGCAACGTGGCTGCACATGTTCGCCCCGCTGCTGGGCGCGGTCCTGGTGGTGCTCGCCGGCAAGTATTTTGCGCGCCGCAAGAAACGCGCGGTGGTCGAGGTCGCGGTGGAACAGCAGGAGTCCAAGCCGTGATGCGGATCGCCGTATGAATAAACGGGAGGGACGATGATCAAGCTACTGGTAGCCGTGGATGGATCGGACAACGCCAACCGGGCCGCGGGTCATGTGCTGCAACTCGCGCAAAACAGCCGTGAACCCCTGGAAGTGCATGTGCTGACTGTGCAGCCTCCGGTGACGTTTGGCGATATTAAAAAGTTTGTCAGCCAGGAAGCGCTCAATGCCTACTATCACGACGAAGGCGCAAAGGCGCTGGCGACGGTGCGCCAGCAGCTCGACAAATCTTCGGTGGCGCACACCTATCATATTGTCGTTGGCACGGTGCCCGAGACCATCGTCAACTATGCACACGAACATGGCTGCGCCCAGATCGTCATGGGGACACGGGGGCTGAGTTCGGTTTCAAGCCTGCTGCTGGGCTCGGTGGCGTCCAAGGTGCTGCATCTCACAGACATTCCGGTGACCTTCGTGAAGTAACCGCCCGGGGGATGGCGGCGGGCGGTAATCGGGTACAATTTCCGCATGACCACGCGCGCCGAAATCCTCAGGATGCTGTCCGACGGCGCGTTTCATTCCGGCACCGATTTGGGCAAGAGGCTCGGCATCACGCGCGCAGCGGTGTGCAAAAACGTCCGCCGTCTCACGCAATCGGGACTGGATGTGCATCGCGTGACCGGGCGCGGCTACAAACTCGACGCGCCGCTCACGCTGCTGAATCGTTCCCGCATCCTGAAACATCTGGGTGACGCGGCCGCGGATTTCCGCGACCGCCTGCACGTCCTCGACGAAACGGAATCGACCAATCGCCATCTCGCTGAACTCATCGCGCACGCCAGGACCATGAACGGCATGGCCTGCCTCGCCGAGGCGCAGTCAGGCGGTCGCGGCCGGCGTGGCCGCGCATGGGTCGCCACGCCTTACCACAATCTCATGTTCTCCATGGCCTGGCAGTTTCCCGGCGGTCCGGGCCTTGTCTCGGGACTGAGCCTGGCCGCCGGTCTGGCGGTGCTGCAAGCGCTCGAGGAATACGGCGTCGACGCTGCGGGACTCAAATGGCCGAACGATGTGTTGTGGGACGGACGCAAGCTCGCCGGGCTGCTGGCCGACGTGCAGGGCGAGTCGGCCGGCCCGACACAGGTAATCCTCGGGGTGGGCGTGAATGCGTATATCGGTCGCGAAGATGCCGAGCGGATCGATCAGCCGTGGGTGGACCTGCGCAACATTCTCGGTGAAACCGCCGACCGCAACCGCCTCGCGGCGCTCCTGATCCGGCATCTGCGGCGAATGTTCCAGGTGTTCACCGAAAAAGGCTTCGTGCCGTTTCGCGAGGAATGGGTGTCGCGCCATCTTTACCACGGCCGGCGCGTGCGCCTGATCCAGGGTGATCGGGAATTTCTCGGGACGGTCGAGGGCATAGATGAAAATGGCGGCCTGATCGTTCGTCTTGCCAATGGAAAGCAGGTGTTTCATTCCGGCGAGATCAGCGTGAGGCTGGAGAAATGACAATTTCGCCGGGAGCGAAATTGGACGCGATTTGCGCGCTGCACCGCAGGGCGCGCCACGGGTGGCGCGCATGACGATTTCGTCTCAAACGAAATCGTCCGCGCAAAGCGCGCCCGAAGGGCGCGGTCCAGGGAAGGACCGCGTCAATTTATTAATTGATCTCGGCAACAGCCGCCTGAAATGGGCGCAGCAAGCGCCCGGTCTCTGGCGCACGGAGGTGGCCTTGCTCGAACACCCGATGTCGTCACTGCTGGACAGACTGTGGCGCGATATGGCCGCCCCGCAGAAGATCGTCATGTGCAGCGTTTCAAACACTGAACGAATGCAGGCACTGGAGAAATGGGTCCAAGCGCGCTGGTCAATTGCACCGCGAATTGTCCGTACACAGACAGAGCAGCTCGGCGTGCGGAATCGTTACCGGCAGCCGGAGCAGCTCGGCGTGGATCGATGGGTGGCGCTGATCGGCGCGCGCGGACTCACCACCTCCGCGGCGTGCGTGGTGGATTGCGGTACCGCCGTCACGGTGGATGCCTTGTCAGCGGAGGGTGAGTTTCTCGGCGGCGCGGTTTTTCCGGGCCTGCGTCTGTTGCGCGACAGCCTCGTGCGGGGAACGGCCGGCATTCCCGCCACCGAGGGTGATGCCACCGAATGTCTGGCGCGATCCACGGCCGATGGCGTTGCCGCCGGGACCTTGTTTGGTCTGGCGGGCGCGGTGGAGCGGTTGATTGACGAATACCGCCGCACGCTCGGCGAGACGATGCGTGTGTTCCTGACCGGCGGTGATGCCCCGGCGCTGGCCGAGCGGCTGCGTACGGCGCACACGCCGGTACCGGATCTCGTGCTGAAGGGCCTGGCCAGGATCGCGGATACCTTATGAAACTGAAATGGTTGTTTGCCACATTCGTGCTTGCCAATATCGGCTTGTGGATGTGGGCGAGCTGGTACAAGGAGACGCCGATCGAGGAGACGCGTGCGGCGCGTGCGCCGCTTGCTCTTGAAAAAATGCGTCTGCTCACCGAGCCGAACGTGAAGCTCACACCGCGCAAGACGCCGCCGCCCGCGAACGCGGAACTGATGGCCAATGCCGTGCCGGTTTGTTTTCATCTCGGCCCGTTTACGGACACGGCCCGCGTCACCCAGGCCGAGACAAAGTTGAACGAGCTGCACCTCGGGTTTGCCCGTCGCACCGATGAAACCAAAATGATCACCGGTTACCGCGTCTACCTGCCGCCGCTCGCGTCCAAGGAGGCAGCGGAGCGCAAGCGCCAGGAACTCACCCGTCTCGGCTTCAAGGATCATGCCGTGTTTCAGGAAGAAGGCTGGCACAACGCGATATCGCTCGGCCTGTTTTCCGTCGAGGCCAATGCCACGGCGCGGGTGCGCGAACTTGCGGCCAAGGGCGTGGAGGCAAGCATGCAGCCGCTGACCCAGGACCGTACTCTTTACTGGCTTGATCTCCTCGAGCCGACGGCGCAGGATAATATCGTGAAGCTCAAACAGGCAGACTGGGGCGCAAAGGAAGTGCAGCTTCACGAGTCGACCTGCCCGTCGCCACGCACGAAGTCGAATGGCTCCCCGTGAATGGCGACGTTCCTGAAGTAATGTATCAACTCACGCAGATTCATTAAGCGGTTCGTTTCGTGGTCGACTTGATTGCCTGAGCGGGTGAAAATATCGGTTGGTGTCTGATCTCGCGCATTCTTCCCCCATGTCAATGCGCGAACGGCTGACAACAGGTGAAGGAGGGTCTATGCGAATCAAACCATTGTTGCTGTTGATCTTCGGTCTCGCCGGCCCGGTGTGGGCGGATATGGAAGCAGCGCAGCAGGCGCTGGACGAACAAAACTATAGCACCGCCTTCAAGCTGTTCGAATCGCATGCAACGCGGCAGCATATTGATGCGATGTATCAGCTTGGGATCATGTACCGCGACGGTTTGGGCGTGGAACGTGACTTGGCCCGCGCACTCGAATGGTTTGAAGAGGCGGGCGAGTCCAACTGGAAGCGCGAGCATGGCAAGCTCGGTTCACGCGAGGCGCAGTATCAGGCGGGACTGATGCACCTCAATGGCCATGGCACGAAACGCGATCCCGACGAGGCCGCGGACTGGTTCGAGGACGCGGCGACACAGGGTCACGCGCCTGCCCAGCTTGCTCTCGCCCGGTTGCTGCTGAAGGGCGAAGGTGTCAGCCGGGATTACCAGGAGGCCTATGTCTGGGCCGGTATGGCGCTCAATTCCTTTCCTTCCGACGAGGCGAAGCAGGCAGAAGCCCGGGCGATCCGTGACGAGGCCGCGCGCAACCTGTCGCCCAAGGCGCTGGCCGAAGCAACCAAGGAAGTCCAGAGGCGTCTGGCAGAGTAGTTGGGTCGATTGTCTGATTCGAGCGCTATACTTACAATTCACCGCTTTTCGGTACTGGCCCGCATAGCTCAGTTGGTAGAGCACCTGATTTGTAAAGGTACCTAAGGAAGTAGGGCGCGTTTAACATCAATCACTTGTATCGCTTGCCCGCGCCCGAACCCTATTTGAATTACCGCATTTTCAGCCACACCCCGTCCCACGCTGGCACAAAACTGGCACACGCCGCTGCGCCATCGGCGCTGCATCATTTTGTCGTTTAAGTGTCTTCAGCGGATCTTCAAC
>NZ_JBAVEJ010000108.1:0-1552 GCF_049587675.1 Sulfuricaulis sp. | reverse complement strand
GGAGAAACTCGTATCGACCACAGTGGCGTTGCGGCGCTTGGTGTTTCAGCTGATCGACCTTGGTTTGCCGATTGACCCGTTCTGGCGGCGCGATGGTGGGTTGGCCTTTGATCTCCTGTCCAGCTACAGCACCGGTGAGCGGGTGACCATCGGGCACGCGTCAGGAGTGATCACGATCGACCTGGTCGAGTCACTGGACGCCTACCGGGAGTCGCTGCGGGTACACCTGGGCGAGCCGTACCGCACCATGCTGGGCCATTTCCGGCATGAGGTCGGCCACTACTACCAGAACGTCTTAGTCGAGACCGGCGACGGCGCGAGCCGATATCTCGACGAGTGCCGCGGTCTGTTCGGCGACGAGCGAGCCGACTACCAGGCCGAGATTCAGCGCCATTACTCCTTTGGGCCGCCGAAGGATTGGAACCAGTCCTACATTTCGGAGTACGCGACGATGCATCCGTGGGAGGACTTCGCCGAGTGCTTCGCCCACTACCTGCACATCACCGACACCATCGACACGGCCCGCGAGGCGGGGCTGGTGCTGCGGGCCGACAAGGTCCCCTTCGCGGTGCCGCGCGACATCGTGCCGCTCGAGAGCTATGACGACGCACCCATCGAGCTGCTGCTCTACGACTGGAAGTGGTTGGCGCTGTTGTTCAATCGGGTCAACAGCGCGATGGGTAAGGCGCCGCTATACCCGTTCGAAATCCCGCCGCCCGTGGTACGCAAACTCGGCCTCGTCCACCGGTTGATCCGCGAGACCGCTTCTAACTCAGCACCTTTGCCTTGAGAGAGTCGAACTCCTGCTGGGTGATAGCGCCGGTATCAAGCAACTGTTTCGCGTCGGCGATCTCCTGCGCGGGTGAGCGGCCGGCCGCTTCGCGGATGTAGGCATCGGTTTCCTTCTTGGCGGCCGTGGCGGCTTCCCGGGCGCGCACGGCCATGCCCTGACCCCGGGCGACCAGATACACGAACGCCGTGAGGTACGGGACGAGGATCAGGAATACGACCCAGATCGCCTTGACCCACCCGGAGGACCGGTGATCGCGCCAGAACAGGTCGACGATGATGTTGAACAGGATGATCAGGTAGGCGACGAACGCAAAGATCATCACCAGCGACCAGAGTCCGTGCCAGAACGTATCCCACATCTTCAGCTTCTCCTCGGCGTTGTCGTCGTTTTCGGCTCCGTCAATATAGTGCACGCGCGGCTATGGCGCGACGGGCTCGAAGCTCTGTTCGTGGACGTCGTCCCCGATGACCAGCGCGGTGCCCGGCGGCACGGCTCGCCATAGTCGCGGCAGGTCAGCCAGTGGTTCGGAAACCACGACGCGCGTGTCGTCGCTGAAGTGGGCCAGCCGCTCGTTCTCCGGATACAGCATCCGCACCGAGAAGGCGTCTTCGCTGACGAACAGGGTGTTGACTTCGCCGCCGCTGGCGTAGCGCACGGCATAGATCCGTCGGCTGTCGGTGACGCCGACGGTCATCTGCAGCGCCGGAGTTCTGAGTCCGGCTTTCGCGGCTGCTCGTAGTTGGCCACGTAGCCGTTGTG
>NZ_JBAVEJ010000107.1:0-1833 GCF_049587675.1 Sulfuricaulis sp. | reverse complement strand
TGATCAAACCCACGGGGGGACCGCAAGGTGGCGCGGATGGCCCTTGAGCGCAAGAGAAACGGGGCGCGTTCCCCACGTTTTGCGAGGCCATCCGAGGTCGTCCCGGCGAACGCCGGGACCCACAACTACCGGCGCCGATGCCCAAGCCGTCTACCCCCGGGGCCAAACCGCGAAGCCGCGGCGTGATGGGGTGGACGGCCCCCTACGGCATCGAACGTGCCAGAATGAGGTTGTTGCAAATCTCAGACAAGGGAGCCGTCCGTGAACCAGATTATCCGCATTGGGATGGATACGTCGAAGCATATTTTTCAGCTGCACGGGGTGGATGCCGCCGAGCGGCCGGTGCTGCGCAGGAAGCTGCGGCGCAACCAGGTGCTGGCTTTTTTTGCCAAGCTGCCGCCAACCGTTATCGGAATGGAGGCCTGTGGGGCGGCGCATTACTGGGCGCGGGAGTTGCGCAAGCTCGGCCACGAGGTGAAGCTGATGGCGCCGCAGCACGTGAAGGCTTACGTCAAACGTAACAAGAACGACGGGCGCGATGCCGAGGGATTGTGCGAGGCGATGAGCCGGCCGACGATGCAGTTCGTGCCGGTGAAGACCGAGGAACAGCAGGCGGCCCTGATGCTGGCCGGGGTTCGCCAGCAGCTGATCGCAAGGCGCACCCAGCTCAGCAACGCGATCCGCGGCTACGCGGCGGAGTTCGGCCTGACCACCGCCAAGGGTCTCGATAAGATCGAACCGCTGTTGGCGCGGATCGCGCAAGACGAGACGGTGCCTGAAATTGCGCGCGAGCTGTTCGCTTTCCAGGGCAGGGATTACGCGCGGTTGCAAATCGAGCTGAAGGCGATCGAGGCTAGGCTGACGGCCTGGCACCGCGCCAATGCCACCAGCCAGCGTCTGGCGCAGATTCCAGGGGTCGGACCGATCGGCGCCACCGCGCTGGTCATGAAGGCGCCCGATCCTCGCCTGTTCCCGTCCGGCCGGCACTTTGCGGCCTGGATCGGGCTGACACCGAAAGACCATTCCACCGCCGGCAAGACCCGGCTCGGCAAGATCACCCGCGCCGGCGACGAGATGTTGCGCAGCGTGCTGGTGGCGGGAGCGACCGCCGTAATCCAACAGGCGAGGCAAGGCCGCGGCCGTGCGTCGCCCTGGCTGCTCGCGCTGCTGAAGCGCAAGTCGCCGAAACATGCGGCCGTGGCGCTCGCCAACAAAATTGCCCGCATCGCCTGGAAGCTGATGACGACGGGCGAGAGTTACGATGGCGCGCGGATGCCGAGCGCATCGGCGTTCGCCGCCTAAGAGATCGGCCGGTCGGCGGGTTCCGCCGCAACCGGCCGGGCCGGAGCTGCAAGAGGAGTAGATGGTAGGATCGATCGATCCGAGGTGCGAGACACTCCGTGGGACCCATTGGCCCGTAAAGGTCGCTGGCGTGTTTGGAACTCGCGTCGCGGAAACCATCTTGGCCAGCGGTCCGAAGCGACCGCATCAACAGGCCGGACATATGGATGCAAGCGATCCGGTCAGACCGTCAAAAAAACTCTTGTGGCACGGGGGCCGTCCACATATGGGCCCCGGCCTTCGCCGGGGCGACGGCTACACCGCCATCTTGCGGTGCCGGACCGGCGCGCCGGCGGTGAGACTTTCCGCCGCATCGATGATGGCGTTGGCGTCGATGCCGTAGTGGCGGTAAAGGTCGCCAATCGTGCCGGTCTGGCCGAAATGCTCGACGCCGAGCGCCTCGACCCGATGGCCGCGCACGCTGCCGAGCCAGCCGAGGGTTGCGGGATGACCGTCGATCACCGTGACGATGCCGCAGTCGCGCGGCAGCGG
>NZ_JBAVEJ010000106.1:0-1976 GCF_049587675.1 Sulfuricaulis sp. | reverse complement strand
GTATCGAGTCTGCGATCATTGCTAGTACCCACTTTTCTTCGTAGGTGAGTCATGATTCAAGATCTGGATGATTCCCAAAGCAAGAGAGGTTCGGCTCAAGCCGAAGGTACGCAAGGTGCTTGAGGCGCGCTGCCGGGCACCGACCAGCGCGCAGCGCGACGTGAAGCGGGCGCGCATAGTGTTGCTGGCGGCTGCGGGCCGCAGCACGCGTTCGATCGCCGAGGAAGTGGGGGTTCAGCCGCGCATCGTCAGCAATTGGCGGCGGCGCTTTGCCGACCACGGCCTTGATGGGCTGAAGGACCGTCCCCGGGCGGGCAAGAAGCCGATCTACGGCAAGGCTACGAACAAGCGCATTCTGGCGCTTCTGGATAAGTCGCCGCCTGCGGGCTATGCCCGGTGGACGGGTCCGCTGCTGGCCAAGGCGTTGGGCGACGTTGATGTTCAGTATGTCTGGCGCTTCCTGCGCGAGCACAATATTGACCTCGCCGCCCGCAAGTCGTGGTGCGAGAGCAACGACCCCGCGTTTGTGGCGAAAGCCGCCGATGTGGTCGGTCTTTATGTCGATCCGCCCGCCAAGGCGATTGTTCTCTGTATCGACGAAAAGCCTTCGATCCAGGCCTTGGAGCGGGCGCAAGGCTATTTGAAACTGCCGAACGGACGCGCCTTGACCGGCCAAAGCCACGACTACAAGCGGCACGGCACCACGACATTGTTCGCAGCGCTCGAAGTCGCCACCGGCAGGATCATCGCGGCGCATTCCAAGCGGCGTCGCCGTGTCGAGTTCCTCGGCTTCATGAACGGAATCGTTGCCGCCTTCCCGGACCGCGAGCTTCACGTCATCGTCGACAATCTTAATACGCATAAGAAAAACGAGCGCTGGCTCAGGAAGCATCCCAACGTCCATTTCCATTTCACCCCAACCCGGTCGTCGTGGCTCAATCAGGTCGAAACATGGTTTTCGATCCTGCAGGGCCAGTCACTGAACGGCGCCTCCTTCACCGCCGTCGAGCAATTGCAGGAGCACATCGATGCTTTCATCGCGGCATACAACGAGACAGCCGAGCCATTCGCCTGGACCAAGAAAAAGGTCCACCAGCGACGGTTCAAAAATCGCCGTATCACTCAACTCTGATTCCGGGTACTAGCGCGCGATTTCCAAATCCGATCATCCCCGCAGCAGAATCAGGCTCAATCCCGCTACAGCATCATGCCGCCGACCGCTGACTTGGGCTTATTGCCGCAGGCCTCTGCAAACAATTTCGATCGCAAATCTGGTAAAATATGGATTAGCCGTCGCGGCATGCGCATTGTTGCCGTGCGTTTATGCCGATACAAGAGTGAGCTGCGAAGAAGAAACTGCAGATGCAAAAGGCGCCACAAAGGGGAGGGCGCATATGAGGGAGGAAAAGTGATGACATCTGTTAAGAACATGATGATCGCGATGGCTTTCGCCGTTCTGCTCGGCGGAGCTGCGCAGGCGCAACCTTTTCAGTTGACACTTGCGGGTGCGAGCCCCGGCGGCTTGTGGTCGACCATCGGGGTCGGCATCGACAAGGCGCTCGCCAAGGCCTACCCCGGCTCCACGGTGACCTACCAGACCGGATCCGGCGGCCTCGCCAACGCCAAGCTGGTCTCCGACGGCAAGGTCCCCATGGGGATCGCCGCCGACATGGAGCTCACCGCCGCCTATCGCGGCACCGGCCCGTTCAAGGGACATCCGCTGAAGAATCTGCGCACGCTGTTCCGCACCTATTCGGCGCAAAGCCGATTCCAGTACGACTACGTTCTGGTGAACGGCGACGTCGCCAAGAAGTACGACATCAAGACCATGGCCGATCTCAAGAAGCATGCGGGAGACATCCGCATCGCCTTCAACCGGCCGGGCAACATGGATGGCGACATCGGCATCGCCATCGTCGAGGACAGCGGCATCCCCCTCAAGAGTTTCAAACAGGTGGTTCGCGCCGCCTCCAAGG
>NZ_JBAVEJ010000105.1:0-35200 GCF_049587675.1 Sulfuricaulis sp. | reverse complement strand
TATCGAGAACAGTCGCTATGCCACGATAGCTATCTTCAGCGAGCTTGATCTTGTGGTCATCCATCTGTTTAGGCATTAAGAGGCTCAGTTGATGCTCGGTTAACTGGCGCTAATCTATCGTCTACGGCGGTTACTATCTCAAGTATAGATTTATTGACAAATTCCGCCCGTCGCACCCTGCCTCCGTGTTCCAATTTAGCTTCACGTCCATTTATGGCCGGTAAACGCCAATTTGGCGGGGCTTGGACGGCGGGATGCGCCAACGGACGTGCCACGAACGGCAATTGTTGGCCATTAACCGACCGGCAGCATTCGACCCATAGCCGTCATTGCCTCCGACATCGAACCAACTCTATTCTCGGTCCGTACATTCTGGAGATGATATACGGAAAGGAAAAGAACAAAATCACACCAAGACAGGAAGTTAGACCACTCTTACAGCCACCTGCGCTTCTGAGGATATACTGACGATATTGTCCGTATATCAACTGTTAGGCGTGTACGACACCGCCTTCAAATGTCGCAACAAAAGGAGTCATCACATGAAAATGCTACTTACGGTCGAATTCCCACTTGAGCCTTTCAACTCTCTCGTTAGGAGCGGAAAGGCGGGCGAAATCATTGGGCGTATCCTCGAAACAATCAAGCCAGAGACAGCTTACTTCACTGAGCAGGACGGAAAACGCGGCGGAATTTTTGTGATTAACGTACAAACTCCGTCGGATGTGCCCTCATTTTCGGAGCCCTTCTTTCTCAAGTTCCAGGCCAATTGCAAGTTTCGCATTCTGATGAGTCCGGAGGATTTGCAGAAGGCTGGTCTCGAGGATCTCGGAAAGAAGTGGGCGTAATATCCGCCTAACCCTGCATTCGAGCGGGACGCGCCAAAAGCGGTGCGCCCCTCAATTTGGACGTTATAAGTCACAAACGGTCAACGTTGATAGGAATTAAATAGTTGGTATCGGGACTAGGCATAATTGATGAATATGCATTAAACATTTTTACCGACGGATCTTCCTATCCAAAGAAGCAAAGAGCCGCCGGCGTAGGTGTTTGCCTAGTTTGGGTAAATGAATCTGGGGATGAAGAGTATGAAGAATACGCCCCACCTGGGTGGCAAAATGCAACTATTGATGAAATGGAGATAGAGGCATGTACTGTTGCTGTACAGGAGGCGAAGAGATTCTTAAAGGATAAAAACCGTTTTAAAAGAATTCTTATTTTTTCTGATTCACGATACGAGGTCGAAAATTATTTTAAGGCTATGCATATATGGCCAAATAAAAGATGGCTTGGGGCAAATGGCATGCCTGTTGCAAATATCGATTTGTGGAAGAGGCTAAGAAAAGAAGTTAAGAATTACCCAATTAAGGTGGATATTAAATGGGTCAAAGCTCATAAAAGTAATAAATACAATCGAGCAGCAAACAAATTAGCACAACAATCTGCGTCTTTGCCATTTAATAAGCCTCTTTCTCACAGCCAAACTACCAGAAAGTGGTCTGATCGAAATACAAAACGAGGTTGTGTTCCAGTTTTGGGGCAAGAGGCCAAAATTAGAATTATTTCCAGGGAATACGTAAAGAAAGCGAAAACATACGAGTATCGCTACGAAGTTATCGATCCTGACGATAAGTCGTTCAAAGATTTGGATTTCGTATTCTGCAATGAATATTTAAGCAGAAATAAATGCTTTCAAGTTCGTTTTAACTCTGAGCAGAAAAGGCCATTTATTCTAGAAATTATTCAAGAATTAGAATGCTCAAAATACAAGTACTGATGTTTTCAATAGCGACTCATAACAAGCGCATGCAGCCTGGCCAACAAACCGCTACGCGCTTTGTTGGCCGCTGATGCGAAGCGTTGAGCGTCCACTTCTGGGAAAAGTGAATGACCGGTATTGGTCGTTTTGCTGACGGTCCCGGATCCCAAAGCGGTCGTACGCGCTTCGCCAACCAGAAATTCATGTCATAAACTCATCTGACGTTTTTCCGCAGCAAACCGATGTCCAGGCGGTTAGAACCGGCAGAGACAGAGATGCTCGAACTCTCGATTCAGGCAAGCTGCATACGGGATTCCGGGCTTCATCCATGATGCTGACAATCCCGCCATAGCGGGTGTGGTCATTCCGTTTTTGCGCGCACCTCCTGCGTTTTTTGAGGGAGTAGTCGGTTCTCCCGTTGCTGCTACTGAGGTGGGGTTTCGCATGATGCAAAGCGTTGCCTTCGACTCGAAGCGGCTGCCACAGCCTGACCTTGTTCGTGTCGCGCCGGGCAACTAGACTAGTCAGTCTAATCGACAAAATTTCCATTATCCTGCTATGTCCACCGTACTTGAACCGCCCCCAGACACCCGGCAACGTCTACTGGATGCCGCTTGCGAAGCCTTCCGCGAAGAGGGTTACAAGGTAAGCATCGACCGCCTCGCCGCCCGCGCCCATGTGGCGCGGCAGACGGTGTACAACCATTTTCCCAGCAAGGATGCGCTGTTTGCCGAAGTGGTGCGCCATGCGATCCAGTCAGTGCTGGTGACGCTGGATCGAGATGGCGAGGTGCGGGCCACGCTGTTGGCTTTCAGCGAAGCCTACCGGGAAAAGATTCTGAGCGCCGATGGCATTGCGATCTTCCGCACGCTGACGGCGGAGGCGCCGCGTTTCCCGGCGCTGGCGAAACAGTTTTTCCGTCAAGGGCCGCAGACCACGCGCAAGCGCCTCGCCGAGTATCTCGCGTGGGCCATGGAAGAAGGGCAGTTGAGACGTGATGACCCTGATTTTGCCGCCGAGATGCTTGCGGCCATGCTGGGGGATTTCGATCGCCTGCGAGGCCTCATGAATTTGCAAACGGATTTGCTCAAGTCCACGAAAGCGGTGCAGGTGGTGGATTGCTTCCTGCGCGCCTTTGCTCCCGAAAAGGATAAGCCATGAAACGCCTCACCCTGTTTTTATTTTTGTCGCTGCTCGCCGCCTGCGGTCCGGATGGCAAGAGCGGCCCCGCGGGCCCCGGAGCAGCGGGTGCCATGCCGCCGCCGGAAGTAGAGGTCGTGCAGGTAAGCCGCGGCGCCGCAACACTTACCCGCGAGCTGGTGGGAAGAGTGACCGCCGTGCGCACGGCGCAGGTGCGCGCGCGCGTCGAAGGCATCGTGGAAAAGCGCCTGTTCGAGGAAGGCAGCGACGTGCGCGCCGGTGAGCCGCTGTTCCGGCTGGATGATCGCGCCTACCGTACCGCCGCGCAGGCGGCGGAAGCCGACGTGGATGTAAAAAAGCTCAACCTCTCTCGCGTGGTGTCACTGCTGCCCATCAAGGCGGTGAGCCAGCAGGAAGTGGATCTGGCTCGCGCCACGCTCAAACAGTCCCAGGCCCAGCTCGAGCGTGCCCGGCTGGATCTGGAAAACACCACCGTGCCCGCGCCCATCTCCGGCCGCATCGGCCGCGCGCTTGTGACCGAAGGTGCTCTCGTGGGTCGGGGCGACGCGACACTACTTACTGTCATCGAGCAGTTGGAGCCGGCGCAGGTGCTCTTCACCCAGCCCAATGCCGAGGTGTTCCGCCTCAGGAGTGCGCTCGCCGCGGGTTCGTTGAAAGTGGCGGAAAGCAGGGTCGTGGAACTTATTATGGATAACGGACAGCCCTACCCTCAGAAAGGCCGGCTCATTTTCAGCGACATGAGCGTGGATCCCACCACCGGCTCCGTCACCCTGAAAGCGGAATTTCCTAACCCCGGACATCTGTTGCTTCCTGGCGCATTTGTTCGAGTGAGGTTGCCTCAGGCGGTGGCAGAGGGCGTGATCGCCGTGCCCCAGCGGGCGGTGCTTTCCGGGCCCGAGAACCAATACGTGCTGCTGGTGGGGCCGGAGAACAAAGTCATGCCGCGCCCGGTGAAAGTCGGGGCCATGGCGGGCACGGACTTCGTCATCGAAGACGGCCTCAAGGGCGACGAAACCCTCATCGTAAACGGCGTGCAGAAGGTCCGGCCGGGCGCGGTCGTGAAACCCGTGCCGCTGACGCCGGGCAGCTGACATGGCCCGCTTCTTCATCCATCGACCCATCTTCGCCTGGGTCATCGCCATCCTGATCCTGCTCGTGGGTGTCATCGCGCTCAAGAATCTGCCGGTGGCCCAGTATCCGTCGGTGGCCCCGCCCCAGATCGCCTTCAACGTGACCTATCCCGGCGCTTCCGCGCAGGTGATCGAAGACACGGTCATCAAGCTGATCGAGCAGGAGATGAACGGCATCGAACATCTGCTCTACATGGAGGCGGCTTCCGAACTGGGCGCGGGGACGCTGACGCTCACCTTCGAGCCGGGCACCAACATCGACATCTCCTCGGTGGAAGCCCAGAACCGTTACAAGCGTGTCGAGGCGCGACTCCCGGAAGACGTGCGGCGGATCGGGGTGCCGGTGACGAAGCCGCAGCGCAACTATCTTATGTTCGTCGCCATTTATTCCAAGGACGGCAACCTTAACTTCATTGACCTCGGCAGCTTCGCGGCGGCCAACGTGCTCGACGCGATTCGCCGCGTACCTGGCGTGGGCGAGGCCATCCTGTTCGGCACCGAATATTCCATGCGCATCTGGCTCAAGCCGGAGCAACTCACCGCCTATGGCCTGACGCCCGCCGACGTGAAAAAGGCCTTGCAGGCGCAGAACGTGCAGCTCGCCACCGGCGAACTCAACCAGGCGCCGAGTGCTTCGGGCGCCCAGGTGAACGCCGTCATCGTCACGCGGGGACGGCTTTCCACGCCCGATGAATTCGGTAACGTGGTCATACGGGAGCTTGCCAGCGGAGCCACGGTGAAGGTGAAAGACGTGGCCCGCGTGGAACTTGGCGGCGACAGTTACGACCGCTACGCCCGAATGAACGGCCAGCCCATCGCCGCCATCGCGATTCGTGTCGCGCCCGGCGCCAATGCGCTCGACGTGGCGAAGGCTGTGAAGTCGCGCATGACGGAACTTGCCCGCTTCTTCCCCAAGGGAGTCGACTGGGCCGTGCCCTACGACAGCTCCCGCTTCGTGGAGATTTCCATCATCGAGGTGGTGAAGACACTGGGCGAGGCCATGGTGCTGGTGTTCATCGTGATGTACGTGTTCCTCGGGCATTGGCGCACCACCCTGGTACCCGCTGTGGTGGTGCCGGTGTCGCTGGCTGGCGCCACGGCGGGACTATATGCCTTCGGTTTTTCCATCAACGTGCTGACGCTGTTCGCCATGGTGCTCGCGATCGGTGTCCTGGTGGACGACGCTATCGTGGTGGTGGAAAACGTGGAACGCATCATGCGTGAGGAGCGTTTACCGCCGTTGGAGGCCACGCTCAAGGCCATGGATCAGATCCTCGGCGCGATCCTCGGCATCTCCGTCGTGCTCTCCGCCGTGTTCATGCCGATGCTGTTCTTCGGCGGTTCGGTGGGCGCCATCTACCGCCAGTTCGCCGCGACGCTGATTCTGACCATGGCGTTTTCGGTGCTGATGGCGCTGTCGCTCACGCCCGCCATGTGCGCGACGCTGCTCAAACCGGGCGAAGCGGAAAAAGATGAAAAGCGCAAGTTCAACCTTTTTTTCGGCCGCGTCGCTTCCGGCTATCGCGGTCTCACGGCGCGCATCCTTGCCCGCACCGGTCGCTGGGTGGTGATCTATCTCGCCATCGTGGCCGCCACCGGTTGGCTTTTCACCCTGATTCCCGGCAGCTTCCTGCCGGACGAGGACCAGGGTTATTTCATTTCGCTGGTGCAACTCCCCGCCGGGGCGACTCAGGAGCGCACGGTGGCGGTGCTCTCGCAGGTGGAGCAGTTCTACCTGAAACAGCCGGAAGTGGATAAGGTTATCGGCGTGGTGGGCTTCTCCTTCTTCGGCCGGGGGCAGAACGCGGCTCTCGCGTTCACACGGCTCAAGGACTGGGATGAGCGAAGCGGGTATGAACACTCGGCGCAGGGCGTGATCGGCCGGGCCATGGGAACATTCATGCGCATCAAGGAGGCCATCATCTTCGCGGTGAATCCTCCCCCCATCCCCGAGCTGGGCGCGGTCGGCGGATTCGATTTCCGGTTGTTGGACCGCTCCGGCCAGGGCCGCGATGCGTTGCTGAATGTGCGCAATCTCGTGCTCGGTCTGGCGTCGCAGGATCACCGGCTCGCCGGCGTGCGGCCGGAAGGCCAGGAGCCCGGGCCGCAGGTGTTCCTGGAAATCGACCGGGAGAAGACGCAGGCACTGCAAATCGACATGGCCGATCTCAACGATACTCTCTCATCCGCCATCGGCGTGGCCTACGTAAACGATTTTGTGCGCGCCGGGCGCATACTCCGCGTGCAAATGCAGGCGGACGCGGATCTGCGCAAGACGCCCGAGGATCTGTTGAAACTCCCGGTGCGAAACCGCCTGGGCGAGGTGGTGCTCCTGGGGGAAATCACGAGGCCGAAATGGATCGTGGGGCTCCCCAAGCTCGATCGCTACAACGGCAGTCCCTCCATGAAGATCGCGGGCGGCCCCGCGCCCGGTCATTCCACGGGCGAGTCGATGCAGGCCATGGAAGAAATCGCACAGAAGTTGCCGCCCGGCTACGCCTTTGAATGGTCCGGCACTTCTTTCGAAGAACGGCTCGCCGGCGCCCAGGCGCCGATCCTGTTCGCGCTGTCGCTGCTCGTGGTATTTCTGGCGCTTGCGGCACTGTATGAGAGCTGGTCGATTCCGTTCGCCGTGATCCTGGTGGTGCCGCTCGGCGTGCTTGGCGCGGTGCTGGCGGTGCACTTGCGCGGGCTGCCCAACGACGTGTTCTTCAAAGTCGGGCTCATTGCCATCATCGGACTCTCCGCCAAGAATGCGATCCTCATCATCGAATTCGCCCGCAAGCTCCACAATGACGGCATGGATCTCGTGGCCGCAACGCTGGAGGCGTGCCGGTTGAGGTTGCGACCCATCCTCATGACCAGCTTCGCCTTCATCCTGGGCGTGTCGCCGCTCGCGATCTCCACCGGTGCGGGCGCGGCCAGCCGCCACGCCGTGGGCACCGGCGTGATCGGTGGCATGATCGCCGCCACGGTGCTCGCTATTTTCCTGGTGCCGGTGTTTTTCGTGGTGGTGCGCAAGTTTTTCCCCGCCCGGCATCGTAAGGAAACGGAACATGACTGAACGAAATATATTTCCTATCTTCGCGACGGGAAATATGGCGCGGGCCGCGTTCGGAGCCGTCGTCTTGGCGTTGCTGGCCGGCTGTTCTTTCATCCCCGCCTACGAGCGTCCGGCCGCACCGGTGCCGGAACATTTCGACGGCGTGACAGAAGCCGCCGCCACCCCCTTGTCCCCCTGGCGCGACTATTACACGAATCCCTCGCTTCAAGTCCTGATCGAGGCGGCGCTCAATCACAACCGTGATCTCACGATCGCCCTGGCGCGGGTCGACGAAGCCCGCGGCCTGGCAGGCATCGCCCGCGCCGAGCGCTTCCCCACGCTGGAAGCGCAAGCCTCGGGCAACCGTTCACGCCTGCCGGGAGACCTCTCGGCTACAGGCCAACCGGTCGTCATCAGCCGCTATGACGCGGGCTTGGGGGTGAGCGCTTTCGAACTGGATTTCTGGGGTCGGGTGGCGGCGCTGAGCGAGTCCGCCCGGGCCCAGTATCTGGCGACCGACGAGGCGGCGAAAAGTTTTCGCATCGGCCTCATCAGTGATGTCGCCAACACCTGGCTGCTGCTCACGGAACTTGCCGAGCGCGAGCAGCTTGCTCTCGACACATTGAAGACGCGGGAGGAGAGTCTCGCCATCATCCGCAAGCGGCAGGAAGCGGGGCTGGCGACCGATCTCGACGTGCTCGCCGCCGAAGGTCTCGTGGAATCCGTGCGCGCCCTGTGGAATGACCTGAAGCGCCAGCGGATCGAGACGGAAAATGCCCTGCGCCTGCTCACGGGCATGGCGGTGACCTTGCCCGCGCCGACGAACGTTCTCAGCCAGCCTTCGATGGCTGAGCTGGCGCCGGGGCTGCCGTCGGACGTGCTCCTCCGGCGCCCCGATGTGCGTGCCGCCGAGCAGCGGCTTCTCGCCGCCAATGCCAGCGTGGGCGCAGCCCGCGCGGCATTTTTTCCGCGCATCACGCTTACCGCCAGCACAGGATCGGCAAGCAACGAGTTGTCCGGCCTGTTCGCTTCCGGCAGCAAAGCCTGGCTGTTCAATCCGGTGCTGACGTTGCCGCTGTTCGACGCGGGCCGCATCCGTTCCACCGTAGACGTGGCTGAAGCACGGAAAGTCCAGGCCGTGGCCGACTACGAAAAAACCATTCAACAGGCATTCCGCGAAGTGGCCGACTCCCTTGCCGCCGGGAGCACCTTCAGCGAACAAGTGGCCGCCCTGGAGGCCAACCTGCGCGCCCAACAGGCGCGCTTTGATCGAGTCAAAGCCCGTCAGCAGGCAGGCATCGCCAATTACCTGGAAGTGCTGGACGCCAGCCGGGAAACCTTCCTCGCGGAACAGGTTTTGGTCAGTTCGCGCCGGCAGCTCCTGAGCGCCCACGTGACCCTCTACAAGGTGTTGGGAGGTGGCGAAGAGTAGCTGCGCGTTGCTTGTCTTTCGAATTCACTTCCTCGCGCTGAAGGAGGTCAAGAAGACTGAACAATAAATGAATCAAGCTGTCTCAGTATTTGAAACGCAAGGTTAACGTTGTATTTCAATTACACTGACGCCTTAATTGCCTTAAAGAATGAAATCGATCGACAAATGCGGAAAGGCGGCGATCGTGCTCATCGCACTTGTGAACCGGCTCGGTCTCTTCATTGTGCGGCAGCGCATGCGGGTGTTGCTCGCAGCGCTCGCTCTGGTCCCGGCCGCGTCGGCATTCGCGGCAGCGGAATGCAACCAGTCGACCGCCGATCTTTACGACAGCAAGTCGCCAGCGGTGGTGCTCATCACCGCGCTCACCATCAATCCCTATCGCATGGACGACCGTGTTCAGCAGGTGACTGGGTCGGGGTTCATCATCGACGCCCATGGCCTGGTGATGACGAATTCGCACGTCGTGTTCGGTGCCCAGGCGATCGCCGTGACGCTCGATAACGGCACGGAGCTGCCGGCCAAGCTGCTCGGCGCCGATCCGATTTTCGATCTCGCGATTCTCCAGATTCCCGAACCGGATCGTGGAAAGTTGCCGGTGCTCGCCTTCGGCGACTCGGACAGCGTGCGGCCGGGCGACAGGGTCGTCGCCATCGGCAATCCGCTGGGCTTCGATCAGACCATCACCAGCGGGATCGTCAGCGGCCTCAATCGCATACTGCCCGAGCGGCCGCGGATGCTTGCGCATCCGATGATCCAGACGGATGCGGCGATCAATCCTGGCAATTCCGGCGGACCGTTGCTCAACCGCTGCGGCGACGTGATCGGTGTCACCAGCGAAATCCTTGGCGAGGCGCAAAACATCGGTTTTGCGATTCCGTCCAATCTCGCGCGTTCCGTCGTGGGTTCGCTCGTCGAGAAGGGCAGGCTGAGCCGACCGTGGTTGGGCATCGACGGCAGCCTGATCGACGCCGGGCTGAGAAAGATCTTCACTCTGCCGCTGACCGATGGTTTTCTCGTCGAGGTGGTCGAGCGGAACAGCCCGGCCGGAGTCGCCGGCATCATCGGAGGCCGCCTGCCGGTGAAGGTCGGAAGCCGGTCAATGATCCTGGGCGGCGATGTCATCGTCGCCATCAACGACATCGAACTGAAGAACGTCGAGAGTCTGCAACGCGCGCTCAAGACGATTGTCATCGGTACCCGGGCCAAGATGAAAGTCTTCCGGCAGGGCAAGACCTTCACGACCGAGTTCGCGATCACCGAACGCCCTTTGCAGCCGGGCGATGTGCCGGAATCATCGCAGAGCTTCACCTCGCAGCAAGCTCCGGGAAAAAACAACGACAAGATGCACTGAGAAATTGGGACCGAATCAAATAGCCCAGGCTCGATTATTCCCGCAACGTACGCGGAACTGACAACCAATAAGCGCGGATAAAAAAGTACACGCAATTTGTGTGGGCTAAGAAAGGTTGCGAGGCCACGGCAAAAAGCGGAACATGTATCGCTAAACGATCAACCGTCATGGCGTAGTCAGTTGCCATGGGAGAAACGGCATGGTCATGCGGTGCACCCATCTCGATTCGATTCGCGACGTCAGCCCGAACACCGCCGGCTGCGAGGAATGCCTGAAGCTCGGTGATCGCTGGTTACATCTGCGCCTGTGCATGACCTACGGGCACGTGGGCTGCTGCGATTCCTCGATGAACAAGCACGCGACCAAATATTTCCACGCGACGCACCATCCGATCGCGCGCTCCATCGAGCCGGGTGAGGCGTGGGATTGGTGTTACGTGGATAATGTCATGCTCGGTTAACGATCCGCCGACGACAAGAAATATTCCCCAATCCGACGCACAAACGCCCATGGACGACAAGGTGAACATGCAAGCTCAAGGCGTCTCGCGCAACGAAAGCTGGCCCGCACTGTCGCTCGCGGAGTGGCAGGACACCTATGCCACGCTACACATGTGGATGCAAATCGTCGGCAAGGTGCGGCTGGCCCAGTCGCCGATGCTCAATCACTGGTGGCAGGTACCGCTGTACGTGACCACGCGCGGGCTCACCACCTCGCCGATTCCGTACGGCGATGTCAGCTTCGAGATCAGCTTCGACTTTCTCGACCACCAGTTGCGAGTGCAGACCAGCGACGATGCCGTCACGACGCTCGCCCTGGCGCCGCGGTCGGTCGCCGATTTCTATTTCCACTTCATGGCGGCGCTGCGCGCGCTTGGCCTGAAGGTGTGGATCTGGACCATGCCCGTGGAAGTGCAGGACCCGATTCCATTTGACAAAGACGACAAGCATCACACGTATGTCCCGGAACAGGCGCAGCGATTCTGGCGCATCCTCAAGCAGGTTGACCGCGTGTTGCAGCAGTTCCGTTGCGGGTTTGTAGGCAAATGCAGCCCGGTGCATTTTTTCTGGGGCAGCTTCGACCTGGCGGTCACGCGCTTTTCCGGCCGGACGGCGCCGCCACACCCGGGCGGCATTCCGCACATGGCGGACTGGGTCACGCGGCTGGCGTATTCGCATGAAGTGAGCAGCTGCGGTTTCTGGCCCGGCGGCGGTCCGGTGCCGGAACCGGTCTTCTATGCCTATGCCTACCCGGAGCCGGAAGGATTCAAAAATTATCCTGTGCGTCCACAGGCCGCGTACTACAGCAACGACATGCACGAGTTTCTTCTGCCGTACGATGCGGTTCGCCAAACCGCGAACCCGGACGCCATGCTCATCGAGTTTGCGCAGAGCACATATGAAGCAGCTGCCGAATCGGCAGGCTGGGATCGCCGAGCGCTGGAATACGCCGCGTCGGAGGGAATCAAGCAGTCAGAATAATTGAAACTCTAAGAAGGAGAGAGCCATGCCGGATATTCTTCACAGAGTTGGAATCAAAACCACGCCTGAAAAAGTTTTTGAGGCTCTCACCACGGTTGAGGGGCTTGCTCATTGGTGGATCAGGGATAGAGCCGGCGATGCCAAACAGGGCGGAATTATTCTCTTCGGGTTCAGCGATATGAAAGTCGTGGAATTAAAGCCCAATAAACTGGTGAAGTGGAAATGCGTAAGAGGGCCCAAAGAATGGGTGGATACGGACCTGACTTTTCAATTGATACCCAAGGACGATCAAACCTTTGTTCTCTTCACCCACGCCAATTGGAAGGAGCCGGTGGAATTCATGCATCATTGCAGCACCAAGTGAGCACCTACCTATTAAGCCTGAAGGATTGGCTGGAGCGGTCCGAAGGCCGTCCCACTCCCTATGACGTCAAAATCCATGCGGGCGATTAACGCAATTTTTGTGACATTGAAAATGGAGATCGAATGCCGCAAGAACGAAATGAAGCAGTGCTTCTGCTTCCGCTGAACTCCACTGACCACGTCCTGGGGCCGGCGTCGGCCACGGTTATCGTTATCGAATACGGTGACTTCGAATGTCCTTATTGCCGCACCGCGTATCCCGCCGTGAAGATACTGCTCAAACATTTCCAGGACCGCGTGCGTTTTGTGTTCCGGCACTTTCCCGTGGTCGAGATACATCCTCACGCCGAACGCGCGGCGGAGTCGGCCGAGACGGCGGGCGCCCAGGGCAGGTTTTGGCCGATGCACGATCTGCTGTTTGAGAATCAGCAGCATCTGGGCGACGAATACCTGCGGCAGTACGCCCTTCAGGCCAGGCTGGATTTGCAAGGCTACGACCGGGACATGATCAGCCGCATTCACCTGTCATCCATACGTGAACAGATGAACAGCGGGAAGCAGCGTGGAGCCCGGGGCACGCCGACTTTCTTCGTGAATGGTGTCATCGAGGATGTGTCTTTCGGAATGGATACTCTTTATAAAGCGATAGAGGCCAATCTTCAGCCGGCGAACATGAGTTAGTCCGGCCAACGCTGATTGCAATAATTGGGGTCAGAGTGAGCTATTCCGATTTCCCCATGGATCGCCACGGCATGGCCAGGTCACCCAGTATTTCCCGATAACGTTGACATGCTTGGCACGTGAACATCCCTGACCAAGATACTAGGAGAATCTGGTCCACCCATCTCGGGGCAGCGGCAGTAGAATAATGCCATGGCACGCGTCGCTCAGCGTAGCGCGACACGGCAACTACTTTCTTTTTAACGGAGGATCCAATCCATGAGCCAGACAGTACAAGCCGATCTCGTGCGCGCTTCCGCACTCGGCGATGAACTCGACAAACCCGAGGCCCAGATCCTGGCCGCCCTGATGGCCAGCCGCACACTGAACGATGGCGAGATGCTAGTCCGCGAAGGCGGCCCTGAACGCACACTGTACGTGCTGGCGGCGGGCCAACTCGCCGTGAGCAACGTCCGCGACGGCAATGAACAGGTCGCCTATCTGATGAACAAGGGTGAGTGTGCCGGCGCGCGCTCGTTCATCGATGCCATGCCGCGCCGTACCACCTTGCGCGCCATCGGGCAGGCCACGGTGTATGCGCTTGAGCCCGACCGGTTCGAGACGCTCATCGACAGCCACCCGCGCATCGTCTACAAGGTCATGCGCGCGATGTACCGCATCACGCACGCCAACCTCTTGCGCATGAACCAGGAGACCCAGCAGCTCACCGATTACGTGACCAAGACCCACGGGCGTTTCTGAGTCGCGCGGAGTCCGCGGACTGGGCGCGGAAAAAAATGGGGCATCTCACCCTGAACCCTTGATTCTCGAATTCATTGAGGTCTGATGAATAAGGATGCGAATCATGGCTAATGAAAAGGTACTACCGGCAAAGTTTATATTTACCCTAACAAGCTTTTGGCAGGATCCTGATCGTGTGGCAATACCACTGGCGATGGGCAATACTGCATTGGCATTAGGCCACGATGTGGTTATCTGGTTAACGCTGGAAGGTGTCAATCTTGCCAAGCCTGGTGTCGCCGATACGATCATCCCCAAAAGCTTCCCACCGGTTAAAGAGTTGTTGGCGGCCTTTATTGAAGGCGGTGGTCGTATAGGAGTCTGTCCGCCTTGCGCAAAAGTACACGGCGTGACTGATGGCATGATGATAGATCATGCAGAATGGATGGGGGCTGCTGCAATGCTTGAGATAGCACGGGGTCGAACTGCCTTTTCGTTTTGAGTTCTTGAATAAAATGAGATCAGAGAACAATTACCGCTAAAACAATTGTTCTCTGAGCCCGATTTCGTTCCTGGTTCGTTGCCAAAAGCGAGGCACTCCGCATGCATAACGCCACCTGGTATTCCCGGTTTGCAAAAGGCGCCGCCCGTTTCTGCGGACGGCCACGAGTGTTTGTCTATGCCGTCGGCGTTATTGCCGTGTGGGCGATCACCGGACCCGTCTTTCGCTTCAGTGACACGTGGCAATTGGTGATCAACACCAGCACCACCATCGTAACCTTCCTGATGGTTTTCCTGATTCAGAACACACAGAATCGCGACACGGAAGCGATCCAACTCAAGCTCGATGAGCTCATCCGCGCCACCCAAGGCGCGCATAACGCCTTGCTCGATCTGGAAGAACTTGAAGAGGCAAGCCTGGAAGAGTTTCGAAAGAAGTATGAAACGCTCGCCAGAGTGGCAAGAGAGGAACTGCGCCGAGGAATTCGAGACACGGGAACACCAGAACCGTGAAAGCCGTGATTTGACCCTGGTTTGTGCGGTTCTGCCCCGCGTCTCGACTTAACACACCGCGCGATCTACTCGTGGATCAACCCGGCGAGTGTGGCCGCGCTGAAGGTGTCTTTGGAGACAATCAGACGGCGCGCGGCATCGACTTGACCCCAGGTATTCCACAGTAGTACGCCGCGCACGCGCCCAGCCTTGAGATAATACACAACGCCCTGGCGGAACGGCTCCTTCCAATCTTCCACGATATCCATGCCGCCTCCGAAGTCGCCAACCGCTTCGTAACCCAGATCGAACAGGTCAGAATAAAAGTAGGGCAGGTGTTCGTATTTTTCCGAGGCGCCGGCCATGTTGCGCCCGGCCATCGCACCCATGGTATTGGCATTATCCTCGTGTTCAACGCGTCGGCGCATGTCGAGCGCCGGGCTATAAAAGTTGGCGATGTCTCCAGCGGCGAAAATGTCGGGTGGTGCCGCGCGCAACTGCTCGTCGACCACGATGCCGTTGTCGATCTTGAGGCCGAGCGACTTAGCCAGGCCGACCTCGGGTTCAATGCCGATGCCGGCGACGACCGCGTCCGCGGACAAGGCCTTGCCGCCCTCGGTATTGACGGTGAAACGCTCGCCCTTTTTTTCCAGGGCGCGGACTTTCTCACCGGTCAGGACTTCGACGCCTTTCCCGCGGAAATAACCGTTGAGGAATTCGGATAGCTTGGGCGGATAAATGCGCGCGCCGATGCCGGTGTCGGGAAACACCATGGTAATCTTGCAGCCGTTGATGGACAGGGCGGCGGCGATTTCCGAGCCGATGAATCCTCCGCCGATTACGATGAATTCGGACTTGCGGTCAGCCAGCGCACGCAGGCGCTGGTAATCATCGAGCGTACGGAAGTAGATGACGCCGTCAGGTGCTGACGGCAGACGTCGCGCAACGCCGCCCGTCGCCATCAACAGCTTTTCATAACGGTAAACTTCACCGTGGCTGTCGGTGATGGTTTTCGCGGCGACGTCGCCGCTCACCGCGCGCGTGTCCAGAAAAAGATCAGCCTTGGCCTGTTCGGTTTTGCGCCAGATGGAGTCGAGCGGCTTGCCGGTCCACAATTTCTTCGACAGCGGTGGACGGTCGTATGGAGGATGTTTTTCGCCGCTCAGTACCGCGATATTTCCACTGTTGTCGCGCTCGCGGATGCCGTGAACCGCCGCATCCGCCGTCATGCCGCCGCCGACTATCACGTATTGGTAGTTCTTCATCGCCATGTCATTCGCTCCTCTCAACTTTCTGGTATACACGAGCACAGGCCACGACGGCAATAGCACCAAATTTCACCATGACCAGCGCGCATATGCCGTCAGTTCCGCGCCGTCTTGGGTATGGCAAAGTCCAGCGCGAAAGTGAGCAGTGTCAGCATCGAAAAATGGGGTTAGAGAATAATTACCGCTAATATTAGAAACAATTGTTCTCTGAGGTATACCCGTTTCCATGGACACATGGTTAAGCAACACCCACACGCGCTTCATAACGCACGGGACTCACGTAGTCCAGCTACTGATGTAAACGCTGGCGTTTATAGAACACCTTGATCCACTCGAAGATGGCCACTCGATGGAAGGGTCGGTCGTCATGTCATCTCTCGGCCGAGTAGACGTTCAAGAATACGCAGCGGCGCCTGAGACGAGTCCAGCATGTAGTCAATGGGTAAATGAAAGGTTTGCTCCAACGCGTACTGCCCGGTCATGGCGGCGTGTGATACCTGGTCGCTAAATACGATCCACGTGCTGCCTGAATGGAAGTCATGAACACTTTGAGCGACTTCTGGCTGGTAAGCCAAGTCCGCCTTCATTCGGTCGTGCAATTGCAGCATGAAATGATCATAGGGACTGCGTCGACTCTTTGTAACGCCAAGCAGGTTGAGCACATGGCTGGTGCCCCAGATCGGACTGGGCAGCGAAGGTAGATAGCGGCGCGCGGCGCCTTCGAACGATTCTCCAAGCCTCCAAGTGCGACTCTGTCCATGCGGATTTACGTTGGTGAAGACACGCAGGATTCGCTTTCCCTGAGTGGGCGACGACGGAAAACTATCTACGTGCAAGCGCGTGTCGTCCTTTCGCCAGGAGGTCGATCGCCCAGCGATCTCAACGGGCCGGAAACTGGTACGCGCCTGCTGCAAGCCCGCCTCGTAGCGTGGCAACAAATTGTGGAGCAAGGTTTTGCTGGATGTAGCGAAGCGCTGCATCATGCTCCGCAGTAGTCTCAGTTCCGCTTCATCGGCGTCGCTGCCCCGCGACGTTCCGCTGGATGGATCCAGACTGACATTCTTGCCTTCCCCGGCGATTGTCGGGGACAGGAGCCGGCTCTCGCCATCTTGTATCGAGAAGCGGAGCTGCGGGAACAATAGGACGCTCCCCCATTCGAGCGCACGGAGTGCGTACTCCTGCTCGGCTGCTGAGCACGGTTGATCCCAGCTCGCGATTGAAAGACTGATGACGTCGGTCATATCGGTTCATTCAGGTCTGAGGCGTACCCGTTTCCAAGAACACAGTGTTAAACAACACCCATGAGCACTTCATAACGCACGGGTCTGACGTAGTCCAGCGACTGGTGCAAGCGCTGGCGGTTATAGAACACCTCGATTCTTCATTGAACACTTTCCTTCAGGCATTATGTGCCTATCTGGGTGTCCGTGAAATTAGGCACGCCTCATCGGCGAGGGTCAGCGTGCTTTGACCACGCCGGTCATGCGCCGGCATCCTTCGCCGCCAGCCCGCCGATCGCCGACCAGTCGAGATTGTCGCCGCCGTGGGCGAGCAGGGTCAGGAACCGGTCCCGGAGCAGGCTCGCCAGTGGCATCGGTACGCGCAGTTCTTCGGCGGCGGCCAGCGTCAGCCGGATATCCTTCTGGCCGAGCGGCGCCGCGAAGCCCGCCGGCTCGAATATTCCGCCGGCAATCAACCCGCCGTAGGTCTTGTAGACGGGAGCGTTGAACAAGGTGGATGTCAGCATCTCCAGATACTGCCGCTGATCGACGCCACCCTTGGCGACGAGCGCCAGCGCTTCGCCAAGCGATTCAATCACCGAAGCGATCAGGAAGTTGCCGCTGAGCTTCACGAGGTTCGCGGCCTTCGGCGACTCCGAGAGCACGAAGGTCTTCTGTCCCATGGCCTCGAAGAGCGGGGCCGCGAATCGGATCGCGGCCGGTTCGCCGGCGGCGACGATGAAAAGTTTGGCCGCCGCCGCTGCGTCGGGGCGGCCGAACACCGGCGCCGAGACGAAACGCTGACCGGCCTTGGCATGGGCCTCCGTCAGTTTCTCCGACAAGGCGACGCTGATCGTGCTCGATGAAACATGAACGGCACCCGCCGGCAGACTCTGAACGATGCCATCCTTTCCGAAAGCCACGCTCTCCACGGCATCGTCATTCGCGAGCATGGTGATGACCGCCTCGCCCAGGGACGCGTCGGAAACACGGGTGGCTGCTTTCGCGCCCTGCGCAACCAAGGCGGCGGCCTTCTCCGGCGTTCGGTTATAGACCGTTACGTGATGGCCGGCCTTCAAGAGGTTGGCCGCCATGCCGGCGCCCATGCGCCCCAGTCCAATAAAGCCAACATTCATGGTGTTTCTCCTTCGTTATGCAATCAGTTGCCGGAAAAGTGGGGCCGAGGAACAATTATCGCTAATATTTAGAAACAATTGTTCTCTGACCCTATTTTCGCTTGAATGGAGGAAGAATAATGAATCCCGTCGTTCACTTCGAGATGCCGTATGAAAGTCGAGAGCGTATAGCGAAGTTTTATGAGTCCGCATTCGGTTGGCAGATGCAGATGTTTGGCGGGGAGATGGGCGACTATGTGCTGGCGACAACCGCCGTGGCGGATGCCAAGCCCGGAACGCCGACGGGCGCCATCAATGGCGGCTTCTACCCCAAAAAGCCTGACTGGCCGGCGCATTATCCGTCGGTCGTGATCGGGGTTGGCGACATTCGTGAGTCAATGAAGAAGGTAACTCAAGCGGGTGGCAGGGTCCTCGGCGAGCCGATGGAAATCCCAGGCATCGGGCAATATGTCTCGTTTTTGGATACTGAAGGTAACCAAAACAGCATGCTCCAACCTGACCTGCGTATGCAGACGCCGTCTTGAACAGATAATGGCAATGAAAGTGAGGTACATCAATGGCCGTGGAGTTCTGGTTCGAATTCGCAAGCACTTACTCTTATCCTGCCGCATTACGCATCGAGGCGCTCGCCCGATCGGAAGGCGTCCCCATTGTCTGGAGGCCGTTTCTGTTGGGCCCGATCTTTCGCACGCTGGTTTGGAGTGATTCTCCCTTTAACCTTCAGCCTGTAAAAGGACGCTACATGTGGCGCGACTTGGAGCGCATCTGTGCGGATCTATTGATCCCGTTCCGCCGCCCCTCGCAGTTCCCGCGCAATGGACTGCTCGCGGCGCGCATTGCCTGTTGGTTTGCGACGGAGCCTTGGGTTCCGGAATTTATTTGTTCCGTGTACCGGGCTAATTTTGCCGAGGATCTCGACATCTCGAACGCATCGCTGCTGGAGAGCCGCCTCGATCGTCTGGGCCAGCCCGGAGCCGCCCTGATCCAGGAGGCGCAGTCACCCGAAAGCAAAGAAAAACTGCGTGCCCAGACAGAGCGTGCCGTTGCGCTAGGGATCTTTGGCGCGCCGACGTTGGTGGTCGGACCCGAACTGTTCTGGGGAAATGATCGGCTTGAAGCGGCAATGTCCTGGTACAAGACTCACCAACAAGCGGGCGCAGTCAAACAATTCACTTAGTCTGAAAATTGGGGTTGGATCGCAGTTTCCGCTAATATTAGCGGCAACTGTGATCTGACTCCGGTTTGTAAATCCTCTTTGCGATACTTAGCGTGGCCACACTTGCTCGGAGTCGGCGAATGTCTGAGGTTCTGATCCTGTCGAACTGACAAATGACAAGCGGACGAAGCGATGCATACACATAACCTCTCTCCCTGGACTCACAACCACGTCTTTGACGCAGGCAATCACGCGGCGGAGCGAGGTACCCGCGCCGTCATGTGGATCACGGCCACCATGATGGTCGTGGAGATCATTGCCGGCTGGTGGTTCAACTCGATGGCGTTGCTGGCCGACGGCTGGCACATGAGTTCGCACGCGGTTGCTATCGGCCTGAGTGCCTTCGCCTACGCAGCCGCTCGCCGCTACGCCCGCGATCCGCGTTTCGCCTTCGGCACGTGGAAAATCGAGGTGCTGGGCGGCTTCGCCAGCGCGATTTTTCTGCTGGGCGTCACCGCAATGATGGTGTTCGCCTCGGTCGAACGTCTCGTTTCGCCGCAGCCGATCCACTACCAGGAGGCGATGATCGTGGCGGCCATTGGCCTCGTCGTGAACATCGTTTGTGCGATGATCCTGGGCGGCGCGCACGATCATCACGATCACGAAGAACACCACGGCGGCCATGATCACGGCCACCATCACGACCACGACCTCAACCTGAAGTCGGCCTATGTGCATGTGATCGCCGACGCCGCCACGTCGGTCCTCGCTATTGTTGCCTTGGGAGGCGGCTGGATCTACGGCTGGTCGTGGCTGGATCCGGTCATGGGTCTCGTCGGCGCGGTGCTGGTGGCGGTCTGGGCCAAAAACCTCTTGAGTGAAACCGGCAAGGTACTCCTCGATCGCGAAATGGATCACCCCATCGTGGACGAGATCCGGGAAGTGGTTGAAACCGGGCCGGCGGCTGGTAACATCCGAGTCGCCGACCTGCATGTCTGGCGTGTCGGTAAAGGATCGTATTCATGCGCGCTGAGTATCGTCACCCATGACCAGACCTTGACGCCCAGGCGTGCGCGCAAGCAACTCGCGCAGCTTAAGGAAATCGTCCACACGACCATTGAGATCCACCACTGTATTGAAGATTCGGTCCACCAAAGCAGCGATTTGAAGTCGCATCCGGGGCCTTGCTGAGGCGCCATGCGACGCGTGATGTTGCAACGATGAGAATAACCTTCTAACTTCGTTCTTGTACCGGACGCGGCAAATGACGTTGCGCCGCTGAATGTAGCGAGAACAGAAAAATGGGGTCGGAGAACAGTTACCGCCAAATCAACCTTTGGGGATTTCAATGGGACGTTCGCGGCGCAACAGAACCCAATCGCCATTCTCAATGAGAGCTTCCTTGCCGAGTTCCCGAATCAGGTGAGTAATACGTTGATGTCTTTCCTGATCTCCAGGGACCTGTTGCTCCAGGGCATCGAGATGCTTGCGCGCGCGGTTAAAGATTGTGGCAAAACGCGCGTATTGTTTGCACTGGGCCTGCAAACCGGTTTTTTCGGCATACTTGACCCACAGCGCTGCAACGATGGGAGTAAACCCCATGAAGACAATAAGCACATGATGAAACTCACCGGAATGTTCCAGAAAATCCCAAAATGCAATGACCGCGACCGAAGCCAGAAGACCAGCGCCATATAACCAGCCCGAATAGCGCTCCAGCTTTTCGAGACGTTCGTTTTGCTTGTGCGCATTGTGGGTAAAATAGTTCCGCTGATCATCGACCCACTGTTTGAGCGTTGAAACGTTTGGCACCGTGCGAGTCGACGGAATCGAATTCACGGCTCTTAATCCTTCGCGGATCCATTGCAGTTCGTCATTTTGCTTGCGCAAGTAATTTGAGGATACATCCAGCGAGACGCCAGCCAAACGCCAGAGGAGTTGCACCCGAAGGCCCTCAGCCAATGCCCGGTAATCGAGATACTTACCGTGCGCATCGTTATTGCTGTGCCAAAAATACAAACCGCTGATGGTGACGAATAGTGCCGGATAAAGCGCCAGCACATAGCGCGTTACAAACAAATGGGCATAGGCCTCAAAGGCCAGCGCCATCCCGGCCGCCAGCAGGAGAATCGCAATCAGGATTCGATGCGCCACGCGCCGGTAGTGGATCGCCATGGTATCGGCAAATCCGTAGATATCCAGGATCTTCTGTTCGGCAGGCTCAAGGGCCACCGTGCCCGGGATCAGATTTTCCGTGGAATGGCGAACGTCGTGGCAGTGGCGTCGTGCCGGATCGGCATTAAACGTTTCGATATAACCATATATGTGATCGTAGTCCGCTTTGCTGCGGTCCTGAGGGTATAACCAATTCGTCTGTCCCGACGTGATCGCGTCGGACTTTTCGTGAAGCGCTTTCTTGCGCCGACGTGTTTTGACGTGGAACACGGGACCGCTGTCAACGGCATCCAGAATCTTCTGGTCCGGCAAGAAAGGTAGCGCAACGCCCTGCAGTTTGAATTCGACCACGTGGGAAGTGCCGCCGACATATCGGTTATACATCCCATCCCACAATGCAATGAGGATGTGACAGTGCGTGGCGATATAAGCGCCCACTTGGGCGTATTGGCGGTCGCGATGCTGTCCCGGCACGCCAATATTCATGTCGTTATTGCCTTCGGCAAAGGGCAGTACAAAAACATTCCGATCGGGCGCGGCATTTCGCAACCGTCGATATTCATCCACGGAATCAGGAAAATCCTTCAGGTATTCCGCTTCGGGCAACGGGAGTGGAACAATCAATTCAAGACCGAGCTGCAACGCCACATCGGCAACGAGCCGGTCGGCGCCAACCGCCAGGGAAGACATAACCTGTATCGGAGTGGACGGATATCGCTGACGAAGGTTCGCGAAGAAATGAACCAAACGCTCGCGATAGACCGCCAAGTCCTCGGGAAACAGGTCGTGATGGCCGGAGGCGCCGATCACGATGGGCAAACGCCCCATGGTCACACAGTCGGTGGCAGACACGCTAACGTAAGTTCATTGGATGACACTTTTCACCACGGACACCGGGACTCGCCTCGTGCCGCTGGACATAAGGCACGGAAAACAGATCGGTTGATATTTATTTTTCCAGAAAGCGGCAATTCTCGTGGAACGACTTCTTCTCGGTATCCGCCTTCAGCTCGTTGGCGAGAAGAGAAACCAGCTCTTCGATCGATGAGGTTTTTTTCGCGGCCTGCGTTACCAGCAATTTCGCCATGGGTCCCAGGTAACTGGCCAATTGGTTTTCGATGTATTTCAAATCGTGTTGCGCAAACGCCGCCGCGGCCCTGGCGATAGCGGCGGGTGGCGCCGATTTCGCGGGCGCGCTGGCAATTGTTGCCGCCATGGGGGGGAAACAATCCACCGAAAGCCCGCTTAACACCCCCTGTACACATTCCCGAAGCTTGTCCAGATGCGCCTCGAATGGCAGTGTAACAGCGTCCAGCCAATGCGGGGTGCTCACGAAATATTCCAGGCTTTTGGAAAGAGGAACATCTTCAACGCGTAGCGGCAGGATGCGCACACCCTTGTTTACGGCGCGCTCAATTTCGCGGCGCACCTGCGGCGAGTTGTTGGAGCGTGAAGAAAAAACAAAAATCATAATCGCCGCGGAGCTGATGGCATCGATAATTTCCTCGGCCCAGTCTTTGCTCGGCGAAATATCGCGTGGCGCCATCCAGCAGCGTATCCCCGACGACTCCAGTTTAAGACAAATCGAGTTGGCATAGCCCAAGTCGGGATGGGCATAACAGACAAATACCTGATGGCTCACGGTGTTCATGGCGTTATTGCTTCATCATCTCCATGGCTTTCTCCACGCTTCGGCGCATTCGATTGAAGGAATGACCCAGTTGCGAGATTTCATCTTTTCCATCACTCCTGAATTCCGGCACGGCAAGATCGCCGTTGCTAACCTGATCGGCGATCAAGGCCATTTTTCGTACCGGCCGGATGATGATAAAACGGAGTGCGATATTCAGTACAATAAAGATAATGGCAAAGGTTGCCACCTGCGAGATAATGAAAGCGCGAAAGGCGTAATTGGCTTTCTCAAAGGGCACGGAGAGCGGAACCGAAACTATCTGGCTGCCGACGATTTCATTCTGCTGCCAGCCGAAACCATTGGCGGTACCATAAAGCACTTTCATGGTTTCTGGCGCGTCTCCGGGTACGCCGTGACAGACCAGACATTCGGGATTTTTGATGCGAATCGGGCGCGCCAGATAGAGCGAGGGCCCGGTCGGCGTTTCGCGCTCACCGATGATTTCGGTGAGTTCGCCATTTTTACGGAACTGTTGAATGATATCTGTTTCCCATTCCGTCGACCTGTCGCTGGGATTCGTGGGATTCAAAGTGGCTTCCTTGTACCAATACTCCGGGCGAGTCTGGCGCAGCCGGTTGAATTCCTGCGTGGCGGCATAGGAAGGCACAGTCTGGGGGAGAAATTTCTCGCTGAGCTTGTCCACCAGGAGCGGTTTAATTTCGTTAATGGTGTACGCGCGTGCCGCCAGTGCGGATTCCATCATCATGCCGGCATGCGTGATGACCTCGCGCTTGGCGTTATCCTGCAAAATAGCGTGAGAGATATAACCCGTAATTGCCAGGCCAGCCAGAAACACGACCGCTAATGCAAGGTTAATCTTCGTCGTCAGCGTCATTTATGTTCATTCTCCCATTACGGCGCGTGATGACGGCACGACCAGCGCCAATCATCCTTCTACGCCGTTATCAATTCCTGCCGCGGGTTTCACACGCGGCAAAGGAATCGCAAGACATCAATATACCAAAACAATCGGACTAACAAAGGACTGAGTGAATCAATGGATTGATTACGTTCATGTGCTCTCCTTTGTTTTATTCTTTATATTCTTATGACTACGTGCCTTGTGATGTGAGCAAAATCAACGCAGGATGCTAGCTGCCTTTGCTTCCGGAATAGATCATCAAGGCCCCCTCCAAACATGATTTGGAGGTAATTTGGATCAGTATGTTACACCGAAATTACCCTCCGTCTATCGTGGTAATTTTAAGGTTGTTTTTCCATGCATGCCACTGTCCATGTCGCATTCCCTTCACCTTAGGTGGCGGTTCCCCTGATTCATCGGCAACGCCAATACTCAATGCGCTCGCCCCACTCCCCCATTCCACTCTTCCCTCTTGAAGGGGGAAGGGGTAGGGCGCCAATGAGCGAAGCGAATTGCGCCGGAGGAGACTCGTCTCGCTGCGCTAGGCGATCTGTCCCACCAGCGCGGCCAGCGAGCGGGCGGGGTGCACCTCGGTTGTCACGTTGTAACCCAGGAGCTTGTCGATCTGGCTGGTGGAGAACATGCCGATCACGCGTTGTGATTGCGTGGCCTTGTCAGTCTTCACCACCAGCGCGTGCTGGCGTCCCTGCTTGCGCAGGGTCTCGATAATGTCGCCCACTCGCGCGTCGTGAATGGCTTGCGCATCTAGCGCGCAGATATCCGGCTGCGGCGTCATCACCGCCGACACCGTAATCTCGGCGCGTGGCATCCGCGTTTGCTGGGTGATCTGGATCGGCCGCTCGCCCATGATGTCCTTCGCGGTGATCAGGCCGATGATTTGGTCGGCATCATTCATCACGAACAGCAACCGAACGCCGCTGGTTTTCATTTTCTTCAGGGCCACGTCAATGGCGACCTCGGGACGTGTGCTGATCGGGTGCACTACCTTGAAGTTGGTCATCACCGCTGCCGCGGGACTGTCGAGCTTCACGATCTCCGGCGGTGTGGTCGGGTGTGCCAACGTCGAGTGCGGCTCGAGCGTAACGCACGCAATGGTTTCGAATGAGTAGGGCATGGTGAACCTCCTTAAGCGTGGTTCGTAATTTTCCCCGCCTGACCATATTACGCCTTGCACCCACCAGGCCAAGTATTCCCGTAGCAAATGCGTGTGTATATCGAAACTGAATTTAGAATCAAGGGGTCGGAGCAGTTGAAAAGCAAGGTTAGCTTTTTATTTCAATTACACTGACCCATTGATCTGGGAAATAGAACTCCGGCCCTGGGTCGAGACGTTCTGACGGGTTACTCACGGTGGATTCATCCGCAGCGCCTGCCGATTTTTTTTGCGTAATTCTCATATATGACAGCGCACCGGTCGCGCACGAATTCAGAAAGCGATGAGCTGACGATGTTAGTGGAGCAGGGCGAGTTTGTCATAGAATAATCGATCTGGCCCCTTTGATTCCCGGAAAACCAACCACAGGAGAAACGACGATGAAACGAGGATTCTTGTATGGCGCACTCATGGTGAGCATCACTCTTGGCGGGACAATGACTAGCGCCCTGGCCGCGCCGCTCGATGTAAAACCCGGTTTGTGGGAGATGACCATCCACACGGAAACGCACGGCCAGTTGCCTATCCCGCCTGAGGTCTTGCAGAAGATGAGTCCGGAACGGCGCGCTGCCATGGAGGAGGCAATGAAAGCCCGGAACAGCCAGCCGCACGCACATGTATATAAAGATTGCATCACGCAGCAGAAGCTGGACAAGGACGAAAACGCCTTCCTCACGGGCGAACCTGACATGAAGTGCGAGAGTAAGTTCACCAAGCATACCCGCACCTCCATCGCAGGCACCCGCCATTGCACAAAAGGCAGCATGCAGCAAACCCAAGATCTTATATTTGAGGCTCAGGACCGCGAACATATCACCGGCAAGATGAATGTAAGCGTCCGCAATGGAACCAACACCATGACCTCCAAGGGAAACCTGTCAGGCCACTGGATCAGCGCGTCGTGTGGCAAGACACCCTGAACGCTTTTCGAGGGGTGCGATGAAAGACCTGCGCTGGGTGGCGCCGTTGGCAATCACGGCTTGTGTGCTGTGCGGCACGGCGTTGGCCGGCGGCGGTCCGCTGGGAATCGACCATCGAGTGACCCAGGACGACAGCGGAATCAGGCAACGTAAATATCAACAGGGCCTGATGACGCTGATGATCGGCGGTGAAATCGTCGGCGCCGTGTGGGAGTGCGGCGAAACCCGCCTCGGCAAAACCTTCTAGCAGTCGATCGATGCATCGGTTCTGGGAGGCTTGTCGGTGGAGGTGCTGAAGGTCACCACCTCCCGGAAACGCCCGTCAGGGACCGATAACCCCAACGAGTTTTTCAACGGCGACCACCACCGCAGCTTCCCCAGCGGCGAAGTCACAGCTGCCAGTTCTATCGTGACGCCGTTCGTGGCGGAATATCGCGAGGACCATCCTTCGGTATACGCGCTCGAGATCCTGCCGGTCTATGACATGGTGGCGCGGGTCAAGGTCAGGGGACATTGGCAGACCGACGTGCTTGCCGGTTATGCCCTGGGTACGGGCTGGGGCGTGTACGCGCACGGGCGTTCGCAACCATTGATACTATCCGCCTTGCCCCCCCGGATTTACGGTGGGTCTGCACAAGAAGTTCTAGCGTTAGATTACAACTCCTCGCAGAAACGTCGTGGGGGGTTGGCGTTTTTTTTATGATCTCGGATCAGCATCCACAAATTCGACGCCTGAGAACAAATATCCGCAGCCATGATCGAGCGAATTAAAGGGGCTAGGCTCAGTTTCTTCTGCCTGTGGTGGAGTGAATCGAAGCGGCGATAATCGAACCTGGACTTCCCAGCCTTTACCGGACACCTTAGATTGAGTTCCCAGAATAGGAGGAAGTCCAATGGGTCGTCAACACCATTCGCGAGGAGTCCGAGCCAAGTACACCTTCATCAAGGCCCATCGGAACGAGTTCGACACAGCGATGATGTGCCGCGTTCTGGAAGTGTCCCACAGCGGGTTTTACGAATGGCTGCGTAAACCCTTATCGGATCGTGCGCGTGAAGATCAGCGGTTGCTCAGGCTGATCCGCGCGTCCTACGCGGCGAGCCACGGTGTCTACGGCGCTCCGCGCATCTTTCTCGATTTGCGAGAAGCCGGCGAGACCTGCAGCAAGCATCGGGTCGCCCGGCTCATGCGGGCCCACCACATCAAAGCGAACTATGGTTATCGTAAACCGCGCACCATTCGCGGACGCACCTCGGTCTTGGTGCCCAATACCTTGCAACGTGGCTTCACCGTGGCCCAACCGAATCGGGCGTGGGTGACGGATATTACCTATGTCCGCACGTGGGAAGGCTGGCTTTACCTAGGCGTCGTCATGGACTTGCACTCCCGGCGCATCATCGGCTGGTCGACGAAATCCACGCTGGCCCGTGAGCTCGTGTTGGACGCGCTACTCATGGCGGTCAAGCGCCGTCGCCCGCAACAAACCCTGATTCACTCCGACCAGGGATCGCAGTACGGGAGTGACGATTGGCTGCGGTTTTGTCGCGAGCATCATCTTGAGCCCAGCATGAGTCGGCGCGGCAACTGTTGGGACAACGCGGTGGCTGAATCGTTCTTCAGCAGTTTAAAGAAAGAACGGATCAAAAAGCAGATCTATAAAAACCGCGATCTGGCCAACGCCGACATCGTCGATTACATCGAGATGTTCTACAATCGGACACGCCGACACAGTCATCTTCATGGCGTGAGCCCCGAAGTGTTTGAAGCCGCTTCGGTGGGTGTTTAAGGGTGTCCGGAATATCCTGGGAACTCCAACCCGGCCCCTTTTATACTGATCCTTGCCTCACTCCGACCTCGATTTCACCTCAGATGGACTTTTTACGTAATGTGGTGCAACGTTCTCCGCGGGAACAGGTCAAAGTGTAGGTATAGACATTTTTTCCGTCGAGTCGCTTGAACTTATCGCACGTTTTCTCGAAAGATATCGGTAATGTAAGCATTTTTTGAACAGGATTCGTGCGGCTATCAAGCCTGGAACTGATGCTTTGCTCTTTTTTTATGTGTAACGGAATGATTGATCACTTTATTTCCAAGGAAATCGTAAGGAGAAAACGTATGACCTACTTTGACAAGACCCCATCACACAAAGCTACCTCCCAACAAGCCAGGCAGAAAGCAGCGTCTGTACCGCCACCGCCACCAGCCAGCGATGAAAATAAAAGTCCACGGACGCCATCGAGCAAATCGCAAGTTACTTCGCAGCATCGAGAGCAGATGATCGCGACCAGGGCTTATCTCCGCGCGGAGCAGCGCGGCTTTGCTTCCGGGCACGAGCAGGAAGACTGGCTACAAGCCGAGGCTGAAGTCGACCGGTTAATTATCAAAAGATAACGTGTACCACAGATGATTCGTGCACGGATATCCGTCACGGTTCCTTCGCTGAGGAAGTTCTGATTAAGTCTCCCGTTCGCCCTGAGCTTGTCGAAGGGTGAACGTGAAATGCCGTAAATAACGGGTGATTCGTCCGTTGAATAATCGGGGACAGACCACGGTTAATTGTTGGCTGAATCATAAAACGTGGTCTGTCCTCGATAAATACTACTACATATGTCCCATATGGTTAATTTGCATCTTTTTATCGAACACGATTTTTTGTTCAGGTGTAAGGGTGTTATAGAACGTTTTAACCGTGTCTGACATTGCCGCCAGGTGCTGTGCGCGATCCTTCATCCTGTTTGCCATCATTTCTATACGCTCAGGCGCAGTCCGCGGCATGTTCTGCATATATTTTTTCATGTCTTCCTGCATTGATGCCATGCTCTTGGCTTGAGTAATGACCTGGTCGGAAAAGTTACTCCAGGCCGGCTCCTGATCTTTGGTGAGATTGAGCCCGGCTTTGAGCTCACTCAGGTGTTTCTGGGCGCGGGCGACATGATCCACCTTCATGTCGTTTTGCATCATGCCCATGCCGTAACATCCGGTCTTATCTTTCTCATGTTTCATCTTGCTGCCGGGATCGGCGGCAGTTGCAACACTGACTGCGAGCAACGATGCGATAAAACCGAGCGCGATTTGTGTGTGAAGTTTCATGTAATTTCCTTTTAAAAAAAGCAATAAATTTCTTGCCGGATTGCAGTCGCAACGAGAAATATTGCGAGCGAGATGGGTCACATCACCGTTTCCGCAAATATTAGCGGAAACGGTGATGTGAATCCGGTTTACATAGAGGACAGGGTGCTTAGACGTGCCCGAGGTCTTTCAGATTCTGTTCAGCCTTGTCCTTGGCCAGACCGTAGTGTTCCTGCAGCTTGCCAAGCAGATACTCCTTGTTGCCTTCGGCCTTTTCGAGATCGTTATCTGTGAGCTTGCCCCACTTTGCCTTGATCTTGCCGGAGAGCTGCTTCCAATTTCCTTTGACGATATCTTCATTCATTGCTGGTTCCTCGTTGCGGTGATGGTTATTTAGACCGGTTATTTGGGTGCGACGGTGAGGGCGGACGTGTTCACGCTCTTCACGCCTTCCACCTTTCCAGCGACGTCCTTCACGTGCTCGATGGCATCCCGGTTCGCCAGGGTACCCTTCAGAACTACCACGCCATTAATCGTCTCCACGCTCACATCGAAGCCCTTACTGACGCTGTCAGCGAGAAGCTCGGACTTCACCTTGGTGGTGATCCAGCTGTCAGACGCGACCCGCTCCGTCTTCGCGCCAGTGTCGCTGCTCCCGGGCGTTCTCAGGTTGTTGTCAACGCTCTTGACACCCTTGACCGACTTTGCCATTGCCGCAGCCGCGGACTTTGCCTTCGAGTCGCTTGCCGTACCCTCGAGCGTGACCACGCCATTGGTGGTGGTCACACTGATGTCGGATTTCTTGAGGCGTTTATCCCCCATCAGCTTGGACTTAACCTCGGTGGTGATGGCGGTGTCGCTGATCGCGGCGCCCATGCTTTCGCTATGCGCCTTCGGCATGGAGTCATCATCGGAGGCGGCATACGCCGTGCCGATGCCAAGCCCGACAACCAGACCGGCGACGATCAGCGCGTTGCGGAGTGAGGTTTTACCGAACGCGGATATATTCATGCTGTTTCTCCGTAAATGTGAATCGTCAGTGCCAAATGGTGATGCAATGGAGGGAATCGTTTTCATGGTGACCTCTGGTGAGTAACGGTTAAATAGAAAGACTGATACAGCGGTGTCCGTGAAGCACCCGGACATGCCGAAGACGAGCTCGTTGTTTCGTTCTTAATTGCGCATGGTGGGCCGTTGAAGTTCGACAGCTTGCTCGTAAGCGCCACACCTTGTCGGTGCGGTGCCATACATAGCGACGCTCCCGTTGAGCGCTGTTTTCCACGGACAGGCACAGAAAATTGGGGTCAGGCCACAGTTTCCTCTAATATTAACGGAAACTGTGACCTGATCCCGATTTTACGATTTTATCGCTCGATGTTGTGCCGTAACAAATGAGCCAATCCACCGTCAAGCAATATCTGCCCTGGGTCGTTGCGGCGGCGCTGTTTATGGAACAGCTGGATTCCACCATCGTCAATACCGCGGTGCCCGCGATGGCGGCCAGCTTGCATGTTACGCCGCTGAGTCTCAAGGCGGTTGTTACCAGCTACATTTTGAGCCTGGCGGTATGCATACCAGTCAGCGGCTGGATAGCCGACCGCTACGGCACGCGCCGAGTGTTCGGCGTTGCGGTGGCCGCGTTCACGTTTTTCTCGGTTCTGTGCGGTCTGGCCTTAAATGCCCCGATGCTTGTGGCCGCGCGAATTTTTCAGGGCATGAGTGCGGCGATGATGATGCCAGTAGGCAGGCTCGCGATCATCCGCACCTTTCCTAAATCGGAACTGCTGACGGCGATGAACTTCGTCATCATTCCGGCGCTGATCGGTCCGCTGCTCGGTCCAACGGTGGGCGGGCTAATCGTGCACTGGCTGTCGTGGCGGGACATATTTTTTGTCAACGTTCCGGTGGGCATTGGGGCGCTGCTGCTCATTCATCGCCACATGCCGGACTACCAAGCAGACGGGCGGCGACGCCTGGATATCGTTGGCCTGGTCCTGTTCAGTAGCGGTACGGCACTGCTATCCTGGCTGCTGGAAATATTCGGCGAGCATAACCTCGACGTGACGTCGGCCGCGATTCTGTTGCTGGTGTCCATCAGCCTGCTGGGCGCCTACGGCTGGCATGCCCGTCAGACGCCACACCCCCTGCTGCGACTCACGCTGTTCCAGATACGGACGTTTCGTGTATCGGTGGTTGGCGGCTTCATCACGCGGCTGGGCGTCGGCGGGCTTCCTTTCTTGCTGCCGCTGCTGTACCAGCTCGGTCTGGGCATGCCGGCATGGAAGTCGGGTCTGCTGATGATGCCCTCCGCGGCCGCCGCCATGGGGATGAAGTTCATCGCGCCACGTGTGCTGCGGCGTTACGGTTATCGGCAGGTTTTGGTGGTCAACACACTGATGATCGGGCTCACTATCAGCCTTTTCTCTCTGGTGATTCCAGCCACGCCGATTGCACTGATCGTGCTGCTTGGACTGGCCGTGGGATTCTTCAATTCACTGCAGTTCACCAGCATGAACTCAATGGCCTATGCCGACATCGAAACACCGGACTCCAGCATGGCCAGCACCATCGCGAGCTCGTTGCAGCAGATGTCCTCGAGCTTCGGGCTCGCCTGCGGGTCGCTGATCACTGGCTGGTACCTGGGCGAGTTGTCGCAAACTGATCAAGCGGCCGTGACGACCGCGCTACACCATGCATTTCTGACTCTGGGTGGTTTGACGTTGCTATCATCGCTGACGTTCTGGACACTACGTTCCGACGACGGCAAGAGTGTAAGCGGGAAGGGCCGGTCTGAACCTCACCCGATTTCACAGGCATCCCGATAAGGGGGAACAAACAATTGGGGCCAGATCACAGTTTCCGCTAATATTTGCAGGAACTGTGACATGACCCCGGTTTGTCCAATGTAAACGGTTATATGACGCTCCTCAGCATAATGGTAAGCGTTGCAACGATTCTTTTTCTTATCTTGGAAAGGGCGTTCCCCGGTCGTGAATTGCCGAACTCGAAAGGGTGGTATGGCCGAGCGCTATTGGTAAATCTTGCGCAGCTGCTGATTATTCTGGCGCAGCGGGACAGATCTGTTTCGCTTGGAAACAAATCTGCCCCGCATTCACTTACTGGCAGCTGGACAGGGGACCGTTACAGTAGGGAACATTGACCCAGCTGAACGCCTGGCTCTTGTCCGGGTCGATGGTCAGGCGCAGCCACTCCGCGGGCGCGCTGGTCGAGCCCTGAACGGTGATGCGCGTCAGATTCGGAACGGCCTGCGTGCCGTGGATCAGCCCCGTGGCGCTGCCCGGGTCCGCGAGCGGATGATCCGCGCCATAGACATGCGAGTCGCCGTTCAGCAACAACACCGGACGGCCGAATTGCACGCTGAGATCTGCCAGCTTCTGCACGTAGGGCGTGTAATTGCCGAGCTCGCCGCTGGCCAGAGCTTCCGGGTCCCACATGTCGGCCTGCTGGACGATGACCACCGCCTTGGCGTGATCGTCCCGCGCCTTATCGAATGCCGCCTGCAACCAGCGCATGTCCGCACCGGTGCGCTCCGATACTTCCTGAGCCTGCGCGCCCGGGTTGGCGAACGTGCCGGACCATGGCGCGGTGTCGTTGTTCGAACCCGGCATGTTCAGCGTCACGAAGACGACCCGCGAATCTTCCCACATGACGTTCTCGACAAACTGGGCGTCGGACGGATAGGCCGGATCGAAATTCCTGGCCTGGGTCCGGACGATTTTCTCATTCTTGCCCAGGGTATGACCGGATTTGGCGAAGAACAGGCTGCGTACGCTTGCCAGTTCCTTGAGCGGATCGCCACTGCTCTTTTCCTTGCTCTTCTGGCAATCGGTCCACTCGTTGTCGCCCGGCGTATAGACGAGGGGATCCTTGAACTGCTGAAATTGATAGTAGACGCCCTGATTCCAGCCCGGATTCGATGTCGGTATCGGCGGCAGGATGCCGGCGCTGGTGCAGGCAGCGCTGCCGGAGTGGATGTCGCCGACGTGAATCACAAGACTGACCTTGGGATCGGCGTTGACCGAGTTGATCAACAGCGGCGCATTGTCGAGCAGGAGCTGGTTGTAAGGCCAGTCGCCGAACACCGCGACCGTAAGCGGTCTGGCATCGTCATCGCCGTTGCGGCTGTCAGCTATTGTCGAGGCGGCTACGAAGCAGTCCGCGGCGAGAAGTAAGGTTACGAGGAAATGTGGTTTCATGGAATGTTTTCCTTGATTGATTAAGATCATCGTTGCGAAAGTGGCACGTTGAGTTTCGCCAATCCAACCCCAAGCAGCGGTTGCCGTGCCGGCCGGATTGAATTGACGGTTTGATGCTACTCACTCACGGTTACAATTTAATGACCTGACGACATGGCGGGAGACTCTTATGGTGCGCAAAACATGAAAAAGGATCGGAGTGATTTATTATTTCACCCGATCCTTTTTATTGACTCCTGGTTACTCTAATAAAAATTTTTCCGGTACAAACGAAAAAACGCGCCCGTTTTCACGGGCGCGCTTGCCGATCATCACGGCCATTTATCTATTAATGATGATTGTGATGCTTATGCATGATCCCGCCCCAACCGTTGATCTCCAGGATCACACCATGGCCGGTGACGTTGTGCTGGATGCTCACGAAGTAGCGCTTGCCGGTGGCGTCGAAGATGCCGCCCGTTGATTCGGCGTTCAGGTCGTTGAGGCTGATGACCTTGACGCAGGCATCGGCGAGAATGTCTTTGTCATCGCCGTCGTCCAGGCAGGACCAGATGTCGTTGTTGCGCGCCGGCGTCGCCACCGGGCCTTCACCGTCTTCGTTGACGAGCCAGTTACCCGTGCCGGGCTGATAAGCGATGTTGTCCATCATCGCCATGTCGAAGTTGCCGAAGACCAGCGGCTGATATTCCGGGGTGGACAAGGTGACCTTATCTGCCGCCTCGGCGAGCGTGCCATCGGTGATGCAGATGGTTTCGCCCCAGTGATTGTCGCCGCCCTGTGTGTCTTCACCGGTGTTGTTGCCGCAGAACCGCACGTCGCCGTCCTCCAGAACGGCCAGGTCGATGTCCAGGTCTTCCGGACGGTAGTAGCTGGTCAGCTTCAGGGTCGATGCCGCGGCGCGGAGGTTGATCGGCGCAGCGCCCGTGACCGGGATCCACGTGCCACGGCCGAACTCATTGCCCTGACCGTAGTCGGTGTTGCCGCTGCGTTTGCCCACGCGCATGCCGTAAATATTACCCGCCACCAACGGCGAGTCGGCGAGAGTGGAAATCGGTACGCCGCCGGACCACAGGGTGCTGGGGATGAACTTGAAGTAAGCGCCGCCGGGGTTGCCGTTGCCCGGGCGGTTCTCGTCGCCGAAATACATCACGCCGTTCGGATATAGCGCGATGCCTTCGAAGGACAGTTGGCCGAGCGCGGGACGGACCGCCACGTGGCCGGGATCGGAGGTCGTGGTGCCCGCTCCCGATCCGGAAACCGTCACGCCGGTGGTGGTCAGGGGGTCCAGGAGTTCGAATATACGGCCGTTGCTGCCGTTCTCTTCGCCGAAGATGATCGTGCCCCAAGCGGTACGGCGCACCGGATCACAGCTCGACAAGCCCGAACTGATGATATTCGCGACCGCGCCGGTGCTGAGGTTGATGCGTTGCAGGGCCACTTGCGCGCTGCCTTGCTCGTTGCAGGCGATCAGATGGGTTGGGTGGGAATCGTTCGGCCACAGGGCCATCATGTCTATGTTGGGACCGAGGCCGGCATCGGCGCTGACGACCTTGGCGGTCAGTCCGTTGGCGAGCTTCACCAATTTGGCGGGGTTGGCGTTGGCCTGTGCCGCCGTCAGGCTGAGAGTCGACGAATCGTCGAGCGGACGGTACACGCCGAACAGGTCTAACGATTGGGACTTCGCCAGGAATTCAACCTGCTCGCCGAAGTCGAACTGCTGGCCGAAAGCGAAGGCGCAGGCCGAGGCGGAGACGGAACTGGCTATCGCGAGAGTGACAAGAGTTTTTTTCATACTCATGATTGATTTCCTCATAATCTTTAAGGTTGACGTTTGTTACTTAATCTCCGGTAAACAGAACGGAACCGTAAGATAGAGGTGTTGTATTGCACCGCTGTGTCACTTTCATAAAACTTCTATGTCTTCCGCATTACCATGAATTTCGCCAGATACGCGGACATATTATTTAAAGATGGATAAAACGAAATCGGGGATCAATGTCAGCTGAAACGAGGCGAGGATACCGGGGAGTACAAAACCGGGGTGTGCAGTTGGCGAGGGATCAAGGGTTCAGTGCAATTGAAATTGATTCGAGCCTGGACCCTTTAGATTACGACTCCCCGCAGAAACGTGGTGGGGGGTCGGCGTTTGTCTTATGATCTTGGCCAGCAACCACAAATTCGACGCCTGAGAATAAATA
>NZ_JBAVEJ010000104.1:0-5287 GCF_049587675.1 Sulfuricaulis sp. | reverse complement strand
CCTCGGCCTCGCGGATGTTGCTGAACGGCTGCACCTCACCGAAGTCGGCGATTACCTGATCGTAGGTCGCCCACGCCCGGTACTCGTCGTCGAGCGCCCCCTGCAGCGCGCGGACCTCGGTCTCGTTCAGTTCGGACTGCCGTACGGTCATGGACGTGTTCCTGGAACAGCTTGCTTCGCTAGACAGGCCGGCGGCCTGGTCTCACGGATTTCTTGTCCGTTCGATCGAATCCCCCCATGCGACCGGTTATCTCCTCGATTCCATAACGCGTTTCAACGCTTCGGTATAGTAGAGCCCGAATGCCGTTTTCTACCTTTGATGCCGATCAAGTCGCGGTGGCTTTGCGACGATGTGTCCGAGACAGACTGACCTGGAAGGGATCTCTCTGTTCCGGGAACGCGACGTGCGGGTGCTCTTCCCGAAACACGGCGGCGCCGCCATTGGTTACGGTATTCATGTACGTTGCCGAAGATACGCCCTTAAAAATATTTGACCAACTGGAAGTTCGGGACCCCTCTCAGGACAGCGTGTCCTCGATCTGTTTCTCCGCCGCCAACCAATCAGTGAGCGGATCACCGCCGTCAAAGCCGCGCTCCAAAGCGCGGAAATACGCCGCCTCGGCAATCATGCGGTGACGCTCCTCGGGTGAAATCGCGCCGCTGGCGATGCCTTTCCTCACCGTCGCCACGTTCGGATCGGTAGGTTTGGCTTGCCCTGAGGTTGGACGGCCCTGCGTGGAGAGTGTTTTCTTCGTTTGGATGGCTTTCGTCTGAAGCATGGGGGACTCCTTTCCTACGTTGCCAGTTGGCCTTGTTTTGATTGGTGCTGCCTTGCCTTGCGGATAAGGTAGAATTACATACTACTTGCTATCCCTTTCGCGGCTTGGCAAAACGATTGTGTAATTTATAGCGTGCAAACGAAAGCGCACATTGACGTGCGTCAAAAAAAGGGCTAACCCGGCACGCGCACATGTTTAACTTGGGCCCTTCGTCACCGGCGCCGATCCCGGGGAACATGTGGCGTATCTCAGAAGTCGAACGATAGTGCCCAAAGGCTGGAATGGCCGAATTCACCGGGTGCTACCCCGCTGCCCTATTCTGTAGAATGGCAAAGAATCTGGCTAACTTTTGTTTCTTGAATGAGCGATATCTTAAATGAACAACACTTGGATCTTGGTCGCCCATCGCGGCGGCGCGCGCGTTTTTGAAAACACAGGGCCGGGCCAAGGCCTGAACCTGCTGCAAGACATCCCGCATCCGCAAGGCAAGCTCAAAAGCAAGGACATCGGCTCGGACAAGCCGGGCCGTAGCTCCGGCAGCCACGGTGCCCGGACCTCCTTTCAGCAGGAGCAGGAACCCGCTGCGCACGTCGCCGAGGTGTTCGCCAAGCAACTCGCCGAATTGCTCGATGATGGCCGTGTCGGGCAGCGCTACGGCAGGCTGGTGCTGGTCGCGGAACCGCATTTCCTCGGCCTCTTGCGCACCGCGCTGTCGTGCGAGACCGCCGCGCTCGTCACCGTCGCCGTGAACAAGGACCTGGGCCATGTGGAAGCGCACGAGTTGCCGAAGCATCTCGAAGGCGTAGTGCGGATCTAGTCAGGATCAACCGCTTGCCCTATCATCGCGAGTCTGGAGCGCGACACCGACTAGCCAGCGTCGTCGCAACACCAATTTCGGACGAACAACGACGTGTCCCTGGATTTTTCCTCCTGGGTAAGCATTCAACCTGTCCCCGCCACCGTGACCAAAACGTGACGCACTCCAGTCCACTCCTGGCCACTTCTGTCACTCTGAGTCACGGACGCGCGGAGCCGGGGCGCGTATGTGGTAGATTTTCATGACTCTGGATTTGGGGAAGTGGATTCACACGGCAGGGGTCGCAGGTTCAAGCCCTGCATCGCCCACCATTTTTCAGCTGTTACTCCAAGTGCTTATCGGATAAAGGTAGCTCCTGCCGTCGACAGCAGTGTTCGCTACTTCGACCCTGGCATCGTCACCATGTATTCAAGTGGTTAGCGGATCCAAACTGGTCGCCTCGCTGTCACCGTGATCGAAATTGTGCTCACCGCACCGTCCACCCCAGCGTTCCCGATTCGCTAATGACGCCACATGGAATTGTCTGCCCCGGTCTGGTGAACGAGCTATTCTCGTGGAAACAACATTACCGCGGGTTGTATTTAAATGCCGGTGGCGGCGTGATTAGCAATTCACCATGCACACCTGTTGCCGCGTGAACAGTAATTCGCCAGGGACACGGGTATCAGGGTTGGTTCCAGCGTCCGAATTCACCGGCTCGGCGAAGCGTAGTTTTTGACCGGACTTCCGCCATCTCCGGAACGTTAGGCTACCGCCGCAGGAACACGCCATTTGATCATCGCAACTTTCACCGCATCGTTCACGATAAGGCATGACCCCATCGCATAAGCAAATATCGCGAGCGTCTCCCACCAAGGCAATGGCATGAGTCCCGGGAGACCCACGCACGTCAGGACGGTACCTATGAGCGCATCCGCCATGAGAGCCCCCACGAGAGTCTTGCTGGGCATCGTTGCCCAGAACCGGTGCCGCTCCCGCGCGGACACGATGGAGAACACGGCAAAGTAGAGCAGCGTCAGGAAGCTGAAGGTGTAGAGGGCATTGTTGTCGGTCGCCAAACCGAAACGCGACCACCCGATCCATAGTAGGAAGAGCGCCTCCGCGACCATCGCGACGCCCAGCACCACGGACACCGTAATGAAGCCCCCGATGTTCCACGTCTCCGGTTTCCTGGACGGGCGAACGTGATCGGTGGCGAGGGCGATCTTGGCGAAGTCCGTCATGAAGACCAGCAGCAGCATGGCAAAGGCGGAGACAACGAACTTGCCGGTTACCACGAACGCGATGGCCACAAAAGCCGCCTTCAGGATCGTCCGGCTGATCTTATTGATGATCCACGTCAGGATGCGCTGGTAGATCGTCCGCCCCTGCTCGACCAACGCCACGATGTTCGTCAGCCCTGGTTCGGTCAGAACCACGCTCGCGGCGCCCTTAGCAACGTCGGTGGCGGTGCTGACGGCGATACCCACTTCGGCTTGGCGTAGCGCGGGCGCATCGTTGACGCCGTCGCCGGTCATGCCGGTCACATGCCCCGCGGCTTGCAGGTGCTGCACCACGATGAATTTGTCTTCCGGATACACTTCGGCGAAACCATCGGCACCCGCCAACAAGTCAACCGCCTCGTTACCGGCCTGAGCGCTCGCCGCCTTCAGATCCGCCACACGCCGGATATTGGGCAGCCCCACGCCGTGCGCGATTTCGCTCGCCACCGCCAATGCGTCGCCGGTGAGCATCTTCACCGGAACGCCGAGATCGTGGAGTGCGGCGATGAGTTGCTTGGCGTCCGGTCGAGGCGGATCATACAACGTCACCAATCCGACTAATGCGGGCGTGCCCGTCTCGGGGCCGCGTGCCACCGCCAGCGTCCGATATCCTTTTAGCGCCGATTCGCTGACCCGCGCCTCCAACGTCTCAATCGCCGGGGGCTGGAGCCCGCAGGCTTGGGCGACGGTTCGCACGGCGCCTTTCATCACGCGCAACCGCTGCCCGTTCTGTTCGATCACGGCTTCCGTCCGTCGGTTTTTTGCATCAAACGGCGCGAAGGAGATTGGCGTGACGGCAGGCAAGCCATCGAAGACGTGTCGCTCTTTTGTCGCGGCAAGGAACGCCAAGTCAATCGGATCCTGGTTGGACTCTTGAGATGCGAGCGTGCCGGCGAACAGCACGTCGGATTCTGTCGCGTGCCCCAGCGGAATCACGCCGGTGACGGCCAGTTGGTTCATCGTGATCGTACCCGTCTTATCCACGCAGAGCACGTCCATGGTCGCGGCATCCTCCGCGGCACTGAGGCGCGTGACCAGCACGCCGCGCTTCGCCAGCTCCTTCGCCCCGACGGCCATGCTGACAGTGAACATGACGGGCAGGGCGACCGGCACCGCGCTCATCAACAGCACGAGCATGAGAGGAACCATCTCAAGGAGCGGCACGCTGCGAATCAGCGATAGCACGACCACCACGCTGAGCAGCGCGCCGACGATGACGAAGAGCCAGCGGACCACCTTGGCCACCACATATTCGATGTGGAGCTTCGGACGTGCCTCCTGCACGAGTTCTGTGGTGCGGCCAAAGTAGGTCTTCGCCCCGGTCAGGATTACCACGCCGTTGCCTTCGCCCCGGCGGACAACAGATCCCGACGAGAGCACTCCGCCGGGGGCCTTGTCGACATCCTGTGACTCGCCGGTGAGGGCCGACTGGTCGACGCTCAACGCTCCGGTGAGGAGTTTCACGTCCGCCGGGATGATATCGCCGGGGCGTACGCGGAGGATGTCACCGGGGACCAGCTCGCGAGCGGGAATGACCTGCCAGCTCCCCTCGCGCAGCACGCGCGCACTGACCTGCAACCGTCGGCGCAACGTTTCGACGACGCCGGCAGCCCGGTGCTCCTGCATGAAACCCAGCACCGCATTGACAACCAGCAGCGCGCTCACCACGGCGAGGTCTGAATATTTCCGGAGGAAAGCCGACAGGAGCATGATCAGTTCAAGCATCCACGCCGACACGCCCCAGAATTTCCCGAGGAATTGGAGTACCGGGTGCGATTTCTTTTCGGCCACCTCGTTGTAGCCGTGCGCTTTTCGACGAGTGTCCACCTCCGCACGCGTGAGTCCCGTATCGGAGTTCACATCAAGCACCGCGAGAGTGGCGGGAACCGGCGCGGAGGCGATGTCAGGGAGCTTAGCGTTTGCTGGCTTCGAAGGCGCCGGCTCGGATTTATTTGGGGTCGTTCGCATAGTGAACATTCTTTCTGACGCCTGCCGTTTTACACAGATTTGCCTGCGTTGGTCGCGCCCCACTTCCAATTCCGAATCTCCGGCATGTCCTGGCCGTGTTTGTCGATGTATTGCTTGTGCTCGATCAGCTTGTCCTTGAGCTGCTGTTTCAGGTAGATGCCCTGGTCGCCGGTCTGCGGCAGGCGGTCGATGGTGTCCATCACGAGGTGGAAGCGGTCCAGATCGTTCAGCACCGTCATGTCGAAGGGCGTGGTGATGGTGCCCTCTTCCTTGTAGCCGCGGACGTGGATGTTGTCGTGGTTGGTGCGGCGATAAGTCAGCCGGTGGATCAGCCACGGGTAGGCATGGAAGGCGAAGATGACCGGCTTGTCCTTGGTGAAGAGCTCATCGAACTCCATGTCGCTTAACCCGTGCGGGTGCTCGGTTTGCGGCTCCAGTTTGAACAGGTCCACGACGTTGAC
>NZ_JBAVEJ010000103.1:0-7406 GCF_049587675.1 Sulfuricaulis sp. | reverse complement strand
CCAGTCCGCGGTCGAAGTGCGAACGGCGAACCCTGAAAATCAATGCCTTCCGTTCGTGCTTCGACAGGCTCAGCACGAACGGAAAGGCTTTTCGGGATTTTTTCAACTGTCTGTTAGTCGTCTTTCTTGCGGAAATCTTTGTGGCAGCCCTTGCAGCCTTCGCCCATTTCCTTGTAGCTCGCGACGATGGCTTGCTGATTTCCGCCCTGGACCGCCTTGGCAAACGCCGCGACTCTGGCCTTGGCATCCTTGGCGGTCTTCTCGAATTCCGCGCGTTTCGACCACACGTCGTCTTTGGCTTTGGTATCGCCGAAATCGGAATCCTTCGGGAACAGCGCCGGGATGTCGCTGGTCAACGCCTGCAGGGCGCGGGCATGATCGGCGAGCTGGTTCTTGTAATCCACTTTGCCTTGAATGATTGCCCCGGCCGCGCCGGTGTGCCCGCCGATGGCTTTCATCATGTTCTGGCGATATTTGATGATGTCTTCCGGTTCCGCGGCGTGCAGCGCCAGCGGGACCAGCATCACCAGTACGGAACCCATGGCCGACAGACGGCGTATTTTGACTCGCTTCATTACGTTACATCCTCCTTATTTGTTGAATTACTCATGACGGCTTGAATCACCGGAAAATTCCGCTCGGGTTGTATACGTACCGGTTGAAACAAGAACCCAGTAAAGAGCAACCGTTTTTCCGACAAGCCACAGTAACAGGAATACGGCTATTTCTTAGAATAATCCCTATCTCCGAAGATCGCCGTCCCCACCCGCAGCATCGTCGCGCCTTCCTTGATCGCCTCCACGTAGTCCCCGCTCATGCCCATGGACAGTTCGGTGAAGCCAGGCAGGGCGTAGCGCGTGCGGCACGCGTCGCGCAGTTCGCGCAGCCTGGCAAAACATCCGCGGATCTCCTTTTCCGGGACGACGTGCGGGCCGATGGTCATGAGGCCGCGCAGGGAAAGGGCGGAGAGGTTTTCCTTCAGGAATTGTTCAACGAAATCAGCCAGCACGTCAGGTGCGATGCCGTGTTTTTTGGGATCGCGCGTGATGTTGACCTCGATCAGTATATTAATGTTTGCTGATAGTTCCTGCGCGCGTCGGGAAAGTTTACGCGCGAGATCAAGATTGTCGAGCGAATGCAGCCAGGAAAAATTTCCCGGAATGAATTTCGCCTTGTTGGTTTGCAGGTGACCGATGAAATGCCAGGTTATGGACGGATTTGCAAGATGTGAAATTTTTGCCAACGCTTCTTGTGTTGTACTTTCACCGAAATCCTTATGACCGGCTTCGATAGCGGCGGCAACTGCTTCATGCGAATGGGTTTTTGTAACCGCGATCAGGCGAATCTCGTCCGGATTTCTTTTCGCGACGCTCGCGACCTTGGCGATGGATTGCTTCACGCGAAATAAATTGCTTGCGATCGTGTCAACACTCTGGTTCATATCTTGCATGTTACCGCGAATTAAAAAATATATTCACTTGTCAACGTTGCGTGTGAAAAAAATTTGGTGATAATGATCGCCCGCAGTGAATCGACGGCAGCGCGAGGCGATTGACAAATGACACGGAACGGTCTCAAGAATGCTGGCGCCCATTTGCCCTCCGCGGTGTTGAATCGGGCGGGTGCGCACATGGACAAGCTCTCGAGCCTGCTGTCGCACTGGAAGGCTAGCGTCGGCGAGCCACTGGTTTCGCACAGTTTCCCCGTCAGTTACGACCACGGCCGCCTGAGTCTGCGCGCCGATACCTCGGCCTGGGCCAGCCGTTTGCGCCATAGTCAGGCGGCTATCATGGACCAGTTGCGCGCTGATCCCTATTTCCGGGATTTGCAGGATCTGTACGTGCGGGTGCTGCCCGAACGCGCGCGCAGCCCGCTGGAAAAGAAACGCGAGGTGCTCCTGCCGAGCCGTATCCCCGATACTGCCGCCCACCTTATTAAGAGCGTGGCGGACGACATTGTTGATCCGGCGCTGCGCAAGTCGCTCATCCGGCTGGCCGGCGCACGCGACAAGCACCCGCAGCCGAAAAGATAGAATATACTTTTTGCATGCGCCTGTTCCGACACGTCGGAGAGTGGTTGCTGTTTGCCCTGGTGGCAGGCTGCGCCGCCACTCCGGTTACGACTCCGCCATCGCCCCCACCGGCCAAGCAATCTGCCTCGGGTTCCGCTCCCGCACCGGTCGCGACGCAGACCGCGCCAGACGAATCCGGCGCCACCACAACATCGAAAGCTGAGACGTTGGAAGTTCGCATCGCCGCGGTTGGCGATATCATGCTAGGCGGCACGGCAGAGCCGGAGATGCAGAAGTATGGTTATGACTATCCCTTCGAGCAGACGCAATCCTTTTTCAAGCAGGCGCAAATCGTCTTCGGCAATCTGGAAGGACCGCTGACCGCGGGCGGAGCGAACGAGACACCCAAAAAATATGTTTTCCGCTCACCGCCGGACAAGGTTGCCCCGGCACTGGCCCGGGCGGGCTTCAATATCGTGTCGCTGGCCAACAACCACAGTCTCGATTACGGCCCGCAGGGTCTGGAAGACACGCGCGCCGCCCTGGAAAAGGCGGGGATTCACCCGGTCGGGGCCGGGCGGAACCTGGCTGACGCGCGTACACCGGTATATATGGTGAAGGGCGGGGCCACAGTGGCATTTCTGGCCTATTCCCTGACGTTTCCCGAGGAGTTCTGGGCCGGGCCGGACAAGCCCGGGACCGCCTTCGGTCACGAGCAGGACGTACGGGCGGACGTGGCGGCGGCGCGCCAGAAGGCCGATATCGTGGTGGTTTCGTTCCATTGGGGCCAGGAGGGCAAGACCGAGCTGCGCGACTACCAGGTGCAGTTGGCGCACGCGGCCATCGATGCCGGGGCGAACGCCGTGCTGGGACACCATCCGCACATCCTGCAGGCCGTGGAACGCTACCACGACGGCGTTATCCTCTATAGCCTCGGCAACTTTGCCTTTGGTTCCTACAGCAATACCGCCACTCGCAGCGCCATGGCGCTGCTCACGTTCCGCGACCGGCAATGGAGCGAACTGCGCCTCCTGCCGATCAACGTGAGGAACGCCGAGGTCGTGTTCCAGCCACGGCCGCTCTCGGGGCGCGATGCCGCGGAAGTGGTGGAGAAGATGCAGCAATTGTCGCAAGCGCGCCAGACGGCGCTCGAAAATCGCGACGGCGTTGCGGTGCTGACGGCGGGTAATAATTAGGACACAATCGGGTAATCGTCGTACCGCGCGCGGAAACGGAAACAAAAGGGACTTGTGCGAAATCTTGCATCTGTGTTTAATGCCGGGACATGATACGCCCGCTTGAGTTGTTCATAGGCCTGCGTTACACGCGCTCGCGCAAACACAGTCACTTCATTTCCATCATCTCGCTTATCTCGATCCTCGGCATCACGCTCGGCATCACCGCGCTCATTACCACCCTGTCGGTCATGAACGGCTTCGGCAAGGAGCTGCGCGGCCGCATCCTTGGCGTGATCTCGCACGTCACGATCACCGAAACCAGCGGCGCGCTGCACGATTGGCGCGCCGTGGCCGACAGCATCAAGAATCCGAACGTGAAAGGGCGCGCGCCGTACATCGCCGGCCAGGGCATGGTGTCGCACAGCCAGGGCGTGAGCGGGGTAATGGTGCGCGGCATCCTGCCCACCGAAGAGAATCAGGTGTCGGAATTCGGCAGCCGCATGATCGAGGGCAGTCTCGAGGCGCTCAAGCCCGGAGAATTCGGCATCGTGATCGGCAGCGCGCTCGCATGGAAGCTCGATCTGACGGTCGGATCGCAGGTGTCGCTGATCATTCCGCAGGCGCTAGCCACGCCCGCCGGCATCATGCCACGCTTCAAGCGTTTCACCGTGGTCGGCATCTTCAAGATGGATATGTACGAATACGACAGCGGCCTGGTGCTGATGCACCTCGATGACGCCGCGAAGCTCTATCAGATGGGCGACCAGGTGACCGGACTGCGCCTGAAGCTCAGCGATCTCGATGCCGCGCCACGCGTCGCCGAGACACTGGCGGCGGGTCTGGGCCCGAACTACATGGCGCGCGACTGGACGCGCGAGCACGGCAATTTCTTCCGCGCGCTCAAAATCGAAAAGACGGTAATGTTCGTCATACTGTTGTTGATCGTGACGGTGGCCATGTTCAACGTGGTGTCGACACTGGTCGTTGTGGTTACCGAGAAACGCGCTGACATCGCCATCCTGCGCACGCTGGGCGCGAGCCCGAAAACCATCATGGGTATTTTCCTGGCGCACGGTTCGGTGGTCGGCGTGCTGGGCACGCTGGTGGGAACGCTCTGCGGGATTCTGCTTGCGCTCAACGTCGAAACCATCGTGCTCGGCATTGAGAAGCTGTTCAGTACTTCCTTCATCGCGGCGGATGTGTATTTGATCAGCGAACTGCCGTCGGATCTGCATTGGTCCGATGTCTTTCTGGTGTCAGGATGTTCGCTGCTGCTGGGTCTGCTTTCCGCGCTTTATCCGGCCTGGCGCGCCTCCAAGGTGCAGCCGGCCGAGGCCTTGCGCTACGAATGAGCAAGCGAACCGAAAAATCCGGCAAGACCGCCAAGACCGACAAAGCCGCCAAGGCGGAGAAGGTCGAGGCCGTTGAAATGGCGGAAAAGCCTGACATGCCCGTGCTGCCAGAGACGACCGAGAAAGAGGAGAAGGTCGAGAAGAAGTACATCCTGCGCGCCACCGGCCTGCAGAAGGTCTTCGCCGAAGGTGCGTTCAACGTGCACGTGCTGAAGGGCGTTTACCTGCGCGTCGAGCCGGGCGAACGCGTGGCCATCATCGGCGCCTCAGGTTCGGGTAAAAGCACGCTGCTGCATTTGCTCGGGGGGCTGGACCGGCCCACGGCGGGGCAGGTGGAGATCGACGGGCAGGACATCACGAAGCTGAACGAATCCGATATTAGCGCGATGCGCAACGGCAAGCTGGGCTTCGTTTACCAATTCCATCATTTGCTGAACGAGTTCACGGCGCTGGAGAACGTGGCCATGCCGCTGCTCATACGCCGCATGTGGCCGGATGCGGCGCTGGCACAGGCTCAGGACATGCTCCGGCGCGTCGGGCTCGAGGACCGCCTGCATCACCGGCCGAGCGAACTTTCGGGCGGCGAACGTCAGCGCGCGGCCGTGGCGCGCGCCATGGTGACACAACCGCTGTGTGTGCTGGCGGATGAACCGACTGGCAATCTCGACCGCGAGAATGCCCAGAACGTTTATGAAATGATGCTGGAGCTTAACCGCGAATTGCAGACGAGCTTCATCATCGTGACCCACGATCCCGCACTGGCTGCCAGCATGGACCGCGTGTTGAAGCTGGAGGACGGCGTTCTTAAACAAATGTGAGGAGTGTTGTGTTGTTGTTGCTCCTTCCACCTCGCTTCTCGCGCCTCACGTTTTACTCCTCATCCGGCGCAGCCGTCGCCGTTCCCACTCGCGGATCACGTGCCAGCGCCACAAGGCGAGCATGCCGAAATAACCGGCGGCGGCGCAAATGGCGCCCACCAGCAACGAGCCGAGCACAAACGGCTTCCAAACGCGGATGAATTCCGTGGTAATCCACTCCCACGAGACTTGAAACTCGACCGCCTGCACCGGTGTGTCGAGCACCCACGCGCCGAGGCGGTAACAGAAGTAGGAAATCGGCGTCATGGTGACGGGATTGGTGATCCATACCAGCGCCACCGCGATCGGCAAATTGACACGCCAAAATATCGCCAGCGCCGCCGCCGGTATCATCTGAAACGGCATGGGCACGAACGCCATGAACAGCCCTATAGCGAAGGCCCCCGCGACCGAGCGCCGGTTCAGGTGCCAGAGATTCGGGTCGTGCAGCAGCGTGCCGAACAGGCGCAGGTGTTTGTGATCGCGTATCTTGTGCGCGTCCGGCAGGTAACGCCTGATCCAATTTTTCGCCATGGGTGGTTAGTGTATAGTCTTACGAAATAATAATGTCAGCCAAGGAGCCTGGCCATCCGCTTCGCCGCGCTTGCCTTTCTCGGGGGCGTCCTGCTGGTGCAGCAGCTGCCCGTGTTGCCTTCCCTGTGGTGGGGGTTGATGCTCCCGCCGCTCCTGTGGTTGTCCCTGCGTCGTCCCGCGTGGATATTTCCGTTGTTTTTTGTCGCCGGTGTCGTGTGGGTGAGTTTCCGCGCCGATGCGATCCTGCAGGACAATCTCCCGCGTGAACTCGAAGGCGAAGACCTCATTGTCGAGGGACGCATTGCCGATATTCCGCAGAAAGCGGAGTTCGGACAGCGCTTCGAACTGGAAGTCGCGCGCGCCGAACGCGACGGCGAGCCGGTGCATGTCCCGCGACACATCCTGCTCAACAGCCAAGATTTTTCCTTTAGTCCGCGCGCGGGCGAAACCTGGCGTTTGCGCGTGCGTCTCAACCGCCCGCACGGCTATCAGAATCCCGGTGGATTCGATTATGAAGCGCATTTGTTTCGCAACCGCATCCGCGCCAAGGGGTATGTGCGCGAGGACATCGTCCCGCAGCGAATGACCGAAAGCTCTGCGTGGCATGACATCGACCGGCTGCGGCAGGACCTGGGTGACCGCATCCGCGCGCAACTGCCGGATAGTCCCTACGCCGGCATCGTCGTGGCTCTGGCCAACGGCGACAGCCGCGGTGTGAGCCACGAGCAGTGGCAAGTCCTGCGCCAGACCGGCACGGTGCATCTGATCGCCATTTCCGGTCTGCATATCAGCCTGGTTGCCGGCATTGTTTTTTTCCTGACGCGCGGGCTGTGGGCGTTGCCCGGCGTCACCGTGCTGCGCCTGCCGGCGCCCATGTTTGGTGCTATCTGTGCATTGCTCGCCGGAGTTGCCTATGCGGCACTCGCCGGTTTTGTGATTCCCACGCAGCGCGCGCTCATCATGTTGGCGATTGCCATGTCCGGTATTTTGTTGCGCCGGCGTTTTCCGCCGTCACAGCTGCTCGCCGCGGCCGGGCTGGCGGTGCTGTTGTACGATCCGCTTTCGGTCATGGCGGCGGGTTTCTGGCTGTCATTCGCGGCGGTGGCGGTGATCGTATTCGCGATTCACGCCGAACGGACTCAACGATCGATTCTATATAAGTGGGGATATATCCAGTGGGCGATCGCGCTCGGGATGCTGCCGCTGATGCTGGCGATGTTCCAGCAGGTGTCGCTGATCGCGCCGCTCGCCAACATGCTCGCCGTGCCGGTGTTCGACCTGATGGCGGTTCCGCTGACGCTCAGCGGCGTGCTGCTGCTGAACCTGTTTCCGGGCTGGTTCGCGGGTTATTTTTTCAAACTCGCTGCCGGGCTGCTGCATGGACTGTGGCAGGCGTTGTCGTGGCTCGCGGACTGTTCCTTCAGCCAGTGGACGCAGCCCGCGCCGTCCTGGTGGGCCTTGCTGTGCGGTGTCG
>NZ_JBAVEJ010000102.1:0-9526 GCF_049587675.1 Sulfuricaulis sp. | reverse complement strand
GCCGTACTCGGTGCGCTTTTCCTTGAATGGACTGGCCGTGGTAACGACGTCAATGGAGGCACAGCTCACGGTATCGGCATAATAGGAACCCGACACGGCGACATTATCCGTCACGTTTTTTCGCACCAGCAGCGCCGGGCCTGTAACGCGGACACCTCCGCCATCGTAGTAATGGTACATACCGTCTGCGCGCTCATCGGGCAATACCGTGGCTTGGCCATGAACAGCAAACAGGCACAGGAACAGGATAATAGCGCCCATCCGGTACAGGCACGGCGCATGGCCCGCACCGCCCGGCGGCATCAAGCTCTTGCCGGTTGCATTAATTGCAACCACATCCGCCTCCTTCCGAGACAACTGCGCCACGCGCCGCTTCGCGTGTGTCGAATACATGCTGGCGATGCTTGTCGGAAATCGGATCGCGCGAGGTGCTCATGATCGGGTCGGCCAGATGTTCGCGCTCATATGGCTTGACCCATGGCTCGATCGCGCAACCCGTCAGGCTACATAGAAGCAAAAACATCGGTGTGATACTCGTCAGCTTCATATGATGCGATGTCATTCCTTCAGCAATTCCCGTATCTGGGTCTGGTACTTGCTCTCGATACCGGTCACGTAGCCTTTCTGTATATAGCGGACCTTTCCGTCACGATCGATCAGAATCGTCGTCGGCATGGCGCTGACCTGGTAGAGCACACTCGCGCGCTTGTCCGTATCGAACAGAATTGGATACGTGGCCTTGAGCTTGGATGCCATCTGGATCGCATTGTCCGACTCTGTATCGACATTGACGCCGAGCAGCACAAACCCGGTATCGCGGTATTTCTCGTAGAGCGTGTTCAATGCCGGCATTTCCTGGCGGCAGGGGCCACACCAGGTAGCCCAGAAATTGATCATGACGACCTGTCCACGCAACTCCTTCAATGACAGATTCTTGCCCTTCTGGCTCTTTAGTGTGAACTCCGGTGCCGGATACCCGGGCGAAATGTCCGCTGCGCATACCAGCGTAAAAGGAAGAAACAAAGCCAGAAAACCCGTCAATAATGTAATTGCACGACGCATGGCGCGGATACCTTCTTTTCAGAAAAGTTAGAAAAAAACCGTGAGGCCAACGGTCGCTTCGAAATTATTGGTGCGCTTGTTCGCACCCAACAGGTCGGAATCAAAAACGTAGTCACGCATGTCAATATGCATGGCCAACCAGTCGTTCAGCAGGATCCGGTAGCCTCCACCGAAATTGAAAGTTGAGTAATTTTCGTTGGCGAAAGTCGTCGTGCCGATTCCACCGATGATGTAAAAGGCACTGGCCATGGCCCAGCGACGGCCGATGAATATCTCGCCTGGCAGGACATTAAAACCGAGTGAGAGATTGTAGTACGTGAGGTCCTCTTCCTGTTTGTCGAAACCGGTGATCGGGAAAGCACGGCTGCGGAAGAACTCGTCGGAGATGGTCGACCGTGCATAGGCGCCCTCGATGAAAAAGTCCTCGGTCACGTGATACGCCAGGCGTACCCCATTCACGGACTCTGCGCTGAAATTCTCCATGCTGAGAATGCCGCTGTAGAACCCCACCTCTATGTCATCGGCATTGATGTGCGGCACCTTCACGTCGCGACGATCGAGTTGCGGTTGAATCACCTGTTCCTGGGCCGGAATAGACTTTTCTTCGGTATCGGCCAGGACAAATACCGGCAACAGTTGGGATGCCGCGCCCATGAACAACATAAGAATGTTGCGGTTCATCATCGGTATTGTTCTCGCATAGGATATTTAGAAGAAAACTCCCAGACCAATCGTCCATTCATTGAATGTATCGACTCGGTTGTCGTTGATTGGAACCATATACTCACGGAAATCACCGCGCACCATAAAATTCCGCGTCAGGTAAATACGCACTCCCAGTCCGGCGTTGGCCGCGGTTACCGAAATCTCCGGGGAATTCACCAGCGTCACCTTCGGCGTATTCTTGTAGCTGCCGACGCCCAGCGTGAAAAATGGCGACACGCGCTGGTCGGCGAACGGAAGCGCAATGAGATTCAGCTGCAGCAGCGATGAGCTCGAATACGCGGACGTAACCTGCGAAGCAGATAATTCGGTAATAAAGTTTGGTGTCAATCGATAGCCGACCCGCATCAATAACACCGGATCGCTGTCAAACTGCCCCCAACCGAACCCGACCTCAAGCCGACGATCGAGATAGTCCGCCAGCATTACGTCACGGAACGTGGTCTTGGCGCCTGCTTCTGTCAAAGTGTTTTCCAGCTGTGATCTGTTTACCCAGCCTTCCTTGCCGGTCGCTGTTCGCACCTTGAACCAGTCGGTCTTGCGCTTGAGTATCTCTATCCATTCCCCCCGCTCGGCGACGTAAAAAAGCGGATAACCGCGTCCCGGCTCGGTGCGCAACTCGATATACGGATCCACCACCTGCACACGCATGGTGTTTTCCTCCGCGTTCGCATCCGCGATCATGCATAACTGCAGCACGAAAAAAAAAATTACATATCGCATGGTGCTCCCGGCATGACGCGTCCGCTCAGGCTATGGACACGGATTGGCGGCATAAATTGCCTGGCATTGGGCCGTATCCAGTGCCGGATCGATATTTCCCCGATCCGCCACCGGATTCTGCATCCAATAAAGAATGCGTTGATAGTCCGGGTCCCCGGTTCCGACAAAGACCTGGGGGCCGATCCCGTGATTCACGCCTAATGGCCTCACCAACAGCCGGCTGTTCACGCCGTCGAGCGTTTGTGCGCGCGCGGATTCAAAATTACCCAGCCATTCCTGATCGGTGACCGGGGTTACATTGATCTGAAAGCTTTTGCCCGGCCCACCGGCATGGCAGTCGATGCACTCGATGGAACTGCCGCTGGCGAGCGTGAAGGTCTTGGTGAATATCGGATTGATGCATCGCTTATAATAGTCGATGCACAACGTGCTGCCAGTATCAGTGGACAAGGTCACGTCCTGGCCGCAACCGCTCGCCAGGAAGCCAACACCCATTACCGCCAACGCTCTGAATAACGATCGTCGATTCATCAACATCCGTTGGCCGTTTTTGCTGCCGTTATCCACTGCAATATTTCGGTATACAGCGGAGAAGTCGTATCTAGCACGTGAGGATGCGCCGGCTCGGGCGGAACGGCGGTCAGAGTCGAGGTCGGATAGCGCAGCAAATAACTCTTCGTCGGATCGCAAACGTTGTTCACCATGGTGGTCGTCACGTTGAAATCGCCTTCCACATTGCCGGTGAGCACCAGACGCTTGGCCTGGAACGGCGGGTCACCTGCCGCCCGGCCGACCGCAACGTGGCAACCGGCGCATTCGGTCAGCATCAGGGGTTGGACGCTGGCCTCAAACACCGCTTGATCCAGTCCGGTAACGGCGCGGAACTTGGTGCAAACGCCACTGGCATTGCGCGTCTCGCAGGGATCGTTGTAATACGTTCCGCCCAGGTCGATCCATTCCGCGATCACGCGTTTCTCGGAAATGTTCAGATACTGTGTATGGGCGTCCGCCGCCAGTTCCGCCGGCGGTTTCAATCCTTCCGCGAAAATACGCATGATCAGCTTCGTGGCGCGCGCCAGTCCCGGCTCTGCCAGTGGATCCTCACGATCCACCATGATTTCACCATCGCGCTCGATCAGGACCGGCAGGCCGTTAACCAGCTTGGGTTTGCCTATCATGAGCGCGTCATATGAAGCGACGCGGCCAGTTCCCGAGATTGAATCGCTCAGATCAAGAATATTCTGTGCGCTACCGCCGACACCGTGGCAACCGGTGGTGCATGATTTGTTCAGGATCGGCTGTATGTGATCCTTGTAGTTGATCACGATCGGTCCGGTCGTCGCGGGCGCGGCGGTCGTCAGGCCGGCATAGGTGATGTCGATAGGCGTGCCCTTGGTCAATGGATTTTTATTGGCATCGGTGTCGGGCGTCCAGACATCAGTGTATTGGATGTGGGGTTTTGGCAATACCTTGCCCGCACCAAGACTGAATTCTTCGTTGAAGCGAGTCTGCGCCATGACCTCGCCATCCTTGCCGGAAACCACGGAACCGTCGGAAAGGCGCAGACTCAGGACATGATTGTTCTGCGTCAGGTTGGTGCCGTTCAGCGCCGAGGTGGCGCCCTTGCGAGGCGAGTGGCAGCCGTTGCAGAACACCGCCTCACCCGGACGGCCCTGGATCCAGCTGGTATGGGTCTGAAGTGCGCGGCCGAAACGGTCCAGCACCGAAATCCCGATCGGCATGTCCGCCGGAATTTCAAACGCCATCGAACCATCCGGTTCAACCTCGACATAACCGACGATCTGCTGCATTTCAAATTCAGTTTCGCCAAGCGCTTCACGGCTGATGCCGCGCGGCGTCGGCACCGCCTTGACGATGCGCGCGAAACGGCCGGGTCGTTTGTCCGGCGCGGTGCCGGTAACCGGTGACGGGTCTTTCAGCTTGACAATATCAGCCACCTGGCTGCGCCGGTCGCAATTGGGGTAACGCGGTCTGCCGTCCAGACAAAGATTGATCCGGTTGTCCTTCATCGGAATGACAATCCCATCCGCTTGTTCCTGCGCCGACAACACGTTGTTCGTCATGCGGTTGCGCTCGGGCTCGGTGTCATAAATGCTGCCGACCGTCATGCTGACCATATTCCGTGTTTTGCGCCCGGTATCGACGCTGCTGGCCGCGAGCAGTTTCGGCTTTGGCCGCGCCATGAGCGCCACCGCATCCGTGACAAATTCCACCGGATCGCCATTGGCATTCACCCTCGGCAACACGATGGCACGCAGCGTCTTGGCGTCCTGGTCGAGCATGTACACGCCATACGCCGGCGTTTTTTCAACTTCGACCTGCTCAGGTTGGCCGGTGATCAGGCTGGTTTGCGTTTGTTGCACGGTTCGTCCACCCGGTGTAAACGAAACCAGCGCACGATGACTGCCGTCCCAGAGAGGATACGGCGCGGTGAACCGGCCGTTGGCGGAAACCCGCGAACCGAAATCAATGGGAGCAAAACTCGCTTGCGTCTGGGCAGTTCCCGATACACCGGGCGCCGGCTGGTCGATTTCAGAGAAATCGTCGGAATCGATGATCAACAGCGCGCCGCCCTCGTTGGTGCGCGACAAAGGCATGGCATCCGACATGATCCTCCCGTCGGGCATTTCACGGGGATGCAGGTAGCTCACAACCTGGCTGTGTGCGCCGTAATGGATAAACATCCCGGTCCCGTCGAGATTGGCGCGGAAAATCGAGAACTGATTCCGGCCGCCGACATGATCCCAGCGGCTGTACATGATATGGCCGTCCATGAGCACCGTGGGGTTGCGGTCATGGCTCTGGTTGAAGGAGATCTGCTCGATGCCGCTCCCGTCAGCGTTCATCACGTGCAGCACGGTCGACGTTTCGCGGTCGTATTCGTCTACGTACTTGTAACCAACGGTCTGAACGGATTGCTGCTGGCGGTTCGAGGAAAACACGATGCGCCCGTCCGGCAAATACGCGGGGTCCACGTCGTCACCTTTGTTTGCCTCGGTATTGTCCTGAATTACCCGCCGCAGGGTATCCGTGTCACGGTTGTATTCCCAAATATTCCAGGTCGAATCCGCGGGCCCCTTCATGGAAAACAGGATTTTCTTGCCGTCGTAGGAGACTTCCGGATCCGAGACATCGCCACGCCCCTGGGTATAGGAGGCAGTAATGTTTTTCTCGGTGGCGGTGGGCGAGGATATATCTCGAATATAGAGATCTCCGCCAGGATGGAAGGTCACGCTGTCCGTGGGATTTCCCACCGCGCTGTTCATGGACTGGGAATTGATCGGCCGCTTTACATAGGCGACAGGTACGTCGCTCGCCGTACTCGCGGTATCTGTACCGCCGGGAGCGGCACCACAACCCGTCAATATGAATGTTTCTGCAGCGAGAACTACACCAAGACAAACCTTCAGAATTTTCAGAGCTTTCATCCCGCCTCCCATGATTCCCGATCGTTTGACGATCTGATCTGCCGGGAAATCTACGTGTAGCCCTGGCGGCCCGACTGGCATGGGTGATAACGATTTCACCGTTAGCCTCGGGGCTTTGCGTCACCACCTTTCGATGGCTATGCCCTGATCAAAGCTGATTTATAACGAGCCTTAATTTTATGTTGATAAAATCGCTTATGTATGGCCCTTCATCGCGCCCTGTATCGCGCGTGTCGGTAACGCTATCATTATTTTTCAACGCCTTGGCCGAAAAAATCCGGCCATCGTTGCCAATTCCTACACGCGTAGATAATCGGCCGACAGATGGTAGGGGGTATTGCCGGCCTATCGGGATCGGCGTTTGAAGGCGTTTCGCTATTTAGGGAGCATTGATCCGGGAGGAACGGAAACTTCGCGCTGTTTATTCTGCAAGCCGGATGAATAATACATCCGGCCCGCGGCATCGATGATCACCGCGTCAACGCCGGGAATGGATTCGATCAGCTGCAATCCCTTCTCGGGTCCGAGGATGAATACCGGCTTGGTCAGGCCGTCCGTGGTGGTGGCGTCGGGGCCGATGACCGAGGCACTGTGCACACCTGTCGCCGAGCGCCCGGTTTTGGGATTGAGGATATGGTGATACCGAACTCCATCGACCTCGAAGAAACGTTCATAATCTCCGGAGGTCGAGATGGCCGAGTTGATCAGCGGGATAACGGCCACGACGTTGTCCTTGCGGCGCGGGTCGCGGATACCGACCATCCACGGCCGGCCTTCCCGGTCGCCGAGGACACGGCTGTCCCCGCCGGCTGTGACCAGGGCATGGGTAATCCCGCGCTTCTTGAGCAGGGCGATGCAGTTATCGACGGCGTAACCCTTGCCTATCCCTCCCAGGTCGATGCGCGTGCCGGGCCGGGAAAACCGGATCGTCTGTTTGTCCTTGTCGAGCAGCAGATGGCGATAATTGATGCCGGGTAACGCCATTTCGATCTCACTGTCCGTGGGCTTGATGTGGCGGCGGTAATCGTACATATACCCAACGCTGGAGAAGGTGATATCGAATACACCACCGCTGAGCTTTGAAAATTCAATGGAGCGCGAAAGGATATCGAACATTTCCGCGCTGATGGGAACGGGATGATCGGCCGCTTCGCGGTTGATCCGGGACAGTTCGCTCTCTGGCTTGAACGGGCTCATTTCCCTGTCGATGCGGTGCATCTCTTCCATCACCGCGTCGATCGCCGCCTCACCCGCCGCCTTGTCGTCGGACCAAAGTTCGACGCGAATGGCCGTGCCCATGATGGCCTCATCCCGGCTCAGCCACTGGGCCTGAGCCGGTAATGCCGCCACGAGAACAGCGCACAGGAACACCGCTTTCAGAAAAACGAAAAATGATTTCCCTGCCGAATCAGACCTTCTTTTCATGCATTCCGCCGTCCAAACCTTCCCGGTTCAATTTGAACTTGCCTGAAATGATTCTATGACCATCCATCACTGAACGCCGCCACCGTTTATCGACGACAAACGCCGATACACCGCCGGGTCAGACTGCCGGCGGTGTGATGTCTTTGAAATAATAAAATTAAAAGTGGCGTCCCCAAGGAGATTCGAACTCCTGTCGCCGCCGTGAAAGGGCAGTGTCCTAGGCCTCTAGACGATGGGGACGGATGAACTGACTGAAAAAAACAAAAGGGTTGTCCGCACGCAACCCCTTGTGTGAAATGGTGGAGCTAGCCGGGATCGAACCGGCGACCTCATGCATGCCATGCATGCGCTCTCCCAGCTGAGCTATAGCCCCTTCAGAGGCGCGCTACTTTACATGCCCGTCCACCGGCGGGTCAAGCCGTAACCGTTTGTTTCCTTATATATTCCAGGGCGGCATCAAGCCGTTCGAGCGTTTTCTCGCGCCCCACCAGCATCAGCGTCATGTCGATCGGCGGCGAGACCGCCTTGCCGGCCACGGCCACGCGCAACGGCTGCGCGATCTTGCCGAGCTTAAGCCCATGCGCTTCGGCGACACCAGCGACCACCTCGTGAATCGCCTGGGCCTCCCACAACGTCAGCACGGCGAGGCGTTCACGCAGATCCTTGAGTGGCTTTCCAGCCTCCGGCTTCAGGTGCGACGCGGCGTCCTTGGAATCGTAGCCCGCAAAGTCCTTGTAAAAAAATGCGCTGTTCTGCGCCATCTCGGCCAGGGTCTTGGCACGCTCGCGCTGGGCCTTGACCACCTCGATCAGGTCCGGGCCGCCCGCTGCGGGATCGATGCCCTGCCGGCCCAGATGGTGACTCAGATGATGCGCCACGTGTTTGGGGTCGCTGTTCTTAATATAGTGCTGGTTAAGCCAGGTCAGCTTTTCGGGATCAAAGGCCGCGGCTGAGCTGTGTACCTTGGTGACATCGAACAGCTTGATCATCTCATCGATGGAAAAAACTTCCTGGTCGCCGTGCGACCAGCCCAGGCGCGCCAGATAATTGAGTAGCGCCTCGGGCAGATAACCATCCTCGCGGTATTGCATCACGCTCACGGCGCCGTGGCGCTTCGACAGGCGCGCGCCATCCGGGCCCAGAATCATCGGCACGTGCGCATAAACCGGTGGCGTGAAATTGAGCGCCTTCAGCATGTTCATCTGGCGCGGAGTGTTATTGAGGTGATCGTCGCCGCGGATGACATGGGTAATCTTCATGTCCATGTCGTCGACCACGACGGTAAAATTGTATGTCGGTGAACCGTCGCCGCGCGCGATGATGAGATCGTCCAGCTCGCTGTTCTGGAACACCACACGTCCGCGGATGAGATCCTCCACTACCGCCGCGCCGTCAAGCGGATTCTTGAAACGCACGACCGGCGCAATCCCCGGCGGCGGATTTGACACGCCGTGGCGGCACTTACCGTCGTAACGCGGCTTTTCCTTGCGCGCCATCTGCTCCGCGCGCAGGCTATCCAGGCGTTCCTTGGTGCAGTAGCAGTGGTAGGCCGTGCCCTCCTTGAGCATCGTCGCAATCACTTCCTTATAGCGCGGGAAGCGATGCGTCTGGTAGAACGGCCCCTCGTCGTATTCCAATCCGAGCCAAGTCATGCCCTGCAGGATCGCGTCCACCGACTCGGCGGTGGAACGTTCGAGATCGGTGTCCTCGATGCGCAGGACGAAGGTTCCGCCGTGCTTGCGCGCGTACAGCCAGGAAAACAGCGCGGTGCGCGCGCCGCCAACGTGCAGATAACCGGTGGGGCTCGGGGCAAATCGGGTGCGGACGGTCACGGAAATGGTTCGATGGTTGGGAACGAACGCCTATGGTAAAGAAAATCGACGGCAAAATCAGCAGAATTGACGCTCATTCCCCACAGGCAGTAAACTTGCGCGCTCGTTTTCCCCGCAAAGGGGCGATTAGCTCAGCGGTAGAGCACTGCCTTCACACGGCAGGGGTCGCAGGTTCGAACCCTGCATCGCCCACCATCTCTCGATTTCCAAACAGATAGGGCCCGCTTCGCGGGCCCTATTATGTCGAACTTATTATTGGAGCTCAGTGAACTCGCGCTGCATGCTCCAGATGCACGGGTCGTTCCGGACGTC
>NZ_JBAVEJ010000101.1:0-4413 GCF_049587675.1 Sulfuricaulis sp. | reverse complement strand
CCTCTGCGGGCTCCATACACCCTTGCCTCAAACTTGAAGTCACAATTTGTGACTTCAAGTTTGAGGTACCAAAATGGCACCTCAAGTTTGGCGTTTGTTATGTGGTCGCAAATTGCGACCACATTTCCGTGCTTGGGTTAGCAACTAAATATCTAAAGGTTTAAGGTCACATTTTGTGACCTTGAAGCGAGGCAGTTTTTTTTGATGTCGCAAATCGCGACCTCAAACACTCGAATTGAGGAGGCGCGGGGAATCCCCTACACTGGCCAAGTCATCAACATAACAACCGGGCCAGGGAATGACGGCGAAAAAATCTGTAATTCCACTTGAGCAGATTGAAAAGCGCATCATTTTATTGCGCGGTCAGAAAGTATTGCTGAGCACGGACCTCGCTGAACTCTATGGAGTAGAGACCAAAGTGCTGGTACAGGCCGTCAAACGAAACCTGGACCGGTTTCCCGATGATTTCATGTTCCAGTTATCTCCCAAAGAACTGGCCGTTTTGAGGTCACAAATTGTGACCTCAAACGAAAAGAGCGGACGCGGCGGGAGACGCTACCCGCCCTATGCTTTTACGGAACAGGGTGTCGCGATGTTGTCCAGTGTCCTGCACAGCGATCGCGCTGTTCATGTCAACATCGAAATCATGCGCGCCTTCGTGCGGCTGCGGCAGATGCTCGCCTCGAACGCCGATCTCGCGCGCAAGCTCGCGACGCTGGAGAAGAAATATGACGCCCAATTCAGGGTGGTGTTCGACGCCATCCGCGAACTCATGACGCCACCGGAGCCGAAGAAAAAGCGCCCCATCGGTTTTGCGCCGTGGGGAGACAAGTGAGTGGCGGCAACGAATACATGGGTAAGAGTACTGGTAATATATCAAGGCTTGATCCTAGATTCTGTGCGAAGACCGCCTATCGGCTGGACGTGAACGACTGAGAAGGCAGCCAGAATCTGCAACTTGTCATCAGGAATTGCCGTGGCAGAAACAGAGGGCAGCCATATCCGCATCGACAAATGGCTTTGGGCGGCGAGGTTTTTCAAAACTCGCTCACAGGCCGCGGCGGCGGTAGCGGGCGGCAAGGTCAAAGTGAATGGCGAGCGCGTGAAGGCAGCCAAAGCTATTCGGCTTGACGATGAATTGAGCATCCATGTCGGCCCCTATGAATGCGCTGTACGGGTGCTGGGCTTGTCCGTCCGGCGTGGTCCGGCGCCGGAAGCGGCTTTGCTTTATGAAGAAAGCGTCCAGAGCAAAGTGGCACGGAAAGAACTGGCCACCCGGCTTTCCGCCGAAAGAATTTATGATTCCCATGAAAAAGGGCGCCCGACTAAAAGAGCGCGGTGTCAGATAATTCGACTTAAAAAAGGCAGGGTTTGAATAAAACAGGTCCAGGCATATGAGTGGGTTGCCTAACATTTCATCAGCCTGTTAGATAAGTTGAGGACAACATAGCCTAGGTACCCCGCCTTGATTTACAATCCTGCCCCTCGCGCAAAGCCTTTTGCTGTTTTTCAGGTACCGCCATGGAAAAGACTCCTGCCGACGCCGTCGCCACGGTTCGTCATTATTACCAGTCCCTGCCGGCGCGCATGGCCGCTGTGCGGCGTGGCGTGGGTCGTCCGCTGACGGTCGCGGAAAAGATCCTGTTCGCGCACAAGGCGGATCTGAATGCGGACCTGCCGGAGCGCGGCCAGACCACGGTGGCGCTGAATCCGGATCGCGTGGCGATGCAGGATGCCACGGCGCAGATGGCGATCCTGCAGTTCATGACCGCGGGCCGCAGCGAGGCGGCGGTGCCGACGACGGTGCATTGCGATCACCTCATCCGCGCCAAGGTCGGCGCGATCAAGGATCTCGAAGTCGCCGAGAGCACGAACAAGGAGGTGTACGACTTCCTCGCCTCGGCGTCGAATAAATATGGCATGGGTTTCTGGAAGCCGGGTTCGGGCATCATCCATCAGGTGATTCTCGAGAACTACGCTTTCCCCGGCGGCCTCATCATCGGCACCGATTCGCACACGCCGAACGCCGGCGGTCTCGGCATGCTCGCGATCGGCGTCGGCGGCGCGGATGCCGTGGACGTGATGGTCGGCATGCCGTGGGAACTGCTGTGGCCGAAACTGATCGGCGTGCGACTGACGGGGAAATTGTCCGGCTGGACCAGCGGCAAGGACGTGATCCTCAAGCTCGCCGGCATACTGACGGTGGCCGGCGGCACCAACAAGATCATCGAGTACTTCGGTCCGGGGACCGAATCGCTTTCCTGTACCGCCAAGGCGACCGTGACCAACATGGGCGCGGAGTTGGGTGCCACGACCTCCGTGTTTCCGTTCGACAAGCGCATGGCCGACTATCTGCGCGCGACCGGGCGCGCCGAAGTGGCGAGTCTGGCCGCGAGCCTCGCGGAGCATCTGACGGCTGACGCCGACGTGCTCGCGAATCCCGGCAAACATTACGACCAGGTCGTGGAGATCGATCTGTCCCGGCTCGAACCGCATATCGTCGGTCCGCACACGCCCGATCTCGCGCGACCGGTATCGCAGATGGCGTCCGACGTGAAGTCGCACGACTACCCGGCCGGACTCAAGGCGGCGTTGATCGGCAGTTGCACCAATTCTTCTTATGAAGACATCGGTCGTGCCGCGCACGTCGCGCGCCAGGCGAAAGCGAAGGGCTTGCACGCGCTCGTACCGCTCATGGTCACGCCGGGATCGGAGCAGGTGCGTGCAACGATCGAGCGCGACGGATTGCTCGCGGATCTCGAGGCGATCGGCGCCACGGTGCTGGCCAACGCCTGCGGGCCGTGCATCGGCCAGTGGGAGCGCACCGATATTGCCAAGGGCGAGAAGAATTCGATCCTGACTTCCTACAATCGCAACTTCCCCAAACGCAACGACGGCAATCCGAGCACGCTGGCCTTTATCGCCAGCCCCGAGGTGGTCGTGGCGTACGCGCTGTCCGGGCGGCTGGACTCGGACCCGATTCATGAAGGCGTGAAATTTAACGGTGGCATGCTCACGCTCGAGGCGCCGAGCGCCGCGGAATTGCCGGCCAAGGGTTTCGATCGCGGCAGCGAAGGCTATGTCGCGCCGGTTGAGAATCCCGCCGCCGGAAAAGTGTTGGTCAATCCGAAAAGCGAACGGATCGCCTTGCTCGCGCCGTTCGAGCCGGTGGACAAGACCGCGGGTTACCAGAACCTGCCGGTGCTGCTCAAGGCGCGGGGCAAATGCACGACTGACCATATTTCCCCGGCGGGGCCGTGGCTCAAGTTCCGCGGCCATCTCGATCGCATCAGCGACAACATGTTTACCGGGGCGGATAACGCTTTCAGCGACAAGCCCGGAACCGGCTTCAATGTCCTGGTCGGTCAGTCCGGCGAGGAATTGCAGAAAATCGCCCGGGCGTACAAGGCCCAGGGGCTGGGTTGGGTGGCGGTGGGCGACCAGAATTACGGCGAGGGCAGTTCGCGCGAGCATGCTGCCATGAGCCCCCGTTTCCTCGGCTGCCGGGTGGTGCTGACGCGCAGTTTTGCCCGTATTCACGAGACCAATCTCAAGAAACAGGGCGTATTGCCGCTGACGTTTGCCGATCCGGCCGACTACGACCGCCTCCGCCGGGATGACCGGCTGAGCTTCATCGGTCTCGACAAATTGGCCCCCGGGCAGAAGATCGAGGCCCGAATTACCCATGCTGACGGCAGCCAGGAGACGTTTTTTGCTCTGCACAGCCTGACCCGGGACCAGATTGCCTGGTTCATGGCCGGATCGGCGCTCAATCTCATTCGCAGGAGTCACGGATCGGCAGTTGCCGGTCAGTGATTATCGGAAGAGTTTGTGTAAAAAATCAAGGATATCGGTTGACAAGCAAGGCCCAGTCACGCAAAATTTGCGGCTTCATTTTTTCCGGAGGGGTTCCCGAGCGGCCAAAGGGATCAGACTGTAAATCTGACGGCTCTGCCTTCGGTGGTTCGAATCCACCCCCCTCCACCAGGTTGGGGGCGAGATGAACTGCGCGAAGCAGGACAAGCTGGGTTCATCAATTACAAATACATCCAAGGCGGGTGTAGTTCAATGGTAGAACCTCAGCCTTCCAAGCTGATGATGTGGGTTCGATTCCCACTACCCGCTCCAGTATAGGCTGGGCTGATTACATCCGCCCATATAGCTCAGTCGGTAGAGCACTTCCTTGGTAAGGAAGAGGTCATCGGTTCGATTCCGATTATGGGCTCCAGAATTTATTACGAAATGGTTTTCGAAGATTACGTTCAACTGACATAGAGATAATTAACGAGGCATCCCGTGTCCAAGGAAAAATTCGCACGCACCAAACCGCACCTCAACGTCGGCACCATCGGCCACGTCGATCACGGCAAGACCACGCTCACCGCGGCTCTGACCAAGGTCCTGGCCGCCAAG
>NZ_JBAVEJ010000100.1:0-10462 GCF_049587675.1 Sulfuricaulis sp. | reverse complement strand
CTTGGCGGCCTGGCTTTTCTTGATTTCGCGGTAGCGTTCCATTTCGTCGGCGTATTGTTTGCGCAAGGCTTCCTGTTCCTTGTGCTTCTCTGCGACCACGCTCTCATGCCGCGCGATCTGTTTCTTGGTTTGCTCGATGTTTTTCACGGTGGTTTGATCCGCCGCCTTGTTTCCCTTGCTTTCGTCCGCGGCCTGCGCCTCCATGCGAGCGAGTGCCGCACGCAGGTTTTTCAGCGTTTCCTCGCTCGCCTTGACCGAGGATTCGATCTGCGCAATCTTGCGGTCGCGGATATAAATGATGTCGTCCTCCCCACCGTAGGTGGACAGGAGCAGCGCATCTTTTTTAGCCTGATCCGCCGCTCTCTGCTTTTCCGCCGCTTCGGTTTCCTGGCGCGCTTCGTGTTCCTTGAGTTCCTGTTCGGTCGGCGGCGCGGCAATCACCTTTTTGGTCGTGCCTTCTTCCGACATCACCGTGACCTTCGACTTGGCGCATTCTTCGGCGGCACTATCGCCATAGTGCCACTGGCCGGTGGCATCCTTGCATTTCTTGATGGTCGTTGGACCCGATGCGGCGTGCAGGCCCATCACGGGCAGACATAGGCCGAGAGCGAGGATCAAGGCAAAGACAAGTTTGTTCCGTGACATCAGGATGACTCCTTGGTTATCGGGGCGGCATGAGCCGTGTAAAAAAAGGCACTGACTCAATCCACTGTCTGGCCATGGGCAAGGTTTTCCAGCCACCTAAATAACATATTACCTAATGAATATTAATTATTGGTCCCGCATCCGCTGCCGGAGCCGATACCGGTGACTGATGCAGAAGTAATTAATTCAAGATAGGCGTTGGCTTGTAACTATGTCAACCGCGCCCGCTGTGCGGCAGGGGGTCGCCGAAAGACGGCGCCCGGCCATGGCGGCCCGGCGATCTGTGCCATAATCCGCGGTCATGACCCCCCGGAACGACCTCTGCCATCCGGCACGCCGGTGAACTGGACCGAGCAGCTTGTTCTGTTGCTGGTGTCGCTGGTGGCAAACGTGTTCTCCGCGTTCGCCGGCGGCGGTGCGGGATTGCTGCAGTTTCCGGCACTGATCTTCCTTGGCCTCCCCTTCGGGGTGGCGCTCGCCACCCACAAGATCGCGAGCGTCGCGCTCGGCGTGGGAGCGACGCTGCGGCATCTGCGTGAGAAATCGCTCGAGTGGAAATTTTCGCTTTTTATCCTGGCCACGGGACTTCCCGGCGTGGTGCTGGGGGCCGCCTACATTCTCGATGTGCCGGACGCGATCGCGCGCGTCGCACTCGGCATTCTGACGATCGGGATCGGCGTCTATTCCTTCCTCCACAAGAAACTGGGTCTGGAGCATGTGCCGGTTCACCGCACGCGGCGCGGATACGCCTTGGGCGGTGCGGGATTGTTCGTGGTCGGCGTGCTCAACGGATCGCTCACCTCCGGTACCGGGCTGTTCTGCACCCTGTGGCTGGTGCGCTGGTTCGGTCTCGACTATCGCCGCGCGGTGGCTTACACGCTGGTGCTGGTGGGTCTGTTTTGGAACGGTGCCGGCGCGATCACGCTTGGCCTCCTTGGCGAGATTCGCTGGTCGTGGCTGCCGGCGCTGTTGCTGGGATCGCTTGTCGGCGGCTATCTCGGTGCACACTGGTCCATCGTCAAGGGCAATTTCTGGATCAAGCGCGCCTTTGAAATCGTCACGGTGCTGGTGGGACTCAAACTTGTCGTTTGACCCCACCGGTTGCGGCGCCTGCTACTATTGGGAAAGGCCGGTTGCAGCGAGGCAAGAAACCAGAATGGGAAATCCAGGTTTGAAGATTGAAGAGATACTGAGGAAATTCGGCAAAAAACAGCGCCGCCGCACCCTCGACCACGTCGGTGACTTTACCGGGATGCTCGGGCCGCAGTCCGTGTACATGGGCACGATTCAGGGCAAGGACAACCATATCGTCTACGGTACGGTGCATGGCGAGTGCGAGATCGAAGGCACGCTGGTGCTGGGCGAAGGCGGCCGCTGGAAAGGAAACATCCGTGCCTCGTCGATCGTGATCGCGGGCCACGTGGAAGGCGACATTCACGCGACGACCAAGCTGGAACTGTCACGCACGGCTTTCGTGCGCGGCAAGATCACGAGCCCGGTGGTGGCCATCGCGCGTGGTGCGGTACATGACGGCTCCATCCGCATGGCCAAGCAGACGCAGATCACGCGCTACCATGAGCGGCGCGAATCGCTGGAAAAAGACCGGAACGAAACTGAAAAATAGCCGGGCCGAACTGGTTCAGGTCCCGTAGGCGCGGCGGTAGGCGTTGATGGCATCGAGATAACGGCGCCCGCCGTCTTTCCCATCCAAATAATCCAGCAGCGTCTCGAGCGCGACGATACTGATCACGCGCAGCCCCAGCGTCGTTTCCACTTCCTGTACCGCGGATGTCGTGCCTTCGCCGCGTTCCTGGCGATTGAGGGCGATGGCCACCCCGACCGGCGTGGCGCCGGCGGTCCTGATGATCTGCACCGATTCCCGGATCGAGGTGCCGGCGGAGATGACGTCGTCCACGATCAGCACTTTCCCCTGCAGTGGGTGGCCGATAATGATGCCGCCCTCGCCGTATTTCTTCAATTCCTTGCGGTTGAAGGCGTACGGCACGTCGCGATCGCCGATCGCCATGGCCGTGGCGCAGGCCAGCGGCACGCCCTTGTAGGCGGGGCCGTAAACCATGTCGAAGGCGAGACCGCTGTCGGCGATGGCGCGGGCGTAGAACTGCCCCAACCGCGCCAGTTTGTGGCCGGTATTGAACAATCCGCTGTTGAAGAAATACGGACTGACCCGCCCGGATTTGAGGGTGAATTCGCCGAATCGCAGTGCCTGGCACTCGATGGCGAAATCGAGGAACTCGCGCTGGTAGTCTTTCATGGCCGCGATTCTAATCGGCGAGTCACGGCGTGGAAAGTCGGTTATGATAAAAACCCATGCGCGTCATAACGCTCAATATCAACGGCATCCGCTCCGCGGCCAAGAAAGGCCTGTTCGAGTGGCTGGCGCGCCAAAACGCGGAGGTCGTGTGCCTGCAGGAGGTCAAGGCGCAGCAGGCCGATCTGACCGACCAGATGCTCACGCCCAAAGGTTTTCACGGGTTTTTCAACTGCGCTGAAAAGAAGGGCTACGCCGGTGTGGCGCTCTACAGCCGCCGCGAGCCGGATAGTCTGCGCGTTGGTTTTGGTTCCAAAGAACACGACGACGAAGGACGCTATTTGCAGGCCGACTTCGGAAAGCTCAGCGTCGTTTCCCTTTACCTGCCGTCGGGCTCCGCTGGTCCGCACCGCCAGGACTCCAAGTTTCGATTCATGGAACACTTCTTCCCCGTGCTGAAGAAGCTGCGTGGCGATGGGCGTGAATATATTCTTTGCGGCGACTGGAACATCGCGCACAAGGAAATCGATTTAAAAAATTGGAAATCGAACCAGAAGAATTCCGGCTTCCTGCCGGAGGAGCGCGACTGGCTCACGCAGGTGTTCGACGAACTCGGCTGGGTGGACGTGTTCCGCACTCTCAACGACAAGCCCGATCAATATACTTGGTGGTCGAATCGCGGACGGGCGTACGAGAAGAACGTGGGCTGGCGTATCGACTACCAGATCGCGACGCCGGGCATCGCGAAAAAGGCGGAGAAGGAGCGCATATATAAGGACAAGCGGTTCTCCGATCACGCGCCGCTGACTATTGATTACGATTACAAGCTTTAGTCGAAGATGTTGTTGTCATCTCCGCGAAAGCTGTCTTTTTGTCATGCCCGCGGAGGCGGGCATCCAGGCTTTAAAGGGTATCGCGCGCCTTGCGCGCGATCTCAACAGCTTATTGCGGGTGGCTCCGCCCCTGCACCCTGGGTTACCTTTCTTTGCACGAGAAAAGAAGGAAACCCGCCCGCGGTGCGGGGAACCGCAATTAGCTTTTTCATCATCGCCGAAGGCGATTCGACAATTACGCCGCAATCATCCTCGATTTTTCCCTCCACTCCGGGATAATGACAACCTATGATCACCGGAGAGCTGAAAAAATAATATGGCGCGAGTGACGGTTTACAGCACCGGTATTTGTCCTTATTGCACCAAGGCCAAGCAACTGCTGCAGAAGTGGAACATCCCGTTCGACGAGGTGCGTGTGGACATCGACAAGAGCAAGCTGCGCGAGTTCGCGCAGGTCACCAACGGTGCACGCACGGTGCCGCAGATCGTGATCGACGGCAAGTGCATCGGCGGTTTCACCGAACTGACCGAACTGCACATGGAAGGCGGACTGGACGAGTTGATCGAAGCTGACAGTAATAATTGATATCCAGCTTTAATTAATTTCCCCCAGGCTTTTATCCCTGCCCCCAGCCTTTCTGCTGTTCCGCGTAGTCCAGCATTTTCTTCACCCACGGCAGAAACACATAGGCCGGGAATGACAGAAAAAACGTCAGCAGGAAATAGTGCGCGTAGCCCATATAGTGCGCGCCGAAGCCGGAAGCATAACCGGCAAGCTGGCGTGACAGCGCGAACACCGAGGACAGGATCGCGTACTCGGTCGCCGAATGCTGCTTGTTCACGATCGCCATCAGGAACGCGAGAAACGCGGCGGTGCCGAGCCCGCCGGTGAAGGATTCGAACGCGCTCGCGCCGTAGAGAATGATCTTGTAGTCCGGCAGCATCGGTGCGCCGCTGCTCGCAAGCGGCAGGGTGGAGGCGGCCCACACGTAACCGATGTTGGACAGCGCCTGAAACAATCCGAGTATCCACAGCGCTTTGAATATGCCCACGCGGTCAGTGAACCAGCCGCCGACGATGCCACCGGTGATCGACAGGATCAGCCCGAGATTGACCGACACCAGCCCGATCTGGGTTGCGGTGAAGCCGGCATCCACCCAGAATGGCTTGACCATGAAACCCATGGAGCTGTCACCGAGCTTGAAGATCAGCACGAACACGATGACCGGAATGATATAAGGACGCTGAAGCATTTCCATCAGCGCGCCGAACATCGGACCTTCAGTCAGTTTCGTGTCATTGTTTTTTGCCGATTTCGTCGGACCCCGCCGCACGAAACTCAATGCCAGCAGCGCGCCGGCGATACCGAAGGCATACCACCAGAAGCCTTCCACCTTGCCTGACGAGTGCGTGGCATTGTTGATCAGCCACAGGGTTCCGAGCAGGAACAAGAGTACCAACGCAAACGCGTGCGGCCGGCGCAGGATACCGGCAAATTCGCTTCCGAGCGTCATCGGTTTGCGCACCCCGAAGGACAGCTCTTTGGGCGCATAAAGGCAGACGATGCCGAGCACGGCCAGGATCCCGGCGGCCGCGGTGTAGGCGCCGGGCCAACCGAGATAATCACTGAGTATGAGGATCACGCCCGCGGCAAGGATGCCGACGCGACCCATCCCGATGCGGATGCCGTTCGCCAGCCCCAGTTCATTTTTATTCAGGAACTCGATGGTGTAGCCGTCGATCGCGACGTCATTGGTGGCAGAGAGCAGGGTGAACACGCCGATGGCGATCCACACCGGCGGACCGAAACCCGCCTGCATCGACAGGAACAGCAACACCACGCCCATGGCGAGATCCACCGCCAGCATCCAGCGGCGGTGATAGCGGTAATGATCCACTGCCGGCGCCCAGAGAAATTTGATGGTCCAGGCCAGCCCAAGCAGCGAGAGAAAACCAATCTCGCGCAGGTCGACACCGAGCTGGCGGAAGTGGACCGGAAAAACATCGTAGAAAAGTCCGAAGGGGAAGCCCTGCGCAAAATAAAGAATGCCCACCCAGAACATTTTTGATCTGAGCAGTTTTTGTTTGGGCACGGGTGTCTCGAATTGTTTTCGGTTTGAATGTCGCGTCGCCGTTTTCGGCGGACGTGAAAACTATTTTATCTTAGCACCGCCACCTGCCTTCTTGATTTCCGGTTCGCCTGAGGGTGAGCGCGCCGGCGGGATGGATGGCAGGGCGGTGATTTTCCTGCCGCGGGCACCTCGGCCGGAAAATCTGATCCGCAAGACAACCGATCCTCCAAGAATCGTCAACCGGCGCCTGATTTCGACCATTTAACAGGGAAAACAGCGCCGCGGCCGGCCGATCAACCCTTTGATTTTAAAGCTTTATACCGGGTGGCATAGCTCTTGCATTTTCGGCCTAAAGACAAACGTATTTTTAAATTCGGGGAGAGGGTCATGTCCGGCGTTACAAAGGAAAGAAACGCGTGCTTTGCCCGCGTGAGGGCGGCAAGAGCCGTGTTGGGACTGGTATCGGTGCTGTGCAGTGCGTCGTTGTCAGCGGCACTATCGGAATCGCCCTTTCCGGCAATTCAAATTCGCACGGAAACCCACCAGATTGAACATCCCATTGCTTCGAATCAGGTTGCGCTGGTGCAATATAACAGCGGTCATCGCTCCGAGGCGGTGAAGGTATGGAAATCGCTTGCCGAGCAGGGCGATACCGAGGCGCAGTTTACCTTGGCGGTTCTGTACAACCGCGGTGACGGGGGCGTTGCCAAGGACATGATCGAGGCGGTGCGCTGGTATCGCAAGGCGGCCGAACAGGGACATGCCATTGCCCAGTACAATCTGGGTGTACTCTATGCCACTGGAACCGGTGTCACGCGCGATTTCAATGCCGCCTTACAATGGTGGCGCATGGCCGCCCTGCAGGGGCATTCGGAAGCCCAATTCAATCTGGGCCTGTATTATGCCGAGGGAACTGGTGTGATGCCGGACCCTGCCGAGGCCGTGAAGTGGTGGGCCATGGCCGCCAAACAGGGATATGCAGCGGCGCAGTTCAATCTTGGTCTCATGTACATGAAGGGCGAAGGCGTGGACGAGAATCAGGACGAGGCCGTGCGGTTATGGCACATGTCCGCCGATCAGGGTTTCAACCAGGCCATCACTGTCCTTAAGGTTCTGAATCTCAACCCGTAAATCCTGCGGCTGCCTTCCTGGCAACCACTTCCGGTTAATTATTTAGACCTGAACGATTTTGACCCATCACCGGCTTTGCCGATGAGGGGTCAAGCGCCGTCCTTCAGGGATAAATTAATGCATGTATTTTTTACGAGAAACTCTTAAAAAGTCCAATATAATCAATAAGAAAATCAAATATTTTGACAAGCAGTTGCAGACTAGCGCGAGAATCAGCACAATGCTCGGCAGGGGTTTAAGTCCATAACGGATAAGAAACCTGTAAAAGCAGTTTCAACTAAGAGGCATTTGAGGAGGAGAGTCCAAATGAAGTCTAAATCTACAAAGCTTAGCCAGCTTATTGCCCTGATTTTTGCGTTCGTATTGGGGATCGGCAACGCCTTTGCGGCGGAAGAATACGGGATTTTTGAGCGCATTCTGGAGGCGTCGGGATCATTCGATGACACGACGGCGGCGCTGGAAAAGGCCTTGCCCGAATCCAAGCTAAGCCTGCAAGCCAAGCGCGACCTGGCCCTCACCGACAAGGCACAGCGGGCCCGGGTCTACATTCTGACGTCGCCTGCTTACATGGAAGCGGCCAAGGGTGAGTCGCCGGACACCATCTCGGCGCAGGTGCTGCGCATCGGCGTGTACGAGTTTGGCGAAGGCAAGAAGGTCCAGATCAACATGGGCAATCCGACTGCTCACGCGATGGTCTTCTACGCCGGCTCCAAGAACTACGCCAATCTGTTGACCGCGGCGAAAGCGGCTGCGCAGGAAATCAAGGACGTCGTCGCCAAGGTTCCGGGTAAGCAGGTTTCTGTGCAGCTTGAACCGATTCGCACCGAGAGTACGTTGAACAAGTTCAACGGTGACGGTCCGGCCAAGATGATGGCTAAGTTCCGTAACTGGAAGGAAAGCCAGAATGATGTATTCAAGGACAAGGCCGAGAACTTTAACGCCGTGGTAGCCCGCGTGGAGAAATCGCTGGCTGCAAGCAAGGACAAGGGCGCGGATGACTCTTCCGGCTGGACTCTGGTGAGCAAGATTCCAGTGGGCGCCAACGCGGTTTACTTCGGCATTACCAACGAGTACACCGAGAACAAATGTATCCGCATCAACTCCGACTTCCGCAGTGATGGCAAGACCAAGGACGCGCCCTATCCGGGCGTGGACCATACACCGGCCATGCCGATGGAAGTGCTTGTCATCAATGACGGCAAAGAGACCAAGGTGGTGCAGTACGGCGAGATGTGGCGCATGCAGCTGTACTTCTGGGATTCCGGTTACATGGCGTTCGCCAAGAACACCCTGATCCCGAGTATCATCTTCTCGTCGATCGATCAGACCCTGACGGCCACCGCGTCTGCGGCTCCGGAGGCCGCAAAGTAATAATCCGTTTCATCGGATGCACCGGGCCGGAAGGGGAAACCCTTCCGGCCTTTTTTTGTGTCAACGCAGGAACACCATCAGGCCCGAGAGTCGTGGAACGGTGGGAGTTTAGGGGTCAACTGGCAGCGGTTGGTTGATCTTGCGCAGCATGTTGCGGATGACCAGCTGCTGGTTTTCAAGATTCTGGTGATTCGATTCCAGCTCGGCGATGCGGCCGCTGAGGTTGTCGAAATTCTCGTGGACCCGTTTCAGATTTTCGAGCCGCTGATCCATGAGGATTTTGTGCTCGCGTACCTGCGACAGGATTGGCGCCATGATCGCCTTGCTCCAGGCACGGGCAGCGGTGTTGCATTCGCTGAATAGCTCGCGCGCCTGGCCGACCAAGGTGACGAAAAATTTCTGTACCACAAAGTGCTGTTCCGTGATGATCATCATCGGGCTGTTGCGAAACCTCTCGGCCTCCTCATACAGCTTTTGCAGCCGACTGCGGTAGGGCAGCAATGAAAAGTTGACCGGTTTGATCTTGGCCAACCCATGTTCGCTGTGAAACTTGCTGTAGACGGCCTGAACCAGGACCCTTATCTGTTGGGTCTGCTTGTTGGCCCTTTCCATTGAATCGAGGGCCCCGTCGAAGAGGATCTTCATTCCTTCGCGTAATCCCGGGGTGGTCCACGACTCCGCCATCCCCTGACGGGTTTTTTCCGCCAGGTCATCAAAGGCCTCGACGCTCAGATAATCGAGCAGAATCTTGACCTGATCGGAAAGCACCGCGCGCATGTTCTGAAAGCTCACGAGCGTCTGGTCATAGGCCTGTTTTTCATCGCGCAACCGCGTGACCAGGTCATGAATGGCGTCGCGGTTTTCGCCACCAAGCGCCTGTAACTCCTCGATCTGTTCCGCTACGGCGCTAAGCCTTGCCTCGATCATCGCGCTGGTGGTTTCGACCATGGAGCCGATGTCGTGGATCACGCGTTCGCGCAACAGTTCCTGACGTGCCGGGATGATATCGTCCGATAATTTTGTTTCCAACAACGGCAATCCACTACGCTCGATCAGCGCATAATCCGACTTGATTTTGCCGAGCAAGCCTTTCTGAGCGGAGACAGCAATTACCTGATTCTTGCCGATGCCGAGTGCCCGTGCAGCGTCTTGCGATTGGCGCGCGATCGCTGCAGCGATGGCGGCATCATTGCTCAGCTCATCCCACAACGTGTCGATCTTATTAAGCGCCACCAGGCGACCTTCGGCCCTGTTTCCTCTGGCGGGACAGACGTGATTCTTCCAGACTTCCAGATCGGTTTTGGTAACGCCGGCATCGGCCGCGAGCACAAACAGCACAGCCTGTGCGCCCGGCAACATGCTCAGCGTCAGTTCCGGCTCGGTGCCGAGTGCATTGAGTCCTGGTGTGTCGAGCACCACCAGTCCCCGTTTCAGCAGCGGGTGCGGATAATTGATGATGGCGTGCCGCCAGACCGGAATCTCCACCGTGCCATCGTTGTTGAGCAGCTGCGACATATGCTCCGCATCGTGAAAATAGAGACCAAGCTCTTCGGCTTGATCCACGTCGACCGGCTTGGTTTTGACGATCTGCTGAAAGGTCTCGGCAATTTTCTTTGGCGAATCGAGATCCAGCGGCATCACGGTCCAGGCGGCGGGTGTGCGGCGGTATTCTGAAATTGTGGTGGCGGTTTTGCGCGTCTCAATCGGCAGAAGCTTGAGGCACGGCGGTTCACTTTCGTCGTAACGCAATTCCGTCGGACACATGGTGGTGCGGCCGGCTTCCGAGGGGAGCAGTCGTTGCCGTTGATCGGCGAAGAAAATGGCGTTGATGAGTTCGGTTTTGCCGCGGGAGAATTCAGCCACCAGCGCGATGGTGAGCTTGTCGGAGCGGAGTGCATCGATGAGCTCGTAAAGCTGCAAATCCTCCTCGCCGCTCGCGAGTCCGTGGCTTTCCACCCACGTTTGGTATTCGTTGATGATCTCGATTAATTCGTCGCGCCAGCGTTTGTAATCCCCCAATCTCCGGCTGAATTCATTGATGGCCAGCCGGGGCCGTTCTGCTAGCTTTTGCGCGCTTATCATTATATTGAATCCCCCTTTAATACAGGTGGTTAGAATATAAACTTAAATAAGAACTATAT
>NZ_JBAVEJ010000099.1:0-2376 GCF_049587675.1 Sulfuricaulis sp. | reverse complement strand
CCTCGAGATGCGCCGCGGTATCAGGAATCTGCACGGATCGATGTTTGACATGTTCATCGAGCCGTACAAGCCGCTCGTGTTCCGCGATCTGCGCCTCGGCGTCGAGGAGCGCTCGCTCTACGACGGGCGGATCGACACGCCGCTGAACGAAGCGGAGCTGCGGGTGGCGGCGCGCAAGCTGCTCGATGAAGGGTGCACGGCGATTGCGATCTGTTTTCTGCACTCCTATGCCAACGGCACGAACGAGCTCAAAGCCAAGCGTATCGTGCAGGAAATGGCTCCCGAGGTGTACGTGACCACCTCGCACGAAATTCTGCCGGTATGGCGGGAGTTCGAGCGCTTCTCCACCGCGGTGGTGAGCGCCTATATCGGTCCGGCGGTGACCCGCTATTTGGTCAACCTGCAAAGCGGCCTGAAGGCGCACGGCTTCCGCGGCCGGCTGCTGATGATGCTCGCCAACGGTCTGGTGCAGGTGGTGGACGAATGCGTCGACCGCGCCGTGTACCTGCTCAACTCCGGCCCGGCGGCGGCGCCCTCGGCGGCGACCTATCTGGGTAATCTGCACGGCAAGAACAATTTGCTGTCCATGGACATGGGCGGCACCAGCTTCGACATCTGCGTGATCAAGGACGGCGAGATTCCGACCACCATCGACTCCTGGGTTGGCGAGCACCGGGTAGCCATCAAGATGGTGGAAGTGCCGACGGTGGGTGCCGGCGGCGGTTCGCTGGCGCGCATTGACGGTCTCGGCCTGCTGCGGGTCGGTCCGCAGAGTGCGGGCGCCGACCCCGGTCCTGCGGCCTATGGCAAGGGCGAGGAAGCCGCGGTCACCGACGCGGATCTCGTGCTTGGCTACATCCCGGCCGACTATTTTCTCGGCGGCGACATCAAGCTCGACGTGGCGCGCTCGCATGCTGCGGTGGCGCGCGTGGGCAGCAGCCTGAAGATGGACGAGAGCCAGGCGGCGCAGGCGATATTCACGACCATCAACACGGTGATGTCCGACCTCATCACCGAGGTGTGCACCAAGCAAGGATACGATGTGCGCGATTTCACCCTGGTGGCCGGCGGCGGTGCCGGGGGCATTCATGCGGCAGCGATCGCGCGGCAACTTTCCATTCCGCTGGTGATCGTGCCGCGGGTAGCCGCTCTGATGAGCGCTTTTGGCATGTTCGCGATGGACCTCGGGTTTGAATATGCCCGTTCCTGCGCGCGCCGGCAGAAGCAGCTGGATTTTGCCGAGATCGGCGAATTGTATGCCGACATGCGGCGCCAGGCGCGCGAAGACTTCGCCCGCATCGGCATCCCCGAGGCGCAACTGTCGTTCCAGTCCACCGTGGAAATGCGCTATGTCGGGCAGTTTCACGAAGTGGAGGTGGACTTGCCGGCCGAGGCGCTGAACGCCGAGACCTTGAAGCTGCTGCTGCAGAATTTCCACGCCAAATACGAGAAAATGTACACCTACTCGATGGGCTGGCGCGAAGCGGAGTTTCTCACCTTCCGGCTCAAAGTCACCGCACCGCGGCGACCGTTGCAGATGGCCATGACGCACAAGGCGAGCGCCGATGTCGAGACCGCACGCCGCGGTTCGCGCGCCTGCCTGTTCGACGGCAATCCGGCCCGCCTGGATACCCCGGTCTACGATTGGGACAGGATGCAGCCCGGCCACAAGGTGGCAGGCCCGGCACTCATCGACGACAAGACCACCACGGTGCTCGTGCTGCCAGGCTTCACCTGCGAGGTCGATCCCTATCGAAATCTGATGCTAAGGGCCTAGCGTTGTGGATGATCGCGGCAAACAATTCGCGGAGGTACGCCGTTCAAGTAGATGGTAGTGAATCACCGATAAGGCGAAACCATGCGCCGCGAGCCGTGTCTATCAGAAGTGCAATGGACCGGAATGTTGGCTCGAAAAAGGGAGGAAGCAAATGATGAAAAAATGGGTGGTAGGAATCGGAATAGCGTCAATCGCATTGAGCCAGACGCCGGCGCTCGCCCAGGTCCCGCGTAGCGCCAATATCGCTACGCACGCCGTCGGAACGCTCTACAACCAGATCGGTACCGGCATCGCGACGGTCGTGAGTCTTCACTCACCAATGACCGTACGCGTTCAGCCATTTGGCGGACCGCCGGCATGGCTTCCGTCGATGAACGAGGGCAACACCGATATGGGCGTGTTGACCAGCGCCGATGCGGTGACCTCCTACAAGGGAATCGTGCTGTACAAGAGGCCGTTCAAGAATATTCGGCTTCTCCTCCTCGGGGGCGCGATCCAGCTCGGCTTTTACGTTCGCAAGGATTCCCCCATTCAGACTATTACGGATTTAAAGGGGAAACGGGTTCCAACCGACTTTCCGGGAATCCCTATTGTGGCCC
>NZ_JBAVEJ010000098.1:0-7189 GCF_049587675.1 Sulfuricaulis sp. | reverse complement strand
GGTTCGTGGCGCGCATGCGACCCAGCGACCCGCGCGACCCCTTGCTGCGCCAGGTATTGCCGCTGGCCGAGGAATGCCTCGCGGTCGAGGGTTTCGGCGCCGATCCGGTCGGCGATCTTTCCGCCATGGTCGTCCCCGGCGTGCTGCACAAATATCACGGACGCGTGCTGCTGACGGCCACCGGCGCTTGCGCCGTGCATTGTCGCTATTGTTTCCGCCGTCATTTTCCCTACGCTGACGCCAACCCTACCATCGATCAGTGGCGCCAGGCATTGGACTACATCGCCGGCGATGAGTCGATCACCGAGGTCATCCTGAGCGGCGGCGATCCGCTCAGCATGTCCGATCGCCGTCTCGCCGACCTGGCGCGGCGTCTGGACGCGATCCCGCATCTCCGGCGTCTGCGTCTGCACACCCGCGTGCCTATTGTGTTGCCCGAGCGCGTGAACGATGAGCTCCGCGACTGGCTCGGAGCGACGCGGCTCAAGACGGCGGTGGTCGTGCACGCGAATCATGCCAATGAAATTGATGCTTCGGTGATAACGGCGCTGGCGGGCCTCAAGACGTCCGGCGCGGAGCTGCTCAATCAGTCCGTGTTGTTGCGCGGTGTCAATGACAGTACCGAAGCGCTGATGGCGCTGAGTGAAAAATTGTTCGCGGCGGGAGTTTTGCCTTATTACCTGCACATGCTCGACAAGGCCCAGGGTGCGGCGCACTTCGAGGTGGAGGAGGCCGCCGCTCGGCGCCTGATGGCGGAGCTTAACCGGCAATTGCCCGGCTATCTGGTACCGCGCCTGGTGCGTGAAATTCCCGACGCGCCGGGAAAGCTGTGGCTGACTTGAGCGGACGGATGGATACGTTTCCCGCGGATTGCGCATTGTGAAAATTAAACTAAACCTGGTCAGGATTCCCGGCTGTTAGCGGCCGGCAACCCGTCTCCGGGTGCACCGCAATAAGGCCTTTTCCGGTTTTCAAATCATACACCCGCCGCCGCGATAAAGACGGTACCTCCCTCCGGAATAACATGGACCATTGCTGGATATGCCCCGCCACACGAGAGTAGACTAACACAGTGTTATTTGGATACCGGATGTCTTTACTTTTCACAGACAACTTGCAACAAGGAGGAAGCGATGAACAAGAAAACAAGCAAATCGAAATCCGCAAACCTGAAGAAATCCCGCTCGATGACGCGCCGGAAATTTCTGACGGCTACGGCGGCTTCCGTGGGCGGTGCGGCCGCGATCGGATTCCCGATGATCTCGCGCGCGGAGGTAACCTCGCTGCGGTTCCAGAGCACCTGGCCGTCGAAGGATATATTCCACGAGTACGCGCTCGACTACGCCAAGAAGGTGAACGACATGACCGGCGGCGAACTCAAGATCGAAGTGCTGCCGGCGGGCGCGGTGGTGCCACCCTTCGGCCTGCTCGACGCGGTGTCGAAGGGCACGCTCGACGGCGGCCACGGCGTGCTCGTGTATCACTACGGCAAGCAGAACGCGCTGGCGCTGTGGGGCTCGAGCCCCGCCTTTGGCATGGACGCCAACATGATGCTCTCCTGGCACAAGTACGGTGGCGGCAAGGAACTGCTCGAGAAGATCTACAAATCCATCGGTGCCAACGTCGTGTCCTTCCCGTATGGGCCGATGCCGACGCAACCGCTCGGCTGGTTCAAGAAACCGATCACCAAAGTGGCTGACTTCAAGGGCATCAAGTACCGCACCGTGGGCATCTCGATCGATCTGTTCACCGGCATGGGCGCGGCGGTGAATGCACTGCCCGGCGGCGAGATCGTGCCGGCGATGGACCGCGGGCTGCTCGACGCGGCCGAGTTCAACAACGCGAGTTCCGACCGCCTGCTCGGTTTCCCGGACGTGTCCAAGGTGTGCATGCTGCAGAGCTTCCACCAGAACGCGGAGCAGTTCGAGATCACGTTCAACAAGACCAAGTACGATGCGCTCCCGGAGAAGATAAGATCGATCATCGCCTACGCCACGGATGCCGCTTCCGCGGACATGGCGTGGAAAGCGATCGACCGCTACTCGACGGACTACATCGAGATGCAGACCAAGCAGGGCGTCAAGTTCTACAAGACCCCGGACTCGGTGCTGGAGAAGGAAATCGAAATATTCGACCAGGTCATGGCGAAGAAGTCGGCGGAAAATCCGCTGTTCAAGGAGGTTATCGATTCTCAGCGCAAGTACGCCGAGCGCGCGGTGCGCTGGGATCTCGATACCAACGTCAACCGGCGCATGGCCTATAACCATTACTTCGCGCCCAAGAAGGGTGCGCCGAAGAAGGCTTAAGGTTGCACTCCTGAGACACCATCCGGTAGCTCCGGATGGTGTTTTTTTTAGCGCCGCCAAGAACGGGGCGGGGGCGGCATGGCGGCATAATAATTGGTTCCCGGCCCATTGCCACATCATCGGGGTTTTCGGCCATGCAGAAACTGTTGCTCTTCGTTGACAAGGTCAGCACCTGGATCGGGCACGCGTTTTCCTGGTTCATCGTCGGCCTCACCTTGCTCATCTCCTGGGAAGTGTTCTCGCGCTACGTGTTCGACCATCCGCATGCGTGGGCCTTCGATGCCATGATCATGATGTACGGGACGCTGTTCATGATGTCCGGCGCCTACACGCTCGCGAAGAATGGCCACGTGCGCGGGGACGTGCTCTACGGCTTCTTCACACCGCGGGTGCAGGCAGGGCTCGATCTGACGCTGTACATTGTGTTTTTTATTCCGGGCGTGGTCGCGCTCGCCTGGGCGGGCTACAACTATGCCGCCGAGTCCTGGGCGATCAACGAGCATTCGAACATCACCTCCGAGGGGCCGCCGGTCTATCCATTCAAGACCATCATTCCGTTAGCCGGGATTTTCCTGCTGTTGCAGGGCATCGTCGAGATCATCCGCTGCATCATCTGCCTCAAGCAGGGCAAGTGGCCTTCGCGCGAGGAAGACGTCGAGGAAGTGGACGTCGACAAGCTGAAGGAGATGGTGCACGTCAAGGACGAGGACATCCAGAAGCTTGACTCTCTGATCACGCGCCGGGAGCCGGGCAAATGAGAATACGCAAGGAACTCTGGTTCGGCTTTTCGCTGATGGCGATCATCGTAACCTCCATACTTGTATTCATGCCCTGGGGCCACATCACCAATGGCCACCTGGGCCTGCTCATGCTGGCACTGATCGTGGTGGCGATCATGCTCGGCTTCCCGACCGCGTTCACGCTGATGGGCCTGGGCATGTTTTTCGCCTGGCTGGCCTACCGCAGCGTGAACCCGGATCTCGCCGTCCAGCAGGTCCTCGACCTGATGGTACAGCGCGGCGCCTTCGGCGTGATGTCGAACGACGTGCTGATCGCAGTCCCGCTGTTCGTGTTCATGGGCTATCTCGTCGAGCGTGCCAACCTGATCGACCGGCTGTTCAAAAGCCTGCATCTCGCCACCGCGGGGGTGCCGGGATCGCTCGCCGTGGCCACCATTATCACCTGCGCGATTTTCGCCACCGCGACCGGGATCGTCGGCGCGGTGGTGACGCTGATGGGCCTGCTCGCGTTTCCGGCGATGCTCAAGGCCGGATACAACGTCAAGGTGTCGGCCGGTGCGATCACCGCGGGCGGTTGCCTCGGCATCCTGATCCCGCCCTCGGTGTTGCTGATTGTTTATGGCGCCGTGGCGGGGGTGTCCGTGGTCCAGCTCTACGCTGGCGCCTTCTTCCCCGGCTTCATGCTCGCGGGGCTTTATCTGGGTTACATCATCGTGCTCGCGAAGTGGAAACCCGAACTCATGCCCCCGCTCCCCGAGAGCGAGCGGCACGTGGCGCTTCCGCCTTTGGCGCAGAGATTGGCGCCGCAGCATCGCAACGCGTTAGCCGGGCTGTGGCGCGCACTCACCGCAGGCTCTGGCGCCGCCGCCGCCGCGAAACACACCGTGCTCGTGCAGTTTTTTGTCGCGCTGCTCCCGGCACTGGTCATCATCGCCGCCCTGGGCATTACCTATCAGTCGACGACTGCGCCGGTCATCGAGGCCAGCACCGCCGGGCTGGTCGAGGCGGGCGGCCTGGTCGCGGCGCCCGTGGAGGAACAGGAACCGACGGGACTCATCGGCTCTCCGGATGCGGAAAACGCGGATTCCGGGGTCCAGGAACCTCCAACCGAAGGCGCGAAAGAAGTCGCTCCGCCAGCCGCTGCGGAGGCGGCGAAGCCCGAAGTCGCCGAAAAGCCGGCCGTCGCCGAACCCGAGCGGCTCCCGGTGCCGACGTGGTTCTGGATCGTATGCGGCGTCGCCATCGTCATGCTCGCTATCCGCTACTGGCGCTTGAGTTGGCAGCGGCTCGAGGTGTTCAAGATGATGCTCACCTCGTTCTTTCCGCTGGCCATCATGATCCTCGCGGTGCTCGGCTCGATCGTGTTCGGGCTGGCGACGCCCACCGAGGCGGCGGCGGTCGGCGCTTTCGGCGGATGCATTCTCGCGGTGGTCTACCGTTTCATCGCCCATTGGCAGGAGGCGGATCCGAAACGCCGGAATATCGGTGCCATGGTCTGGAGCACGATCAAGGAACTTGGGGTCATCGTCAGGGAATCCTCGTACCTCACTGCCAAGACGAGCGCGATGGTGTGCTGGCTGTTCGTCGGCTCCGCCATCTTCTCGGCGGCGTTCGCGCTGCTCGGCGGGCAGGAGATCATCGAGACGTGGGTGCTGTCGCTCAACATGACGCCAGTGCAGTTCATGATGCTTGCCCAGTTCATCATTTTCATCCTCGGCTGGCCGCTTGAGTGGACCGAGATCATCGTGATCTTCATGCCGATTTTTATTCCGCTGCTGAAGCATTTCAACATCGATCCGCTGTTCTTCGGGTTGCTGGTGGCGTTGAACCTGCAGACCGCATTCCTGTCGCCGCCGGTGGCGATGGCGGCGTTTTATCTCAAGGGCGTGTCGCCGTCGCACGTGACGCTCAACCAGATTTTCGCCGGCATGATGCCGTTCATGGCAATTCAGGTTTTCGCCATCTTCCTGTTGTATTGGTTCCCGGAGATAGGGCTCTGGTTGCCGTCAATTCTCTATAAGTAACATCGCTTCTGGCAATGCGACCAAAAGTGTTAGTGACTCGCGAGGTATTCGACGAAACACTCGAATATCTTGCGCGTTTCTTCGAAGTCGAATCGAATCAGTCCGATGCTCCGCTGACCCCGGCACAGCTGGCCGACCGTCTCGCGGACAAGGAGGGCGCGCTCACGACCCTGAGCGAGCGCGTCGACGCCGCGCTGCTGGCGCAATGTCCGACGCTCAAGGCGGTGTGCAACATCGCCGTCGGCTTCAATAATATCGATCTCAAGGCCTGCACCGAGCGCGGCGTCATGGCCACCAACACCCCCGGCGTGCTCGATGACTCTACCGCGGACTTTACTTGGGCGCTGATCCTCGCGACCGCGCGGCGCGTGACCGAATCCGAGGCCTGGTTGCGCGCCGGGCAGTGGAGCGGCTGGAAGCTGAAGCAGTTTCTCGGCACCGACGTGCACCACGCCACGCTCGGTATTCTCGGCCTGGGGCGCATCGGCCAGGCGGTGGCGCGCCGCGCCCGCGGCTTCGACATGACCGTGCTGTACCACAATACCCGCCGCCTGTCGGAGGAAGTTGAGAAAAGCTGCCACGCGGCGTATGTAAGCATGGATGAACTGCTCGCGCGCGCCGACATTCTCACACTGCACGTGCCGTATTCGCCGGCGACGCACCATATTATCGGCGCGGCGCAACTGGCCAAGATGAAGAACATGGCCATTCTTATTAATGCCGCGCGCGGCGGCGTGGTGGACGATCAGGACCTGATCGAGGCGTTACAGCAGGGGCGAATCGGCGGTGCCGGGCTGGACGTGTTCGAGAACGAGCCCAAGCTCGATCAGCGTTTCCTCGGTTTCAAGAACGTGGTGCTGACGCCGCACATCGCGAGTTCCTCCGAGACCACGCGCCGCAACATGGCGATGCTGGCGGCGGAGAATCTGGTGGCGGCGCTGACCACGGGCAAGCCGCCCAATTTACTGAATCCCCCCGCCTGAATGTCGGAAGCCCTGCATCATCTGGGGGTGAAGGATGCCCTGCTAGGCTTGCGTGAAGACCGTTTCACCAGCGAAGCGCTGGTGCGCGATTGTCTGACGCATATCACGCAACTCGATCCGACAATCGAAGCCTGGGTCTGGCTCAAATCCGAAGCGGCGCTGGAAACCGCGCGCGCGGCGGACCAGCATCGGCGCGAGGGCAAACAAGGTGCGTTGCTCGGGGTGCCGGTCGCCATCAAGGACATCGTCGACGTGCGTGGCGTGCCGACGCGCATGGGTTCGCCGGTTTTCGAGGATAATATTCCGTCGATATCCGCGCACGTCGTGCGCCGCTGGGAAGAAGCCGGCGCGGTATTGCTGGGCAAGACCGTGACCGCGGAACTGGCGTATTTCTCTCCGGGCAAGACGCGCAATCCGTGGAACCCGGCGCACACGCCGGGCGGTTCCTCGAGCGGTTCCGCCGCCGCGGTGGCGGCGCGATTCGTGCCGGCGGCGCTCGGCACGCAAACCAACGGTTCGGTCATCCGGCCCGCGGCGTTCTGCGGCGTCGTCGGATACAAGCCCAGCGCCGGACTCATCTCGCGTTCCGGCATACTCAAGTTCAGCCAGACGCTGGATCAGGTCGGCGTCTTCACGCGCGACGTCGCCGATGCGGCAGTCGTGGCCAGTGCCTTGATCGGCCGCACGCCGGACGATCCGGACAGCCTCTCCGACTTCGCGCTGGTGCCGCAGGACCTCAATCCCAAGCCCTTGTTTCAGCCGCCGCGGCTGGCGGCGGTGCGCTCGCCGGTGTGGCATCTCGCCGACGCCGATCAGCAGGAAAATTTTCTTCAGAGCATCGCCACGTTGCGCCGCGCCGGGACCGTGGTAGAAGCAGCGGTGCTGCCCGATGCGTTTCAACGGGCGCACGATGTGCACCGCACCATCATGCACTACGAAGGCGCGCGTACGTTCGCCGCGCTGCAGGGGCAACACCGGGATCGGTTGAGCGCCGAACTCAATCGTCTGATCGATGACGGCGCAAAGATTACCGAAGCCGCCTATTACGCCGCCCTTGAGAGTCGCACGCGCCTGCAGGGCGAATTGGGCGATTTCCTGCGGCGTTACGATGCCTTGCTGACGCTGCCCGCCCGCGG
>NZ_JBAVEJ010000097.1:0-2944 GCF_049587675.1 Sulfuricaulis sp. | reverse complement strand
CCACCACCGCCGTGCGCGGCCTTCGGCGGCTCGGGCGGCGCCGCCGCGTGTGTGAGCGGCCCGATCACCGGCTTTTCCGCCTCAGCGGCGGCGGGAGCGGCTTGGGCGGGTTTCCTGTCATCGATTTCTTCCTTCTCGACGATGTCGATCTCGTAACTCGGCACATCGGCCTCGGCTTCGTATTCGTCGATACGCAGGCGGCGAATATGATAGTGCGGCGTTTCCAGTTCCGAGGTCGGGATGATCATGATCGGCGTGCCGACGCGCGACTCAACTGCGGTGATCTCCATGCGCTTCTCGTTGAGCAGGTAAGTGGCCGTCTCCATTGGCAGGTGCACATGCACCGCCGCGGTGTTTTCCTTCATGGCCTCTTCCTGGATCATGCGCAGGATCGACAGCCCCGAGGATTGCACTCCACGAATATGACCGGTACCGAGACAGCGCGGGCAGATGAGGCTGGAGGATTCACCTAGCGAGGGCCGCAGGCGCTGGCGCGACATCTCCAGCAGCCCGAAACGTGAGATGCGTCCAACTTGCGTGCGGGCACGGTCTACCTTCAATGCCTCGAACATGCGGTTTTCCACTTCACGCCGGTTGCGTTCGGGCGTCATGTCGATGAAGTCGATGACGATCAGTCCGCCGAGGTCGCGCAGGCGCAATTGGCGCGCGACTTCATCCGCGGCTTCCAGATTGGTGTTGAGTGCGGTCTCTTCGATGTCGGCGCCCTTGGTGGCGCGCGACGAGTTCACGTCGATCGTGACCAGTGCTTCGGTCTTGTCGAACACGATCGCGCCGCCCGATTCCAGGCGCACTTCACGCGAGAACGCCGACTCGATCTGGTGTTCGATCTGGTAACGCGAGAACAGGGGGGTTTCATCCTTGTATAGCTTGAGCTTCTCCAGGTTTTGCGGCGCGACCTGCTGCATGAATTTCTGCATGCGCTCGAAGATTTCCGGGTTGTCCACCATGATGTCGCCGATGTCAGCCTTGAGGTAGTCGCGGGTGGCGCGCACCACGAGATTGCTTTCCTGGTAGATCAGGAAGGGCGCGGCGCGCTCCTGCGAGGCCTTGTAGATGGCGTCCCACAGATTGATCAGGTAATCAAGGTCCCATTGCAGTTCTTCAGCCGAGCAGCCGATACCGGCGGTGCGGGCGATGACGGAGTAATCGTCCGGGAGCTTGAGCTGGGACATGGCTTCGCGCAGCTCGGCGCGTTCCTCGCCTTCGATGCGGCGCGAGATGCCGCCGCCGCGGGGGTTGTTCGGCATGAGCACCAGGTAACGACCGGCGAGGCTGACGAAGGTCGTGAGCGCCGCGCCCTTGGTACCGCGCTCTTCCTTGTCCACCTGCACGATCATTTCCTGGCCTTCCCGGACCACGTCCTTGATGCGCACCTGGCTCATGGGGGTGCGCTCGTCGTAACCCTGGAAGTAAATGCGGGAAATTTCCTTGAGCGGCAGGAAGCCCTGGCGTTCGGAGCCGTAATCCACGAAGGCGGCTTCCAGGCTGGGTTCTACGCGGGTGATCTTGGCCTTGTAGATGTTGCCTTTCTTCTGCTGATAGGTGGAGGACTCAATGTCGAGGTCGAGAAGTTTCTGGCCGTCGACAACAGCCAGCCGCAACTCCTCGGGGTGAGTTGCGTTGAATAGAATACGTTTCATCGGTAGTTAATCCCCGACGCACGGTTTGGCGAACTACACCGCCTCGCGCTGTAGTCACAGCGCGGCAAGACGGAACGTCGTCCTTCCGACAGGGCGGCAGAAGCCGTCTTGGTTTGACGGCCTTCTGCTATGGTTCCACGCTTCGTTGATAGAGAGCGCAGATGTACAATTCAGACTTTAATTACACCGTGGACAGGTTTTGGCTGTCACACGTGCCGTCTGCCATGTGCTGATGTCGGCAGGTGCTCGCAAAACTGGAGCGTCTACATACGCCTCTACAGGAAGTAGGGGAGAGGCGTGTCACCCTGTTTGGGCTCTAGTCGCGTTTTTGCATTTAGCTGCCGGCGCTTCGCCGGGGGCAACGGTGCGGTAGAGCCCGCGCCGGCTTTTACCTGGCGCGAAAATCCGTTGCGTTCCACGCACTTGTATCAAAATCAGAGATTTCACCAAAAGTGCACCATCGCACTATAGCAAACGAAGCGGTTCCCCAGCAATCTGTTATGATGGTTTTCAGCATGGAAAAGGCCGTGAAATCCGGGTCCCCCGCCGTCCGTTACCTCGAAATCGATGAATCCCGCGCCGGTCAGCGGCTCGACAATTTCCTGATCGCCACCCTGAAAGGCGTGCCCCGGAGCCATATTTACCGCATCCTGCGCAAGGGCGAGGTGCGGATTAACAAGGGACGGGCGCGGCCGGACTACCGCCTGGAGCCGGGGGACGTGGTGCGGATTCCACCCCTGCGCCTGTCGCTGGCCAAGGACCTTGATCCTGAGAAGGCCGCGGACGGGTTTGGCTGGCTGCTGTCGCGCATCCTGTACGAGGACGACGATCTCATGGTGGTGAACAAGCCGGCCGGGTTGGCGGTGCACGGCGGCAGCGGCGTCAGCGTCGGTTTGATCGAGGCCCTGCGCGGCTTGCGGCCGGAGACGCCGGCTCTGGAACTGGCGCACCGCCTGGACCGGGACACGTCGGGTTGCCTGCTGCTGGCCAAGACCCGCCCGGCGATGCTGGCGCTGCATCGGATGCTGCGCGAGGGGAAAATGGAAAAGCATTATCTCGCGCTGGTCTCCGGGGCTTGGCGCGGCGGGACGCGCGAGGTGTCAGTGGCGCTGGAAAAGAACCGGCCGCACGCCGGCGAGCACATGGTGGAGGTCACCGAGGACGGCAAGGAATCGGCGAGCCGGTTCATTCCGCATCAGCGCTTCGGTTCCGCCACGCTCATGGAGATACAACTGCTCACCGGCCGCACCCATCAGGCGCGCGTGCACGCCGCGCACCTTGGG
>NZ_JBAVEJ010000096.1:0-29163 GCF_049587675.1 Sulfuricaulis sp. | reverse complement strand
GGGGACAACATCAAGATCGTGGTCACCCTCATCAACCCCATCGCCATGGAACAGGGCCTGCGCTTCGCCATCCGCGAAGGCGGCCGGACCGTGGGCGCGGGGGTGGTGGCGAAGGTGATTGAATAGGATTTGAGCAAAGCAATGGCTAACCAGAAAATCCGCATCCGCCTCAAGGCATTCGATCATCGTCTGATCGACCGTTCCGCGTCGGAAATTGTCGACACGGCGAGGCGCACCGGCGCGCTCGTGCGCGGCCCGATTCCACTGCCGTCCAAGGTGGAGCGCTATACACTCAACCGCTCGCCGCATTGCGACAAGAAATCGCGCGACCAGTTCGAGATGCGCACGCATAAGCGGATCATGGACATCATCGAGCCCACGGACAAAACCGTGGATGCGCTCATGAAGCTCGACCTCGCCGCCGGCGTGGATGTCGAAATCAAGCTCTCCTGAGGCATTGATCATGGCACTCGGACTCGTAGGCAAAAAAATCGGCATGACCCGCCTGTTCTCGGCAACCGGCGAGGCGACACCGGTCACGGTGCTGGAAGTGACCGCCAACCGCGTCACCCAGCTGAAGGACGAGGCGAAGGACGGCTATCGCGCCGTGCAGCTGACCGTCGGCAGCCGCCGCGCGGATCGCCTGCCCAAGCCACTGGCGGGCAAGTATGCCAAGGCTGGCGTGGAACCGGGCCGGGGACTCTGGGAGTTCCGCCTGGGTGCCAACGAAGGTGCCGAGCTCAAGCCCGGCACCGAGATCAAGCTGGATATTTTCCAGGTGGGCCAGCACGTGGACGTGCAGGGCACTTCGATCGGTAAAGGTTTTGCCGGTACCATCAAGCGACACCATTTCGCCGGCGGGCGCGCCAGTCACGGTAACTCGCTGAGTCACCGGGCTCCGGGCTCCATCGGCCAGCGCCAGACGCCGGGTCGCGTGTTTCCGGGCAAACCCATGGCCGGACATCTGGGCGATGCCACGGCGACCTGCCAGAATCTTGAAGTCATGCAGGTGGACGCCGAGCGCAACCTGCTCATGGTCAAAGGCGCCATTCCCGGACCCAAGGGTCAGGACGTGGTGATCCGCCCGAGCGTCAAGACCCGGAAAGCGGCCAAGGCCGCGAAGCTGAAGTAATAAGCAGTTAAGGATCGGACATGAAAGTGCAACTGATGAATGCAACGGGATCGACGTCGGAACTTCAGGTTTCCGACACGGTGTTCGCCGCGGCCTATAACGAGCCGCTGGTGCATCAGGTCGTGGTTGCCTATCAGGCGACCGGTCGCCAGGGCACGCGCAAGCAGAAGACCCGTTCCGAAGTGCGCGGCGGCGGCAAGAAACCGTGGCGCCAGAAAGGCACCGGCCAGGCGCGCGCCGGCACCATCCGCAGCCCGTTGTGGCGCGGCGGTGGCAAGGTGTTCCCGTCCTCGCCGGACGAGAATTTCACGCACAAGGTCAACCGCAAGATGTACCGCGGGGCGCTGCGTTCTATCCTGTCCGAGCTGCTGCGGCAGGGCCGGCTGGTGACGGTTTCCGAATTCAATATGGATCAGCCCAAGACCAAGGCCTTGGTGGAAAAACTCAAGAAACTGGACACCGCCGACGTGCTGATCGTGACGGATACGCTCGACAACAATCTGGCGCTGGCGGCGCGTAATCTTCCGGACGTGGACGTGCGCACCGTGAACCAGGCCGATCCGGTGACACTGGTCCGTCATGAAAAAGTAATCGTGACCCAGGGCGCGGTGAAGAAGCTCGAGGAGATGCTGGCATGAAGGCTGCCCCAGGAAAGAAAACGACCAAGCGCCCCGCGACCGCAGAGAAAACCGCAGGGGCGTTGCCCGTCAAAATGAACGAAGAGAAACTGTTTCATGTCATTCTCGCGCCGCATATCTCCGAGAAGAGCACGCGTCTGGCGGATAAGAACCGGCAGATGGTATTCGAAGTGCGTCCCGATGCGACCAAGCCGGTGATCAAGCTGGCGGTGGAAAAAATGTTCAACGTCCAGGTGGAATCGGTGACGGTGACGAACGTGCTGGGCAAGCGCAAGGGCGGACGTAACGCCGGCCGCCGGCAGGACTGGAAGAAGGCCTATGTGCGCTTGAAGCCGGGCCAGGACATCAATTTCGTCGGGCAGCAATAAGGAATTTAGACAATGGCACTGGTCAAGAGCAAGCCAACTTCCGCGGGTGTCCGCGCCATGGTTCGGGTGAGAAGCCCCGATCTGCACAAGGGCGCGCCGCACGCGCCGCTGCTCGAAAAGAAAAACCGTGGCAGCGGGCGTAACAATCTTGGCCGTGTCTGTACGCGCCATCAGGGCGGCGGACACAAGCGCCATTATCGCATTGTCGATTTCCGGCGCGACAAGGACGGCATTCCGGGCCGGGTGGAACGTTTGGAGTACGATCCGAATCGCAGCGCTAATATCGCGCTGGTGCTGTACAAGGATGGCGAGCGCCGCTACATCATCGCCCCCAAGGGCGTCACGGCGGGCATGGAAATCCTGTCCGGTAGCGAGGCCCCGATCAAGGCGGGCAACTGCCTGCCGCTGCGCAGTATTCCGGTGGGTTCGACCGTGCATTGTGTGGAACTCAAGCCCGGTGCCGGCGCCCAGCTGGGACGCGCCGCGGGCGCAAGCCTGCAGCTGGTCGCGCGGGATGGCGACTACGCGCAGCTGCGACTGCGTTCCGGTGAGGTGCGCAAGGTGCACGTGGACTGTCGCGGTGTTGTCGGCGAAGTCGGGAATGCCGAGCATTCACTGCGCAAGATCGGCAAGGCGGGAGCGTCGCGCTGGCGCGGCATCCGTCCGACGGTTCGTGGCACGGCCATGAACCCGGTGGACCATCCGCACGGCGGTGGCGAAGGCCGCACCAAGGGTGGACGCCATCCGGTGAGCCCGTGGGGCACGCCGACCAAGGGTTACAAGACGCGCGCCAACAAGCGCACCAATTCCATGATTATTCACAGGCGTAAGTAAAAGGGGTTCCGGACCGTGCCACGTTCAGTCAGAAAAGGACCATTTGTCGACGCGCACCTCGCCGCGAAGGTGGACAAGGCGCGCGCGGAAAACAGCAAGAAGCCGATCAAGACCTGGTCGCGCCGTTCGACCGTTATGCCGGATTTCGTGGGCATGACGATTGCGGTGCACAACGGGCGGCAGCATGTGCCGCTGCTGGTGACCGAAAATATGGTCGGCCACAAGCTCGGCGAATTCGCCGCCACCCGGACTTTCAAGGTGCACTCGGGCGACCGCAAGGTCACAACGGAAGAGCCAACCAAGTAAGTGACGATGGAAAAGTAATGCCATGCAAGCCACTGCCATTCTGAAATACGTTCGTGTGTCCGCGCAAAAAGGGCGGCTGGTCGCCGACCAGGTACGCGGCCTGCCGGTGGCGCGCGCCCTGGAGTTGCTCCAGTTCAGCCCCAAGAAGGCGGCGGGCCACCTGCGCAAGGTGCTCGAATCGGCCATCGCCAATGCCGAGCACAATGAGGGCGCGGACGTGGATGAACTGAAGGTCGCGACAATTCAGGTCGACGGCGGACCCACGTTGCGCCGTTTTCATGCCCGCGCGAAAGGGCGGGGCGTGCGTATTCTCAAGCGCACCAGCCATATCACGGTGACGGTGAGCGATGAGAAAAAGCGGTCCAAGGCCGTGAAGAAGGAGAAAAGCTGATGGGCCAGAAAATCAATCCGATCGGATTCCGCATGGGGATCAGCCGCGACTGGACCGCCAAGTGGTACGCGGGCACCAAGTCCTATACCCAGAACCTGATCTCGGATATCGCGCTGCGTGACTACCTCAAGGTGCGGCTCAAGAACGCGGCGCTGAGCACGATCGTGATCGAGCGTCCGGCACAGAGCATCAATATCACCGTGCATACCGCGCGTCCCGGCATTGTCATCGGCAAGAAGGGTGAGGACATCGAGAAGCTGCGCCAGGAGATGACCAAGATCGCCGGCCGTCCGGTGCAACTGGCGGTGGAAGAAGTGCGCCAGCCGGAGCTGGACGCGCAGCTGGTGTCCGAGAATATCGCGCAGCAGCTCGAGAAACGTATTATGTTCCGGCGCGCCATGAAACGTGCCGTGACCAATGCCATGCGCCTGCGCGCGCTGGGCATCAAGGTCATGGTCGCCGGTCGCCTGAACGGCGCCGAGATCGCGCGCACCGAATGGTATCGAGAGGGTCGCGTGCCGCTGCATACGCTGCGCGCCGACATCGATTACGGATTTTCCGAGGCTCACACGACCTACGGCAAGATCGGCGTGAAGGTGTGGATCTTCAAGGGCGAGGTGTTCGACAAGGACGCGCCCAAGGCGGAAGACGCCGAGGCTCAGAAGAAAGGCGCGACGGCGTAACTTAGGAATATATTTATGCTGCAACCGAAACGAACCAAATATCGCAAGATGATGAAGGGCCGCAATCGCGGCTTGGCGTTGCGCGGCAACAAGGTGAGCTTCGGCGAGTATGGGCTGAAGTCGGTTGCCCGCGGGCGCCTGACCTCGCGCCAGATCGAGGCCGCGCGTCGCGCGCTCACCCATTTCATTAAGCGCGGCGGACGCGTGTGGATCCGGGTGTTTCCGGACAAGCCGGTGAGCAAGAAACCGCTCGAAGTGCGCATGGGCAGCGGCAAGGGCAATGTCGAATACTGGGTGGCCGAGATCAAGCCCGGCGCCGTGTTGTATGAAATGGAAGGGATCAACGAGCAGGAAGCGCGCGAAGCGTTCAAGCTCGCGGCCGCCAAACTCCCGGTCCGAACCATGTTCGTGACCAGAACGTTGTAAGGCAGATACAAGATGAAGACGAAAGAATATCGAGAGATGGATGCCGCGGCGCGCCAGAAGGAGCTGACTGACATGCTGCGCGAGCAGTTCAACCTGCGCATGCAGAGGGTGACCGGACAGCTGGCCAATACCGCGAATCTGCCGAAGGTGCGGCGCAATATCGCGCGCCTGCGCACCGTCATGAACGAGAAGTCGAGATAAGGACATGGGCGAAAAGACGAAAACCGCGCGCTCGCTGAGCGGCCGCGTCATCAGCGACAAGATGAACAAGACGATTACCGTGCAGGTGGATCGCCGTATCCGCCATCCGCTGTATGGCAAGATCGTGACGCGTCATACCAAGCTGCACGCCCATGACGAGAGCAATGAGTGCAAACAGGGCGATCTGGTGGAGATCGAGGAATGCCGGCCGCTGTCCAAGTCCAAGGCCTGGCGTCTGGTCAAGGTGCTGGAAAAGGCCCGCGAGGTCTGAATAAGACGTTGAATTTTGGCTGATTTTGGTGCGAATGATATAATCGCGCGCTTTCGCCTGGAGCGGGGTGCCGAGTGGAGACAGGCTAATGATCCAGATGCAGACCACGCTGATGGTTGCCGACAACAGCGGGGCAAAAACGGTGCAGTGCATCAAGGTGCTGGGGGGTTCCCATCGCCGCTACGCCGGTATTGGTGACGTGATCAAGGTCAGCGTGAAGGAAGCGATTCCGCGCGGCAAGGTCAAGAAGGGCGATGTCTACGACGCCGTCATCGTGCGTACCCGCAAGGGCGTGCGCCGGACGGACGGATCGGTGATTCGCTTCGACACCAATGCGGCGGTGCTGCTGGATACCAAGCGCGAACTGATCGGCACGCGTATTTTCGGACCCGTGACGCGCGAACTCCGCACCGAACAGTTCATGAAGATCATCTCGCTGGCACCGGAAGTGCTGTAAAGGTTGAAGGCTATGAAAAAGATTCGCAAAGGTGACAAGGTGATGGTGCTGACCGGCCGTGACAAGGGCAAGCAGGGCACGGTACTGCGCATGATCGAGGACAGCCACGTGCTGGTCGAGAGCGTGAACATGATCAAGCGTCACACCAAGCCGAACCCCAACAAGGGGGTGACCGGCGGGATCATCGATCGGGAAGCACCGATCCACATTTCCAACGTCGCCCTGTACAACCCGGCGACGGGCAAGGGTGAGCGCGTGGGCATGCGGACCATGCAGGACAAGAGCAAGGTGCGATATTTCAAGAAAAGCGGCGAAGTCGCCGACGTGAAATAAGGTTTTGAGCAATGGCTAGGTTACAGGAACATTATCGGAAGAGCGTGATACCCGCGCTGCAGGCCAAGTTTGGCTACCAGAACGTGATGCAGGTGCCGCGTATCACCAAGATCACCCTCAACATGGGTGTGGGCGAGGCCATGGCCGATAAAAAGGTGATCGACAACGCCGTCAACGACATGGCGCAGATCAGCGGCCAGAAGCCCCAAATCACCCGCGCGCGCAAATCGATCGCCAATTTCAAGGTGCGCGAGAACTGGCCGATCGGTTGCAAGGTAACGCTGCGCGGTGCGCGCATGTATGAATTCCTGGATCGCCTGATCAGTGTCGCGATCCCGCGCATCCGCGATTTCCGCGGTCTGCCGTCACGCTCCTTCGATGGACGCGGCAATTATTCGCTCGGCATCAAGGAGCAGATCATTTTCCCCGAAATCGATTTCGACAAAGTCGATGCGATCCGCGGAATGGATATCACCATCGCCACCAGCGCCAAGACCGACGCGGAAGCGCGTGAGTTGCTCGTGGCGTTCAGTTTCCCGCTGCGCACTTGAGGATTTTTGCATGGCCAAGACAAGCATGATCAATCGCGACAAGAACCGCACGGCACTGGTGATCAAGTACGCCGCCAAGCGCGCCGAATTGCGCGACAAGGTCAAGAACGTGAAGCTCTCCGAAGAGGAACGCCACACGGCCATGGTCGCGTTGCAGAAACTGCCGCGCGATTCGAGCTACACCCGCCGCCGCAATCGTTGCAGCCTCACCGGACGTTCGCGCGGCTATTACCGCAAGTTCGGGTTGTCGCGCTCGAAGTTGCGCGAGATCATGATGCGCGGTGAAGTGCCCGGCGTCACCAAGGCGAGCTGGTAGAGGGCGAGGAGGAGAATTCGCGAACAGACTTAACGTCTGTTCGCGCCGACGAGCGTCCGCACATGGGTGAGGCGGAGAATCTGCAAACGTTCAGTGGACGTTTGCGCCGCCGAACGGATGCAGCTGTTTTTGCTGCAGCCCGGGCTGTAAGCGGGCTGGGGCTTAACGAAGCCATCAGCGTAGCGCCAGGGATGGCATAGATAAAAGTTTTGAGGAGTATGAACCGAATATGATGACCGATCCGATCGCCGACATGTTGACCCGCATCCGCAACGGCCAGAAGGCCGAGAAGATGAACGTGCACGTGCCGGCTTCCAAGCTGAAACTCGCCATTGCCAAGGTGCTGCAGGACGAGGGCTATGTCGAGGCGTGCCAGGAAATTACGGTGGGTGGACGACCCATGCTCGATATCACTCTGAAATACCACGGCGGACAGCCGGTGATCGAGCGCCTTGATCGGGCGAGCACTCCCGGTTTGCGCCGCTATCAGGGCACGAACAAATTGCCGCGCGTCGCCGGCGGCACGGGCGTGGCGATTATCTCCACCTCGAAAGGCATCATGTCCGACCGCGCCGCCCGCAAGGCCGGGCTCGGCGGCGAAATTCTGTGCATCGTATCGTAAGAGTCCGCCATGTCACGAATCGCAAAATATCCGGTAACAGTTCCGAGCGGCGTCCAGGTGGCGCTTGCCGGCGCCAAGCTCAGTGTGAAAGGCCCCAAGGGCAATCTGGAGCATGAGATGCATCCGCTGGTGAAGATGACGCAGGAAGGCAGCCTGCTCAAGTTCCAGCGCACCAATGACTCGGCACTGGCACGAGCCATCTCGGGCACCACACGGGCCTTGGTGAATAACATGGTTACCGGAGTCGCCAAAGGGTTTGAGAAGAAACTCACCATCATCGGCGTCGGTTATCGTGCCGCGGTGCAGGGCAAGAAGCTCAACCTGACGCTGGGGTATTCGCACCCGATTGTTTATGATATTCCGAACGGGATCACGATCGAAGCGCCGGATCAGACGAATCTGGTGATCAAGGGCGCGGACAAACAGATGGTGGGTCAGGTGGCCGCCGAAATTCGCGACTACCGCTCACCCGAGCCGTACAAGGGCAAGGGTGTGCGTTACGTCAATGAAGTAGTAGTAAAGAAAGAGGCCAAGAAGAAATAACGGCTTTGAGTCAGGTAAACGAATTATATGAAACGAGAAATCAATACACGTCTGCGCAGGGCGCGGCATATCCGACGGAAAATCATCGGCCTGCAGGCCGACCGCCTGTGCGTGCACCGTACCCCGCGTCACATCTATGCCCAGATCATCGACAAGACGGGCGGCAAGGTGCTGGTCTCCGCATCCACGGTCGAAGCGGATGTGCGTGGCCAGGTTAAACACGGCGGTAATGTTGAGGCGGCGAAGCTTATCGGCAAACGCATTGCCGAGAAGGCGAAGAGCGCGGGCATCACGCGCGTAGCCTTCGACCGTTCCGGCTTCAAATATCATGGGCGCGTGAAGGCTTTGGCCGACGCGGCGCGCGAAAGCGGTTTGGACTTCTGAGGACTACATAGTGGCAGCATTCACGGAATCCGAAGGACGTAGCGACAATTTTCAGGAAAAACTGATCAGCGTCCGGCGCGTGGCCAAGGTCGTCAAGGGCGGCCGGATTTTCGGCTTCTCGGCGCTGACCGTGGTGGGCGACGGCGCCGGCCGTGTCGGCATCGGCCGTGGCAAGGCGCGTGAAGTGCCGGCGGCGGTCAGCAAGGCCATGGAAAATGCGCGCCGTAACATGACCAAGGTTCAACTCAAGGGACCGACCTTGCATCACGCGGTCATGGCGGCGCACGGTGCCTCCAAGGTCGTGATCAGACCCGCCTCCGTGGGTACCGGTGTTATTGCCGGCGGCGCCATGCGCGCGGTGTTCGAGGTGGTGGGCGTGCAGGACGTGCTCGCGAAGTGCCTCGGCTCGCGCAATCCGGTCAACGTCGTGCGAGCCACCATCAAGGGTCTGCAGGCCATTCACAGCCCGGACATGGTCGCGCGCAAGCGTGGCAAGAAAGTCGAAGAGATCCTCGGTTAAGGAGCGCAAACCATGGCCAAGAAAAAACTCCGGGTGACGTTGCTGCACAGCTTTTTCGGTACCGGCAAGAAGCATATGGCGACCATTCGCGGACTGGGTCTGCGCCGTCAACGGCATAGCGTGGAGCTGGAAGATACCGCGGCCGTGCGTGGGATGATCAACAAGGTCTCCTACCTGGTGAAGTGCGAGGAAATATGAACATGCAGCTGAATACGATGAAACCGGGTCGCGGCGCCAAAACGGCGGCCAAGCGCCTGGGACGCGGCGGCGGTTCAGGTCTGGGAAAGACCTCCGGCAAGGGTCACAAGGGCCAGACAGCGCGCGCCGGTGGTTATCACAAGGTTGGTTTCGAGGGCGGCCAGATGCCGATACAGCGGCGTCTGCCGAAGCGCGGTTTCCGCTCGGCCCTGAAGGGTCAAACTGCGGAAGTGCGGCTGCTCGAACTGGGCAAGCTCGAAGACGCGGTCATCGATCTGGCGGCACTCAAGAAGGCGAACGTCGTACCGTCGCAAGCGGAGCGGGCCAAGGTTTATCTTTCCGGTTCGCTGGAGAAGCCGGTGACGCTGCGCGGAATCCTGTTGACCAAAGGCGCACGCGAAGCGGTACTGAAAGCCGGCGGGAAGGTCGAAGACTGAAAAATGAAGCCCTACTCGCTTCGCTCGTTCGTCTTGTCGTATGAGTAGTCCGGCCGGAACTTTCGGCGGTCTCGCGGGCCTGGGCAAGCTCACGGATCTCCGGCAGCGGATTTTTTTCGTGCTGGGCGCGTTGGTCGTGTATCGCATCGGGACTTATATCCCGGTGCCAGGCATCAATCCGGTGGCGCTGGCCCAGATGTTCGAGGGTACGCAGAATTCCATCGTCGGGCTCTTTAATATGTTTTCCGGCGGCGCGTTGCAGCGGTTTTCGCTGTTTGCGCTGGGGATCATGCCGTACATCTCGTCGTCCATCATCATGCAGCTGATGACGTCGGTGATCCCGACGCTGGAGCAGCTGAAGAAAGAAGGCGAGAGCGGGCGGCGCAAGATCACGCAGTACACCCGTTACGGCACGGTGGTGCTGGCCACCTTCCAGGCGCTGGGCATCGCCATCGCGCTGGAGAGTCAGACCGCGGCCGGCGTGCCGGTGGTGATCGCCTCGGGAATTGGTTTCAAGCTGATTACGGTGATCTCGCTCGTAAGCGGCACGATGTTCATGATGTGGCTCGGCGAGCAGATTACCGAGCGCGGCATCGGTAATGGCATCTCGATGCTGATTTTCGCCGGCATCGTCGCCGGGCTGCCGGGGGCGATCGCGCATACGCTGGATCTCGCGAGCCGCGGCACATTCCAGCCGCTGTTCGTGCTGGTGCTGTTTGCGATTACGCTGGGAGTCACCGGGTTCGTGGTGTTCGTCGAGCGCGGTCAGCGACGTATTACCGTGAACTACGCCAAACGTCAGCAGGGGCGGCGGGTCATGGCCGGGCAGACGAGCCATTTGCCGCTGAAGATCAACATGGCGGGCGTGATTCCGCCGATCTTCGCCTCGAGCATCATCCTGCTCCCGGCCACGGTGGTGAGCTGGTTTGGGCAGGCGGAAGGCATGAACTGGCTGCGCGACATCGCTACGACGCTGTCGCCGGGACAGCCGATTTACGTGCTTCTGTACGCTTCGGCGATTGTGTTCTTCTGTTTCTTTTATACCGCCCTGGTGTTCAATCCCAAGGAGACGGCGGAGAATCTGAAGAAGTCCGGGGCGTTCATCCCGGGCATACGACCGGGCGATCAGACGGCGAGCTACATCGATGGCGTGATGTCGCGCCTGACCCTGGGTGGCGCGATCTACGTGACGCTGGTGTGCCTGCTGCCGGAGTTTCTGATCGTGAAGTGGAACGTGCCGTTTTATTTCGGCGGCACCTCGCTGCTGATCGTGGTGGTGGTGTGCATGGATTTCATGGCCCAGGTGCAGGCCCGGTTGATGTCGCATCAGTACGAGAGCCTGTTGAAGAAGGCGAATCTGACCGGTGGCATGGGGTTGCCGCGCTAACCGCGCGATTCGAGCGTATCAGGAGAAAAATGATGAAAGTAAGGGCGTCCGTCAAGAAAATGTGCCGTAACTGCAAGATTGTGCGGCGTAAACGCGTGGTGCGGGTGATCTGTTCCGATCCGACCCACAAACAGCGGCAAGGGTGAGGCGGGGTAGTCGCGGATGCACTTAACGTGCATCCGTGCCGCAGAACGCCCGGCCATGGATGGCCGGGCTGGGATTTAGCGAAGCCTTTAGGCGTCGCGCCACGGATGGCTGGTAGGTGGGTGGACAGTAGAAAGAAACCAACGCTAAATAGTTGATTTTTACCGGATGAATCAGTACCCTTGCGCGTTTTCCCGCGCCGGGGCGCAGCAGGAGACAGAAGCGAAATGGCCCGTATTGCAGGTATCAATCTTCCGAACCAGAAACACATCTGGATCGCCTTGACGTCGATCTACGGGATCGGTCATACGCGCGCGCGCGACGTTTGCACCGCCTCGGGCGTGTCGCCGGTCGCCAAGGTGAAGGATCTGACCGATGCGGAGGTCGACAAAATCCGCCTCGAGGTGGCGAAGTTCACGGTGGAGGGCGATCTGCGCCGCACCGTGTCCATGAACATCAAGCGCTTGATGGATCTCGGTACCTACCGGGGCATGCGTCACCGCCGCGGTCTGCCGGTGCGCGGTCAACGCACCAAAACCAATGCCCGCACCCGCAAGGGTCCGCGCAAGAGCGTCATCCGCGGCACGGGCAAGCCGACCACCGAATAGCACACGGGATACTGAATAAATGGCTACCAATCAAACCGCCGCACCTGAATCTGCCGCCGCACCGGCCAAGGCCAAGAAGCGCGTCAAGAAGAGCGTTTCCGAGGGCGTGGCCCATATCCATGCTTCGTTCAACAATACCATCGTCTCGATCAGCGATCGTCAGGGCAACGTGCTTTCATGGGCGACCTGCGGCAATACCGGCTTCAAGGGTTCGCGGAAGAGCACGCCGTTTGCCGCACAGATGGCGGCCGACAAGGCGGGACGCGGCGCCCAGGAATACGGCGTGCGTTCGCTCGAGGTGCGCGTGAAAGGTCCGGGCCCGGGACGTGAGTCAGCGGTGCGTGCGTTGCACGCCCTGGGATTTGAAATTGCCAATATCATCGACGTGACGCCGATGCCGCACAACGGTTGTCGTCCGGCCAAGCGTCGTCGCGTTTAAGTACATTACGGAGAGAACCACTCAGTGGCGCGTTATACCGATTCCAAGTGTCGTCAGTGCCGGCGTGAAGGCGGCAAGCTGTTCCTGAAAGGCGAGAAATGTTTCACCGAAAAGTGTCCGGTGGACAAGCGCGCCTATGCTCCCGGCCAGCACGGCCAGCAGAAGAGCCGCCTGTCCGATTACGGCAAGCAGTTGCGTGAGAAACAGAAGCTGCGTCGCATCTATGGCGTGCTCGAGCGTCAGTTCAAGAATTACTACCAGGAAGCCGCACGCCACAAAGGCTCGACCGGCGAGGATTTGTTGAAGATGCTCGAATCCCGCCTGGACAACGTCGTGTACCGCATGGGGTTTGGCATTTCGCGCTCCGAGTCGAGGCAGCTCGTGCGTCACAACGCCGTGCTTGTCAACGGCAAGCGCGTGAATATTCCTTCCTATCAGGTCCGGCCGAACGATCTGATCGAGATTGCCACGTCGTCGCGCGAGCAGTTGCGCATCAAGGCCTCGCTCGAAGCGGCGGGACAGCGCGGCATTCCGGAGTGGCTGGACGTGGACGTCAAAGCCATGAAGGGCACGTTCAAGACCGTGCCCGAACGCAACGATCTGCCATCCGAGATCAACGAAAGTCTCGTCGTGGCGCTTTATTCGAAGTAACGTAATCAGTATCTAGCGAGGACGCCCTCATGCAGAGTTCTGCAACCGAATTTCTGAAGCCGCGTCTGGTGGATGTGCAGACGCTTTCTTCCACGCACGCGAAAATCACGCTTGAGCCGCTCGAACGCGGTTTCGGCTATACGCTCGGCAATGCGCTGCGGCGCATACTGTTGTCCTCGATGCCGGGCAGTGCGATTACCGAGGTGAAGATCGAAGGCGTGCTACATGAATATTCGACCCTGGAAGGTGTGCAGGAGGACGTGATCGAGATCCTGCTCAATCTCAAGACGGTCGCGCTGCGCTTGCACGGTCGCCAGGAAGTGACGCTGAAGCTCTCCAAGAAGGGACCGGGCACGGTTACGGCTGGCGACATCCAGCTGGAACACGACGTGGAAGTGGTCGACCCCAAGCATCTGATCGCCACTCTCACCAAGGACGCCTCGCTGAATATGGAACTCAAGGTCAATCGCGGTCGCGGTTACCAGCCAGTGACGGCGCGCACCGGCGAGCCGGGCCGGGCCATCGGTACCATGCAGCTCGATGCCTCCTACAGCCCGATTCGCCGCGTGGCTTATACGGTCGAGAACGCGCGCGTGGAGCAGCGTACCGACCTCGACAAGCTGGTGCTGGATATCGAAACCAACGGCGCCATCAACCCGGAAGAGGCGGTACGGCGTGCGGCCAACATCCTCCAGGATCAGATCTCCATTTTCGTCGAACTCAAGAGCCCCGAGACCGTATCGGAAGAAAAGAAAGAGCCCGAGATGGATCCGCTGCTGCTGCGGCCGGTGGACGATCTCGAGCTGACCGTGCGCTCGGCCAATTGCCTCAAGGCGGAAAACATTTTTTACATCGGCGATCTCATTCAGCGCAGCGAGTTCGAGCTGCTCAAGACACCGAATCTCGGCAAGAAATCCCTCACCGAGATCAAGGACGTTCTGGCCCAGCACGGTCTGTCGCTGGGTATGAAACTCGAGAACTGGCCGCCGACCTCCCTCAGGGAGAGAGAGAAGACCCCGGAGCAACAGGGTTCCGGCATCTGAGAAAACACAAGGCTTAAACCATGCGTCACCACAAGAGCGGCCGTAAACTCAACCGCACCAGCAGTCACCGTCAAGCGATGTTCCGCAACATGGCGGTTTCGCTGCTGCGTCACGAACAGCTGGCGACCACGCTCCCCAAGGCGAAGGAATTGCGGCGCGTGGCCGAACCCCTGATCACGCTGGCCAAGAGCGCGACACTGGCCAATCGCCGACTGGCTTATTCGCGCCTGCGTGACCGCGAGATGGTGGGAAAATTGTTCGATGATATCGGCGTGCGATTCAAGGACCGCCCGGGCGGCTACCTCAGAATCCTCAAGACCGGCTATCGCCGCGGAGATTCCGCGCCCATGGCGCTGGTGCAATTGACCGAACGTCAGACCGTTACCACGGCGGAAGAACCGGCGCCCGCGGCCGAAGGCAAGGCCAAAAAGGTCAAGAAGGCCAAGGCTGCGCCCAAGAAAAAAGCCGCCACACGCAAAAAATCGGCCGCTAAAGCCACAACGGAATAGTGCCGGTTCGATCGAGCGTGTACCAAAAGCCGGGCCCGCGCCCGGCTTTTTTGTTTAAAGGTTGCTTAATAAGTCCTTCCATGGACTTTTTCAGCTCGCTTCGGCGCGGCGCGAACCGATAGCCCTACTCGCTTCGCTCGTTCGTCTTGTCGTATGACGAGCGCCTCGCATTGAAAATCAAACACGCAAGTGTTTGATTTTCAATGCGGCACATCCCTGTGGCGCCTAACAGGCTGCTGAAAAGAATTTTACAGCAGCCTGTTAAAGCGCCGTGAGAGACAATAAGGCAGGTTCGCCATGATTGTCCTTTTTACCGATTTCGGCCTTACCGGCCCCTACGTCGGCCAGCTGCACGCGGTGCTCGCGCGGGAGGCACCGGGCGTGCCGGTCATCGACCTGTTTCATGCGGTTCCAGATTTCAACATCCGGGCCGCCGCCTATTTGTTACCAGCTTATATCCACGAGTTTCCGCCGGGCACGGTTTTTATGTGTGTCGTGGACCCGGGCGTGGGCGGCGCGCGCCGACCGCTCATGCTCAAGGCTGATGGGCGCTGGTATGTTGGCCCGGACAATGGCCTGTTTGAGATGGTGAAGCGCCGTGCCGGTGATTGCGATTGCCGCGTGATCCGCTGGCGACCGCCGCGGTTGTCCGCCAGTTTCCACGGACGTGACCTGTTTGCGCCGGTGGCGGCGCGACTGGCGCGCGGCGAGATGCCGGATTCCGAGCCGGCCGGCTATTTCCCCGACCGCCGGTCCACAGAGTCGATACGGGTGCGCGGTGAAATACAGGATTCCGCTCCGATCACGCAGGCACCTCGCCCGGGAGAGTCTTGGCCGGACGACCTGGCTGAAATCCTGTATGTTGACCATTATGGTAATTGCGTTACCGGTGTGCGTGCGGTGACGATCCGCCCGGAACAGACGCTTCGTGCCGACGGGGAAGTTGTGAAATATGCACAGATCTTTTCGGAAGTGCCACCGGGTGCGGTATTCTGGTACGAGAACGCCAACGGGCTTGTCGAGATCGCTGTCAATTGCGGCAGCGCCGCCGCGCGGCTGGGCCTGAAACCCGGCGATCCCATCGTGTTTCTGGAGAAATGAGCCTCGCATGAAGAATTGGAGCCTGCAGAAACGGGCGCTGTTCATGGTGCTGGCACCGCTCACCGTGGCGGTGCTGTTGTTGGCGCTGCAGCAATTCACCAACGCACGCATTCAGGACCTCGAGCAGGCGCTGCATGATCGCGGGCAGACGCTCGCCACGCGTCTCGCAGCAGCCTGTGAAGAGGCTATTTCAGCCCGTAACCGGAAGCGGTTGGCGGAACTCATCCAGCCGGTATTGAAGGAAAAGAATGTGCTGTCCGTGACAGTGACGGACATGGGGGGCAGCATTCGCGCGCGCGCCGACGTTGACGAGAAGGACAAAAGTCCCGTCACGGATGGCACACGCTACAAATTCCTAGCGCCCATCTATCATGTCGAATCGACCACCGGCACCGCGCCGCGGACGAATGACGCGGTCGAAACGCGCAAGCAGATCGGGTTGGTTTCGGTGACGCTATCCCGCGCCGCGCTGCAGACGGAGCAGAACCGGATATTGTTCCAGAGCCTGTTCATGGTGGCGCTGGGCCTGGTGGCGACCGTGGTGTTTGCGCTGCGCATGGCGCGCACGGTGACACGGCCGGTGTTGTCACTCACCCGGGCGGTGGACAAAATTAAGAACGGCCAGCTCGATCATCGCGTCGCCACCCAGTCGGGCGGAGAAGTCGGCCGACTGGAGGACGGCATCAACGCCATGGCCGCGGCGCTCCAAGAAGCGCGTGACAAGGAGAAAAAACGGTCGGAGGACGCGCTGTTTCTGGAAAAGGTGCGTGCGCAGGTCACGCTTGAATCCATCGGCGACGGTGTCATCACCACTGACGCCGAAGGCCGGATCGTGTACATGAATCCGGTGGCTGAGCAGTTCACGGAATGGAAAGGCGACGCCGCGCGCGGTAAACCGCTTTCCGAAGTGTTCAAGATTTTTGACGAGGATTCCAAGCGCCTCGAAGAGTACCCCATCCATTATTGCCTCCAGGAAGGCCGCGTCATCCGCCACGACAGCCACCATCTGCTGATGAGCCACGAGGGCGGGAAGATCGAAGTCCAGGACTCCGCGGCGCCGATACGTGACCGCGACGGCGCCATTCTCGGCGCCGTCGTGGTATTCCACGACGTCACCGAGATCCAGAGCATGGCGCGACGGATGGCATTTCTGGCGAGCCACGATCCGCTCACGGGACTGCTCAACCGCCGCGAGTTCGAGGCGCGCCTGAATCAGGTCCTCGAAAGCGCCCAGGCCGGGCAGCGCGAGCATGCGCTGCTGTATCTCGATCTCGATCAGTTCAAGATCGTCAATGATACCTGCGGACACATCGCGGGCGATGAGCTCCTGAAACAGCTGGCGAACCACATGCAAAAGGAAATCCGTTCCAGCGACGTGCTCGCGCGCCTGGGCGGGGACGAGTTCGGAGTGGTGCTCGAGGATTGCTCCGTCGACAAGGCCAAGCAAATCGCCGAACTGCTGCGCCAGTCGGTCAAGGATTTCCGTTTTTTGTGGGAAAGCCGCACGTTTGAAATCGGCGTTTCCATCGGACTCGTGCCGATCTCGCGCGACAGCGGCGGGATAACGGAGGTGATGAGCGCCGCTGACTCTGCCTGTTACGTGGCCAAGGACCACGGGCGCAACCGCATCCATATCTACCAGCCGGGCGATCGCGCCATGGCCCAGCGCCGCGGCGAGATGCAATGGGTGCACCGGCTGCGGCAAGGGCTCGAAAACAACAGCTTCGATCTGTATTGCCAGGCGATTGTCCCGCTGAGTGAGGAAACATCCCCGTCCGCGCGTTTTTACGAAATCCTGGTGCGCGTTCAGGACGAGGACCTGGTGCTGCCCGCGGCATTCATCCCGGCCGCCGAGCGATATCATCTCATGCCGTCGATCGACCGTTGGGTGATCAAGACCGTGTTCTCGATGCTGGAAGAATATCAGGCACGGAGCGTAGGTGGCGGCGAACCCGGCAATGCCCGCTTCGCCATCAACCTGTCCGGCCAGTCTCTGGGCGATGAAAAATTCCTGGAGTTCGTCATGCAGCAATTCGCCCAGCACCACATCAGTCCCGCGAACATCTGCTTTGAAATCACCGAAACGGCGGCCATTGCCAACCTGGCGCGCGCACGCGATTTCATTGCGCGATTCAAGAGCATGGGCTGCCACTTCGCGCTCGATGATTTCGGCTCCGGCCTGTCCTCGTTCGGTTATCTCAAGAGCCTGTCGGTGGATTACCTCAAGATCGCGGGCGATTTCATCGAGGGCATGGTCGAAGATCCCGTCGACCACGCGATGGTGGAGGCCATCAACCAGATCGGGCATGTCATGGGACTGACCACCATCGCCGAATCGGTGGAGAACGCCCCGATCTTGAACAGTATCCGCGAGATGGGCGTGGACTACGCGCAGGGTCTGGGGATCGACACCCCGAAGCCCTTGCACCAGGTGTTGCAGCTGCCCGAAGGGGAGTGGAATGCGATCCGCGCGCGGGCGAAGGAAATGTACAACTGAGAAATTACCCGGTCAGCCGTCGTGGTGGCGCGGCGCGTTTCAGAATCTGGCTGAGAAACTCCCCGGTGTGTGAAGCCGGGTTCCGCGCCATGTCCTCGGGCGTGCCGGCGGCCAGCACCTTCCCGCCGCCGTCGCCGCCCTCGGGGCCGAGATCGATGAGCCAGTCGGCGGTCTTGATGACGTCGAGATTGTGCTCGATCACCACCACCGTGTTGCCGTGGTCGCGCAACCGCATGAGCACCACGAGCAACTGCTGGATGTCGTAAAAATGCAGTCCGGTAGTGGGTTCGTCCAGGATATATAAGGTACGCCCGGTATCGCGCTTGGACAGCTCGCGCGCGAGCTTGATGCGTTGCGCCTCGCCGCCGGAAAGCGTGGTGGCGCTCTGTCCCAACTTGACGTAGGACAAGCCGACGTCCAGCAGCGTCTGCAGTTTCTGGTTCACGGCGGGGATGGCGCTGAAGAATCCCGCTGCCGTTTCCACGGTCATGGCCAGCACCTCATCGATGCTCTTGTCCTTGTAGCGGATGTCGAGGGTCTCGCGGTTATAGCGCTTGCCGCGGCAAATATCGCAGGGCACGTAGATGTCCGGCAGGAAATGCATTTCCACCTTGATCAGGCCGTCACCCTGGCAGGCCTCGCAACGCCCGCCGCGCACGTTGAACGAAAAGCGGCCCGGACCGTAGCCGCGTTCGCGCGCCATCGGCGTGGCGGCGAAGAGTTCGCGGATCGGCGTGAACAGTCCGGTATAGGTCGCCGGGTTGGAACGCGGCGTGCGCCCGATCGGCGCCTGGTCGATGTCCACGATCTTGTCGAACTGGTCGAGCCCCTCGATGTCGCGGCAGGGCGCCGGTTCGAGCGCGGCCCCGTAGAGGTGCTTGGCGACCGAGGCATACAGGGTGTCATTGATGAGCGTGGATTTTCCGGAACCGGAGACGCCGGTCACGCAGGTGAAAAGCCCCACCGGTATCGATACCTCCACGTCTTTCAGGTTATTGCCGGTGGCGCCGTGTATTACGATCTGGCGCGCGGGATCGTTGCGCGTCCGCGCGGACGGGATGGTGATTTCCTTTTCGCCACGCAAATAGGCCCCGGTAATCGAACGCGGATGACGCACGATATCCTCGGGCGTGCCCTGGGCCACGATCTCGCCGCCGTGCACGCCCGCCCCGGGGCCGATGTCCAGCACAAAGTCCGCCGCGCGGATGGCCTCTTCGTCGTGTTCCACCACGATCACGGTGTTGCCCAGGTCGCGCAAGTGCCGCAGGGTGTCGAGCAGGCGCGCGTTGTCGCGCTGGTGCAGGCCGATGGAAGGCTCATCGAGCACGTACATGACGCCGACCAGACCGGCGCCGATCTGCGAGGCGAGGCGGATGCGCTGCGCCTCGCCGCCGGACAGTGTCTCCGCCGCGCGCGCCAGCGTCAGGTAATCCAGCCCGACACTGACCAGAAAGCCGAGCCGGTTGGCGACCTCCTTGACGATCTTGGCGGCAATTTCGCCGCGGCTGCCTTCCAGACGCAGGGAATGGAAGAAATCCAGCGCCGCGCGGATTGGCAGCTGGGTGAGTTCGTGCAACGGCCGGTTCTCGATGTACACATGCCGTGCCTCGAGTTTGAGGCGCGATCCGCCGCAGGTTTCGCACGGCTGGTGGCTGAGATACTTCGCCATTTCCTCGCGGACAGAACTGGATTCGGTCTCGCGGTAACGCCGTTCGATATTGGGTATCACACCCTCGAAGGAGTGTTTGCGCCGCGAATGCTGGCCGCGCTCGCCGAGATAAGTGAAGGTGATGATCTCCTCGCCGCTTCCGTGGAGTATCACATCACGTATTTTTTCCGGCAGCTCCTCGAACGGCTTGTCGAGATCGAACTTGTAGTGTTTCGCCAGCGATTCCAGCAACTGGAAATAAAAGGCGTTGCGCCGGTCCCAGCCGCGTATGGCTCCGGCCGGCAGCGGCAGGCTGGGATCGCTGACCACGCGTTCCGGATCGAAGAACTGGCGCACGCCGAGCCCGTCGCAGCTTGGACAGGCGCCGGCCGGGTTGTTGAAGGAGAACAGCCGCGGTTCGAGCTCGGACAGGCTGTAGCCGCAATGCGGACAGGCATAGCGCGCCGAGAAAACCATTTCCTGCGCGCTGCGGCCCTCATCGTCCAATACCACGGTGCGCACCAGGCCCTCGCCCAGGCCAATCGCGGTTTCGAAGGATTCGGCCAGGCGCTGTTCCTGTCCGCGTTGCACCACGACACGGTCCACCACCGCCTCGATGGTGTGCTTGAAGTTCTTCTGGAGTTCTGGCGCTTCGTCCAGCGAGACCACCGTGCCGTCGATGCGCGCGCGGATGTAACCCTGGGCGCGCAGCCGGTCGAGGATGTGCACGTGCTCCCCCTTGCGTGCATCGACCATCGGCGCGAGCAGCATGAGCTTCGAGCCTTCGGGCAGCAGCATGACGTGATCCACCATCTGGCTGACCGTCTGGGCGGAGAGCGTCACGCCGTGTTCCGGGCAACGCGGCTCGCCCACGCGCGCGTACAGCAGGCGCAGGTAGTCGTAAATCTCCGTGACCGTGCCGACCGTCGAACGCGGGTTGTGCGAGGTGGACTTCTGCTCGATGGAAATGGCCGGGCTCAATCCCTCGATCAGGTCCACGTCCGGCTTTTCCATGAGCGCGAGGAACTGGCGCGCGTAGGCCGACAGCGACTCGACGTAGCGGCGCTGGCCCTCGGCATAAAGCGTGTCAAAGGCGAGCGACGACTTGCCGGAGCCGGAAAGCCCGGTGATGACAATGAGCTTGTCGCGCGGCAGGTCGACGTCGATATTCTTGAGATTATGCGTACGGGCGCCGCGGATGCGGATAGATTCCATGATGCTCGACTCGGTGTGACGGCCTGACCGGGGAATCTTCCCGGAGCTGCAGGTCAAATGGCCAATCTGCTAATATACGCAAAACCGAGACCTTTTCCCAACCAAGCCGACCCCAAGCATGCTGTCTTCCGAACGGATGTCCCCCCTCGAACTGCGGGCGAGTATCGGGCTGGCCAGTATCTACGGCCTGCGGATGCTGGGCATGTTCCTGATTCTGCCGGTATTTGCCGTCTATGCTGAGCATCTGCCCGGCGGGGAGAGCCATACCCTGATCGGCCTCGCGCTCGGTATGTATGGCCTCACCCAGGCAATCCTGCAATTGCCGTTCGGCATGGCCTCGGATCATTTCGGACGCAAGCGCGTCATCTACTTCGGCCTGCTGTTGTTTGCCCTTGGCAGCTTTGTCGCCGCTTCCGCCCATGATATTTATATGGTGATTATCGGACGTGCCATCCAGGGGGCTGGCGCTATTTCCGCGGCCGTGACCGCGCTGCTGGCGGACCTCACGCGCGAGGAACACCGCACCAAGGCCATGGCCGTGATCGGCATGACCATCGGCCTGACCTTCGCGCTGTCGCTGGTGCTGGGGCCGGCGCTGTACCATTTGATCAACATTCCGGGAATCTTCGCGATGACCGGCGTGCTGGCGCTGCTGGCCATCGTCGTAGTGAAGACCGCGGTCCCGGATCCGCGTCACAGCCACTTCCATTCCGATGCCGAAGCGGCGCCGGCGAAACTTCGCGATGTGTTGCGTAACCGCGAGCTGAGCCGTCTCAATTTTGGAATCTTTGCCCTGCATGCCGTGCAGATGTCGATGTTCGTGGTCGTGCCGTTCGCGCTCAAACAGACCGGTGGCATCGACGCCAATCACCACTGGCAGGTTTATCTGCCGGTGATGATCATTTCGTTCCTGTTCATGGTGCCGGCGATCATCTACGGCGAAAAAAAAGCCAGGCTGAAAGAGGTTTTTATCGCCTCCGTGGCGCTCATGCTGGCGGCGCAACTGGCCTTTATCACGGCGATCCAGCATTTCTGGGGGATCTTTATCGCGCTTTCAGTGTATTTCGTGGCGTTCAATATCCTGGAAGCGAGTCTGCCTTCGATCATTTCAAAAATTGCACCCGCGGGGTCCAAGGGAACGGCCATCGGTGTATACAACACCTTCCAATCTCTCGGTTTTTTTGTGGGTGGCGCCATGGGCGGGTTGTTGTCGAGTTATTTCGGTGCTTCCGCCGTGTTTATGTTCGGCGCCGGACTTATCGGTGTCTGGCTGGTTCTGGCGTTTCGCATGAAACCGCTGCCGGCGGTGAAAAACCTGATGTTCCCCGTGCGCGAATTGAGTGCGGCGGAGGCGCGCCGCCTGGAAGAAAGGCTCGCCGGAGTGCGCGGCGTGACCGAAGCCAAGGTGATTGCCGAGGAGAACACGGCCTATCTCAAGGTGGACGGCCGCCGTCTGGACGAACAGGCGCTGCGAGCACTCCTGCCTTCCACCTGAAGCTTGTCAGATTTATTTGTGCAGCTTTTTTCACTTCCCGCATTAACATATCGGCATAAGATGAGGAACCAAAGCTGATTCCACAAGTGGATTGTCGAGGCGTTTGAATCTGGCTATGATGAGCGCACCCTAAACTTCACGGAGAATGGTTTTTTATTTAAGGCACAGGGCTCTGTGATCAACCATTGGAGAATCGAGTATGGCACGCGGTGTAAACAAGGCAATTCTGGTAGGTAATCTGGGTCGGGACCCCGAAGTTCGTTATTCCCCCAACGGCCAGGCGGTGGCGAATGTCACGCTGGCAACGTCGGAATCATGGAAGGACAAGACCAGCGGCGAAAAGCAGGAAAAAACCGAATGGCATCGCGTCGTGTTTTTCGGGCGTCTGGCGGAAATCGCCGGTGAATATCTGAAGAAGGGCGCGCAGATCTATGTCGAAGGCCGTCTGCAGACGCGCAAGTGGACTGACAAGGACGGGCACGACCGCTATACCACCGAAATTGTCGCCAACGATATGCAGATGCTGGGCTCACGCGGCGGCGCCGGTGCCCCGAGCAACGACAACTTCAATCAGGACCAGCCGGCGGAAAACACCGGCAGCACGGGAGCCAAGAAGACCACTCCCGCCGTGGCCGGGGAATTTGACGACGACATTCCATTCTGAGCATAAAGAGCAATGTACCAGGCGTGAGGGCGGAACCCTCACGCCTTTTTTATTCCAGGAGGTTAGCCCGGCGGCCAGTGCATAACACGTCCACCGAGCAAATGCAGATGCACATGAAACACCGATTGGCCGGCATCGGCATTACAGTTCAGGACGGTGCGGTAGCCCGAGTCGGCGATTCCGGAGTCTCTGGCGATCCGTGCCGCGGTCAGCAATAATTTTCCGACGAGAGCGGCATCGGCGGGCTTCAGATCATTCAGGGTGGCGGTGTGTTTTTTGGGTATCACCAGCACATGAACCGGGGCCTGGGGGTTGATGTCCTTGAACGCCAGCACATCGTCGTCTTCGTACACCGTGTTGGGCTTGATCTGCCCCGACACCATTTTGCAAAACAGGCATTCTGTTGTCATAAAGGGAGCCCTACTTCGCTGCGCTCGTTCGTCCTGTCATAAAGATTACGCCCTACTGCGCTACGCTTTGTTCGTCTTACCATAATATAATTCCCCCTGGAGTTCTTGATGTGCTGCGCCCAGCGAAGGCCATTCGATGGCACAGCATAGTGCGGAACAAACGGTAAGAAAAGGGCGGACCTGGAGCTGGCAGACCGCCAAATGCCGTCTATATATATCGATTATGAATGGCATAACGAGTGCAGCAGGGTTACATTTATTTATTGGTTACAGATGGGCAATATTTTTGCGGGAGGTGGAAGATGCCTATGTATGAAGAGCCGGTGGTAGGCGCCTTTTACGAGGACGAAGATGGTCGGTCGTTTGAAGTGATTGCTTTCGACGAGAACGACGGATCGATCGAGATTCAGTACGGTGACAGCACAACCGATGAGATCGACCTGGATGACTGGTATGGCTTGGACCTGGAACGGCTTGAATCCGACGAAGAAGACGAAGAAGATCTCGAAGAAACGGATACCAGCAAGTCGACTGACGATGACGTTGATCCGGATGAGGACGACGACGATTCCCCGGATGATGATGACGATGACGAGTAACCAAATGCCGCTTTGAAAAAAGGCGGGCCTGCGAAGGTCAGGGGCAGGCCGTCCTTGGCCTGCCCGCACGACGGGTCAACGATCCAGAGATCATTGACGCGTATCCGTCTCACCCTCGGCGCGCGCTCGCGCGCCTTACCTAAAAACTAAATGCTGCTACTTTCGAAAATGCTGAGGTTATAGCGGGGTTCCGCTTAAACCATATCCTTCAGCATTTTTAACGGCTGACACTTGACCACGTTGCGTGCCGGTTTCGCCTTGAAGATGACTTCTTCCTTGGTGAACGGGTTGATACCCTTGCGGGCTGGCACGGCGGGCTTGTAGACCATCTTGATCTTCATCATGCCGACGAGATTGAAGATGCCCGGACCCTTTTTCAGATCGCGCTCGATGAGGCTGGTTAGCGTATCGAAAACGGCAACGACGTCCTTGCGCTTGAGATTGGTTTTCTCGGCGATGTGGGCGTAGATCTCTGACTTCGTTGTCGGTTTCTTTCCCGGTTTGTTGTTTGCCATGTAGTGCTCCTGAGTGGAAGGTTGGGGTTAAGGGGTTTCCATGAACCGGGCATAATTTAGCGGAAAAACCAGGGGGATAGAAGAGCACAATGGCATTTTTCCCTGAAATTTACGGGTTCCCGGACAATTCTGCCGCGGCATCCATCCCGGCTGATGTGCCCCCTCTGAAATGAAAAATAATTCATTAATTTAGTGATTCTTTTCTTATCCGCTCTCGTTGCACCAACCTCTTGGTGGCGCCATGTCCAATCAGCTCCCTTGCCCCCACCACATGCAGGAGTCTCTGGGCGGATGGCGTGGGCGAAGCCGACGCTGCGTATTGTGTCCTGCCAGGTATCCGGTTAGATCGAGCCGATGGCAGGCAGCTGGATCAGGTTGGCGGATTATCGGTCGCGGATGTGGCGCCAGGCTCGCCCACTCCAGATTCCGGAGAACACTAGACAATGCTTTAAAAATAATGCGTTACAGCGGTCGCCCGGATATAATGCGTCTTGTCTGTCGTATCTCCCGCCCCCATAATCTTGGGGGCGAACTGTTTTTCAGGAGGCTCTGTATGCCGATTTACGAGTATGAATGCGGGGCCTGCGGCCACCGGTTTGAAGTCATCCAGAAGATGAGTGACCCGGCGCTTACCGGCTGTCCCAGCTGTAGCAAGTCAGAACTCAAAAAACTGATCTCCGCGGCCGGATTCCAGCTCAAGGGCACGGGCTGGTATGCCACGGATTTCAAGGGAGGCGCTCAGAAGAAGGAGAAACCCGAACCCGGTGCCACGTCACCCAAGAAGAAGACCGGTGGCTGTGGCGGCGGTACCTGCGGCTGCGCCCACTAATTAAACTAAAGATGATGGCAACCCTGCGTCGTTACCTCATGGCCGGACTGCTGGTATGGGTCCCGCTCGGGGTGACACTGCTGATCGTGGCGTTTCTGGTGGATCTGATGGACCAGACGCTGCGTCTGCTTCCCGAAAGCCTCCAGCCAGAAAACATCCTCGGCTTCCGCATCCCGGGCCTGGGAGCCGTGCTGACGGCCTTGATTGTGTTCGTGACCGGCATGATCGTCACCAACCTCTTCGGCATGCAATTATTCAACATCGGTGAACGGATCCTGCAACGTATTCCGCTGGTCCGTTCGATCTATGCCTCGGTCAAGCAGGTGACGGAGAGCATGTTTTCCTCCGGCAAGTCGTTTCGCAAGGTGGTGCTGGTGGAATACCCGCGCAAGGGGATGTGGTCGCTGGCGTTTCAGACCGGCACCGGCGCCGAGGAAGTCCGGGACAAGACCGGACGGGACGTCACCAATGTTTTCATTCCGACCACGCCGAATCCCACCTCGGGTTTTTTTCTCATGGTGCCGCGCGAAGACGTGATTGAACTCGATATGAGCGTGGACGACGGCCTCAAGATGCTGTTGTCCGTTGGCGTGGTGGTTCCGGAGCCTAAGAAAGACAAAGTTATTGATCCACGCGTGCGCCGGCTCTCTTGAGCGCACTTTTCCCGATAGTCGATAAATTAATAAACAGGTCAGGCATGCGCAGTCATTTTTGCGGCGAACTCAACGAATCCCTCATAGGCCAACACGTCACGCTCTGTGGCTGGGCGCATAGCCGGCGCGATCACGGCGGCGTGATTTTCATCGACCTGCGCGACCGCGCCGGGGTAGTGCAGACCGTGTTTGATCCGGATCAGAAACAGGCTTTTGCCGCCGCCGAGTCGGTGCGGTCTGAGTTCGTGCTGCGCGTGGAGGGCAAGATACGTGCGCGCCCGGCCGGCACCGAAAATCCGCATCTGCGTACCGGGAAAGTGGAAGTGGTGGCCGACGGCATAGAGATTCTCAACCGCGCCGAGGCCTTGCCGTTCCAGCTAGACGAAGCGGACCTCTCGGAGCCGGTGCGCCTCAAGTATCGCTATCTCGACCTGCGCCGCGATTTCATGCAGAAGAACCTGCGCCTGCGCCACAAGGTCACGCAGACTCTGCGTCGCTATCTCGAGGATCACGACTTCACCGAAATCGAAACCCCGATGCTCACCAAGTCCACCCCCGAGGGTGCGCGCGACTATCTCGTGCCCTCGCGCACGCATCCGGGGCATTTCTTCGCGCTACCGCAGTCGCCGCAACTGTTCAAGCAGCTGCTGATGGTGGCGGGATTCGAGCGCTACTACCAGATCACGCGCTGTTTCCGCGACGAAGACCTGCGCGCCGACCGTCAGCCGGAATTCACCCAGGTCGATATCGAGACATCGTTCCTCGACGAGAACGGCGTGATGGATCTCATGGAAGAGATGCTGCGGGTTCTCTTCAGGAACGTACTGTCCGTGGAACTGCCCCATCCATTCCCGCGCATGAGTTACGACGAGTCCGTACGGCGTTACGGCTCGGACCGGCCCGACCTGCGCGTGCCGCTGGAACTGGTCGATGTCGGCGATCTCATGAAGAACGTCGAATTCAAGGTGTTCGCCGGTCCCGCGAACAACCCCAATGGCCGCGTGGCGGCGTTGCGCGTGCCCAAGGGCGGCGAATTGCCGCGCAGCCAGATCGACGGTTACACCGCCTTTGTCGGCCAGTACGGCGCCAAAGGACTGGCCTATATCAAGGTCAATGACGCCGCGAAGGGACGCGACGGCCTGCAATCGCCGATCCTCAAATTCCTGCCGGACGACGTCATTGCCGGGATCATGCAGCGGACTTCCGCGCAGACCGGAGACCTGATTTTCTTCGGCGCCGACACCGCCAAGGTGGTCAACGATTCATTGGGCGCGTTGCGCCTGAAGCTTGGCGAGGATATGGGCCTCAGGCAGGACGGCTGGAAAATCCTGTGGGTCGTGGATTTCCCGATGTTCGATTACGACGCCGATCTCAAGCGCTGGGTGGCGCTGCATCATCCGTTCACCTCGCCCAAGACCGAAGATTTGGATCGCGTCGACATCGATCCCGCGAACGTGAAGGCGCGCGCCTACGACGTGGTGCTGAACGGTTCCGAGATCGGCGGCGGTTCGATTCGCATCCATCGTATGGACGTGCAGGAAAAGGTATTCGCCGCGCTCGGCATCGGGCCCGAGGAGGCGCGCGCCAAATTCGGCTTCCTGCTCGATGCACTCAAGTTCGGCGCGCCGCCGCACGGCGGCATCGCCTTCGGGCTCGACCGCATTTGTGCGCTCATGAGCGGCGTGGATTCGATTCGCGACGTGATCGCTTTCCCCAAGACGCAAAAGGCCGCGTGTCTCATGACCGACGCGCCAAGCGAGGTCGACGAAACCCAGTTGCGCGAGCTGCATATCAAATTACGCAAGCCTCCGGAAAAGACTACCGGCGAGGCAACCTAATATGACAAGACGAGCGTAGCAGGGCTACCTTGTCGTTCCCACCGACGAAAACGTTTAAACGCCCCGAATCGGTTCTGGTCGTGGTTTACACCCGGACCGGAAAAGTGTTGCTCTTGAAGCGCGCGGACGATCCGGATTTCTGGCAATCGGTTACCGGCAGCCTGTTATGGGAAGAAACCGAACCGCGGCAGGCCGCGGCGCGCGAGCTGCGGGAGGAAACCGGGCTTGAGGCCACAGAAGATTTGCGTAATTTACAGCTTACCTATCGCTATCCCATCCTGCCGAAATGGCGCCCGCGCTATGCCCCGGAAGTGCGCGAAAACACCGAACACGCCTTCGTGCTTGAACTTCCCGCTGAAATCCTTATAACGGTGAATCCCGCCGAGCATGCCGGCCATGGTTGGTTTACCATGGACGAAGCTGCGGGGAAGGTGGCTTCATGGACCAACCGTGAAGTCATCGTAAAGCTGAAACCCAAGGTTGAATCGTGTTAACCGCCGCAAACTAGACGTCTTGCCATAACAAACGCCAGGCCCCAAACCGTCGTTCTGCTCCACGGACTGTGGTTCTCGGGCTACATCCTGTTCGTGCTCGCGCGCCGTTTGCGGCGCCACGGATTTACCGTTCATGTGTTTTCCTATCCTTCGGTTCGTGCCGATCTGAGCACGAATGCCGAACGGCTCGCGCGTTTTCTCGACGCGCTCGACGCCGACACCGTGCATCTCGTCGGTCACAGTCTCGGCGGCATACTGATCCGGGCACTGTTTCATTATTCGCCGCCGCGCCAAGCCGGGCGCATCGTGACGCTGGGCACGCCGCACGGCGGCAGCCGCGTGGCCCGGCACCTGAGCCGTCATGCTCTCTGGCGCCGGCTCATGGGGTCAGGCGTGGCGCAACTGCTCGCCGGCACCCCACGGGAATGGTCGTCTCCACCACGCGAGATCGGCGTGATCTGCGGCACACGTTCCTTCGGCATGGGCCGGCTGTTGTATCGCAGCCTGCCGCGGCCGAACGACGGTCTGCTGACCGTGAAGGAGAGCGCCTTTCCCGCCGCGCGCGAACATCTGGTGCTGCCGCTCTCCCACACCGGCATGCTGTTCTCGCACACGCTGGCGCGACAGGTCGCGGCGTTTCTGAGGTCCGGACGATTCGCCCATTGAGACCGGCGATTCCCGCGCGCGGTTGGGGGATGATGGAGGGGAGTGTTACACTGGACGCACCGCTACAGGCGGTTGATGCCTGAATAACATTACGGGATTCCACATGGCCGGCCATTCGAAATGGGCCGATATCCGCCACCGCAAGGG
>NZ_JBAVEJ010000095.1:0-9037 GCF_049587675.1 Sulfuricaulis sp. | reverse complement strand
GGTTGGGGGGTGGGGGAGGGGGGAGAAGGGGCTAGATATCCCAGTCGAGGTTTTCGGGCAACTTTTTCGGCGAGCGGATACGCAGCTGCTTTTGCCTGGAGGTGTCGCCCCGCTCCAGGATCACGCTGTTTTTAGGGACCCCGAAAAGCTTGGCCAGATAGGCGATGAGATGTTCATTCGCCTGGCCTTCGACGGGCGGGGCCGTGAGCCGGACTTTCAGACAATCGCCAATTACCCCTGCCAAGGCATTGTTGCTGGCGCGTGGCTGGACCCGTACCTGAAGTATGAGGTCCGATCCATCCCGGCGGAACCAGCTCATGTAACCGCCAGATCCCATGGTATCGGGCCGCCTTCACTGAAATCCTTCACCTCGGGCACTGGTCGCTAGCGCAGTAGATGCGCCAGGGCAAGCTGCAAAAGCTGCAATGCCACAAGCACCACGATCGGGGACAGATCCAGTCCGCCGACCGGCGGAATCAACCGGCGGGCGGGGCGCATCAGCGGTTCCGTGAGACTCACCAGCAGATCTCCAGCGGGGTTTTGGCGCACGCCATAGGGCATGAACCAGCTGAGGATCACGCGCGCCAGGATGGCATAGAAAAAGATATTGATTGTCAGCCGCAAAAGATCCACCACCGCTGCGATGATTACCGGCAGCGGCTCGAGGGCATAGCCGCCGAGCGAGAAGATGAGAAATACCTCCAAGCCCTTGAGCGCCACCAGCAGCACCAGCGAGGCTACATCGATACCGTACATCCCCGGTATGACGCGGCGCAGGGGTTTCAGCAGCGGGTTGGTGAGCGCCACAAGGAACTGGGATATTGGATTGTAGAAATCAGCGCGCACGAGCTGGAACAGGAAACGCAGCAGGACTGCCAGAATATAGAGACCGAAAACAACCTCGATGATGAGAGCGGCGGCCTCGGTGAAAAACGTGGTCATGCGCCCTTCCCAAACATGTCGGCGATGGCGCGCGCCCGGTCACCGGCCGCTTGCATGGCGTTTTTGAACAGACGCCGCAGGCCGCCTTCTTCCAGGACTTTCACCGCCTGTTCGGTCGTGCCACCGGGCGAAGTGACACGGCGGCGCAATTGCGCGGGTTCCTCGTGACCTTCCAGCGCCATCTTGGCGGCGCCGAAGGCGGTCTCGAGCGTGAGCAATCTCGCCTGTTTCGGATCGAGACCCGATTCGATGGCTGCCTGTTCGAGCGCTTCCATGACGAGAAAGAAATACGCCGGTCCGCTGCCGGACAGGGCGGTCACCACGTCCATCAGGTATTCATCCTCAAGCCAGACCGTGACGCCCACGGCGCGCAAGATGGATTCAGCCTGACTGCGCATGTCTTCGTTGACGCGATCGTTGGCGTACAGGCCCGAGGCGCCGCTGCCGATCAAGGCGGCGGTATTGGGCATGGCCCGAACAATGGCGAGTCCGCCACCGAGCCAGCGGTCGATATCCTCGATGCGTACGCCGGCGGCGATGGTGATGACGAGCGGTTTTTTCTTCTGTACTGTGGGTGCCAGGGGTTTGGTCACATCCGCGAGAATCTGTGGTTTTACCGCGAGCACGAGGAGATCGGCGCGAGCCGCGACTTCGCTGTTGTCGGCGAAGGCCTTGACGCCGAGAACGGTTTCAATCGCCAGGCGCTGGGCCGGTTCGGGGTCAGAGAGGATGATTTTGTCTTTCTTCCAGCCGTTTTTCAGCAGTCCCCCTGTCAGGCTGCGCGCCATGTTGCCGGCGCCGATGAAACCAACCAGGGGATGAGTCGTATTCGTGGAATGGATGGTCATGGCCGGCGAAGTTTAAAGCGCCGTTCCGGCGAACGGAAGTCAAAATCCCGCCTGCACAGGCGTAGAAAGACAGAATTTACCGACCGGCGGGCCGACAACCGTTTGCAGGACGGGCGGAAATAGACTAGAAATTAATGCAAGGGCCGAATTTATAACGTTTTTAATCATCCGCGGCCCCCGGAGAACCTGAATGGATATCGCCGAGCTACTGGCGTTTGCCTTTAAACAGAACGCCTCGGACCTGCACTTGTCATCCGGTTTGCCCCCGCTGATCCGCGTGGACGGCGACATTAAGCGCATTAACGTGGATCCCCTGGACGATCGTACCGTCCACAACATGATCTATGACATCATGTCGGACAAGCAGCAGAAGGACTTCGAGGAGTTTCTTGAAACCGATTTTTCCTTCGAGCTGCCCAACATCGCGCGCTTCCGCGTCAATGCCTTCAATCAGAACCGTGGCCCGGCCGCGGTGTTCCGAACCATTCCCTCGAAGGTGCTGACGCTGGAACAGTTGAACGCGCCGCCGGTGTTCAAACAGATTGCCGATCAACCGCGCGGTTTGGTGCTGGTTACCGGTCCGACCGGTTCGGGAAAGTCCACGACGCTGGCGGCTATGGTCAATCATGTCAATGAAACAGAACACGCGCATATTCTTACCATCGAGGACCCGATCGAATTCGTACATACCAGCAAGAACTGCCTGATCAATCAGCGCGAAATCGGCAAGGACACCTTGGGATTCAACAATGCGTTGCGCTCCGCCCTGCGCGAGGATCCCGACGTTATTCTCGTGGGTGAAATGCGCGATCTGGAGACGATCCGGCTGGCGTTGACCGGCGCCGAGACGGGCCACCTGGTATTCGGAACCTTGCATACGAGCTCCGCGGCCAAGACCATCGATCGTATCATCGACGTGTTCCCGGCGGCCGAGAAGGATATGGTGCGTGCGATGCTTTCCGAATCGTTGCGTGCCGTGATTTCGCAAACCCTGCTCAAGAAAATCGGCGGCGGGCGTGTCGCGGCGCACGAGATCATGATTGGCACGCCGGCGATTCGTAACCTGATTCGTGAAAACAAGGTGGCGCAAATGTATTCGTCCATCCAGACCGGCCAGAACGTCGGCATGCAGACGCTGGATCAGTGCCTGCAGGATATGGTGCGCACGCGCCAGATCCACGTGGACGACGCCCGCACCGTGGCCGCGAACAAAGACGTGTTTACTGCGGCGGCCGTGACGGCGGCCGGGAGCAGAACCAAATGAATTTCATCGATCTCCTCAAGCTCATGCATCACAAGAAGGCCTCCGACCTGTTCATCACGGCCGGGGTCCCACCTTCCATCAAGGTCGATGGCAAGATCATGCCGGTGACAAAGCAGGCGTTGACGCCCGAGCAGTCGCGCGCGTTCGCCTATGGCATCATGAATGAGGATCAGCGCCGGCAGTTCGAGGCGCACAACGAGTGCAACTTTGCGATATCCCCGCAAGAGATTGGCCGGTTTCGTGTGAATGTGTTTATGCAGCAACAGCGCGTCGGTATGGTGCTGCGCACGATCAATACCGATATCCCGCGTTTTGACGACCTGCATCTGCCCAAGGTGCTGGCGGATCTGGCGCTGACCAAACGCGGCCTGATCCTGTTCGTCGGCGGTACCGGTTCGGGCAAATCCACCTCGCTGGCGGCGATGATCGGTTATCGCAATGAGTACAGTTACGGTCATATCCTCACCATCGAAGACCCGGTGGAATTCGTGCACGACCACAAGAACTGTATCGTCAATCAGCGCGAAGTCGGGGTCGACACCGCGTCGTACGAGGTGGCGCTCAAAAACGCCATGCGCCAGGCGCCGGACGTGATCCTGATCGGGGAAATCCGCTCGCGCGAGACCATGGACCTCGCGATCCAGTTTTCGGAAACCGGCCACTTGTGTTTGTCCACACTGCACGCGAACAACGCCAACCAAGCACTCGACCGCATCATCAACTTCTTTCCCGAGGAAAAGCGCAACCAGCTGCTGATGGATCTGGCGCTCAACCTGAAGGGCATTGTTTCGCAGCGTTTGATTCCGATGAAGAGCGGCAAGGGGCGTGTGCCGGCAGTGGAGGTCATGATCAATTCACCGCTGGTCGCCGATCTGATCATGGAAGGCAAGATTCCGGAGATCAAGGATCTCATGGGCAAGTCCACCGAGGCCGGCATGCAGACCTTCGACCAGTCGCTGTTCAGTCTGTATGAGGCCGATCTCGTCTCCTACGACGATGCGCTGCGCAATGCCGATTCGGTCAATGACGTGAGACTCCGTATCAAGCTCGAAGGCAAGGATTCGAAGAGCCGCGAGCTCGGCGAGTCTATGCGTAACGTGACCTTCAAATAAAACACCGTCATCCGCCTGGCTGGGGCGAGAGTTCATCGGGCAGCGCGATTAAAACAAAAAGCCCCTTATGGGGCTTTTTGTTTTGCGATGCGGATCTTCGGGCTAAAGTTCGAACACGGTTTTGCCGCCAATGAGCGTGTGCGTCACGCGTCCGCGGAATTCCCGACCCAGGAAAGGCGTGTTGTGACCACGGGAAACGATATTGTCTTCCGTCAGCACCCATCGCGCTTCGGGGTCGAAGATGCAGACATCCGCCGTGGCGCCGATGCCGAGATGCCCTGTATCCACCCCGATTATTTCTGCGGGTTTATGCGTCAGCAGTGCGACCGCTTCATTCAACGTCAGCAGTTTTTCGTCCACCAGCTTGAGCGTCAGCGGTAACAAGGTTTCCAGGCCCGAGATACCCGGTTCTGACTGGGCAAAGGGAGCCAGCTTGGCGTCTGGTTCGTGCGGCTGGTGATCAGAGCAGATGGCGCTGATGACGCCGGTTTTCAGGGCCTTGCGTAATCCCTTGCGATCGTGCGTGCCGCGCAGCGGCGGGCGCACATGGCACAGGGTATTGAAGTCGCCGACATCGTACTCGGTCAGGTGCAGATGATGCGCCGTGACATCGGCGCTGACGGGCAGACCATTTTTTCGTGCTTCGGCCACCATGACCACGGCGCGTGCGCTCGACAGGCCACAGAAGTGCGCCCGGCAGCCGGTCTGTTCGACCAGCGCCAGATCGCGCGCAACGCCCACGGTTTCGGCCGCCTCCGGTATGCCCGGAAGCCCCAAGCGTGTACCGATCTCGCCTTCATGCATGCAGCCGCCATTGCGTAGCCACGGATCTTCGGAATGCAGGAACACCGTGAGATCGAGGGTCGCGGCGTACTCCATGGCGCGGCGCATCACGAGTGTGTCGGTGATGGGCGCTAGCGCGTTGGTAAACCCGACACAGCCGGCCTCATCGAGCGCTTCCATGTCGGTAAGCCGTTTGCCTTCCAGGTCCTGTGTCAACGCCCCCAATGGATGGATGAAAGTCAGTTCGAAGCGCCAGGCGCGTGACTGGATCATCTGCGCCATCGCCGGAGTGTCGATCACCGGGTGGGTGTCGGGCGGACAGCAAAGCGTGGTGATGCCGGCGGTGACCGCGGCATGCACCTCGGATTCAATCGTGGCCTTGTGCTCGAGGCCCGGTTCGCGCAGGCGCGCGCGCAAATCCACGAGGCCCGGACAGACGATCTTGCCGCGCGCGTCGATCGTTTTTTTCGCCTTGAATCCCGGTGGCGCCTTGCCGACACCGATGACAAAACCGTTGTCATCGATGAAGAGATCTTTCTGGCCGTCCACGCCGTTGGCCGGGTCGATCAGGTGCCCGCTCTTGATTACCAGGCCCATGTCAGCGTCTCCCCCCCGCAGGTTCGGCCGATCCGCCCATGATCAGCGACATCACCGCCATGCGCACGGCGATGCCGTAAGTCACCTGTGGCAGGATCACGGACTGTGGACCGTCGGCCACGGCCGAATCGATTTCCAGACCGCGGTTCATCGGGCCGGGATGCATGACGATGGCATTTTTTGCCGCCAACGCCAGTTTCGCCGGCGTAAGTCCGTACAGATTAAAGTATTCCTGTTCACTGGGAATAAGCGCCCCCTGCATGCGTTCGCGTTGCAAGCGCAGCATCATGACCACATCCACCCCGTCGAGACCTTCTTCCATACGGGTGTACGGGTGTACCCCGAGTTTCTCGACTGCCTTGGGCAGCAGGGTTTTCGGGGCGACCACGCGCAGCTCCGCCACGCCCAGCGCCTTCAGAGCTTGAATCTGGGAGCGTGCCACGCGCGAGTGCAGTATGTCGCCGACGATGGCCACTTTGAGTTTTTCGAACGCGCCCTTGTGTCGGCGGATGGTGAACACGTCGAGCAGGCCTTGCGTGGGGTGCGCGTGGCGGCCGTCGCCGGCATTGATGATGTGCACGTGCGACGGGACATGACGCGCGATCATGTGTGCCGCGCCGGATTCGGCGTGCCGCACCACGAAGAGATCGGTGTGCATCGCCTCGAGATTGCGAATGGTATCGAGCAGGGTCTCGCCCTTGCTGGTACTCGAGACGCCGACATTCAGATTGATCACGTCCGCCGACAGCCGCTTGGCGGCGATCTCGAAGGTGGTGCGCGTGCGGGTGCTGGATTCGAAGAACAGATTGACGACGGTCTTGCCGCGCAGCAGCGGGATCTTTTTGATCTCGCGCTGGCCCACCGAGATGAAGGATTCGGCGGTGTCGAGAATTTCAAGAATGGATTGACGGGAGAGACCTTCAATGGTGAGCAGATGGCGCAACCGGCCGGTGTCATCGAACTGAAGGTTCTGTGTCACCCGTTGGCCTCCTGGATGCGCAGTTCGAGTTTATCCGGCCCGAGCAGCTTGACGTGCTGGTTCTTGCCGAGCTTGACGTGTTCACCTACGACCTGCGGCTCGATGGGCAGTTCGCGCCCGCCGCGCTCGATCAGGCAGGCGAGCATCACGGAAGCCGGCCGGCCGTAGTCGAAGATTTCATTGAGCGCGGCGCGGATGGTGCGTCCGGTGTGCAGCACGTCATCCACCAGGATCAAATGCCGATCCTCCACGTTCACCGGCAGGTGCGAGGTGCGGACCTGCGGGTTCATGCCGATGCGCGTGAAGTCGTCACGGTAGAAAGAGATGTCAAGCGTGCCAAGCGGTTCTTTGAATTCCAGCATTTGATGCAGGCGCTCGGCGACCCATACGCCACCGGTGTGGATGCCGACCATCAGCGGATCGCGCTTGAGCATCGGGCGCAATTGCTCGACCATGCGCGTCATGGCGGCGTCGATGTCGACCGCCACCGTCACGGTGAATCTCCAGGGAGTTCGTTCAGGAAGGCCTGCAGGATAGTCTGGGCCGCCACTTTGTCGAGACGGGATTTGTGGCGCCTCATGGGAACGCCGGCTTCGTTCAGGATATCCCGGGCGACCAGCGTTGAGAGGCGTTCATCCACCATATGTACCGGCAAATTGTAGCGGTCCTTGAGGCGTTGTCCAAACGCCCGGGCGGCGCGGGTCATGGGGTTGTTGCTGCCATCCATATTGAGCGGCAGACCCACCACCAGCGCGTCTGGCTGCCATTCCTCGATTAACTGTGAAATGCGCACCCAGTCCGGGTTTTTGGCGCTTCCGCGCAGGGTCGTCAGGGGCTCGGCCAGGCGCGAGTGGCGGCTCCCGACGGCCACCCCGATGTATTTTTCCCCATAGTCGAAGGCAAGATAGGTCACCGTCGTTTTGCGATGGGACATGGTGGTATCTGACCGATGGGGAAGGGTTTACCGGGTGCGGACCCGGATCTCACGCGTGGCCCGCCTCGCCGGATAGTGTGGTGAGGTCCACGCCCACGAGTTCGGCCGCCGCTTTCCAGCGCTGTTCCGCTGGCAGGTTGAATATGATTTCGCGGCTGGCCGGTCCGGAGAGCCAGGAGTTTTCGGCGATCTCGCGCTCGAGCTGCCCCGCGCCCCAGCCGGCGTAACCGAGGGCCACCATGAATTTTTCCGGGCCACGATTTTCTGCAATCGCCTCGAGGATGTCGCGCGAGGTGGATACGCCGAACCGGTCAGTCACCGACAGCGTGGATTCCCAGTTACCGAGGGGTTCATGCAGCACGAAGCCGCGGTTGTTCTGCACCGGACCGCCAAAATAGACGGCGGTATCGGCGTGGCTCTCCGGGTTCGTCTCGATGCCGAGCTGCTCGAAAATCTCGCCGAGATGCAGGTCCATCCGGCGGTTGATCACCACACCCATCGCGCCCTCTTCAGAATGCTCGCAAATGAGCGTGACGCTGCGCGCGAAATTCGCGTCCGCGAGATTCGGCATCGCGATCAGGAAATGGTTGGCAAGCGAATTCGTGTCTTTCATGAACCACAGTATCCGGCAGTCGGCTGCCAGACTCAAGACACCTAGTTTTCGCTGGTGAGTCCGGATTCGTTGAATTTCCAGGTGCGGGTGATATGCAGTACGTCCAGATCTGCACGAATCTCGGACGGGAATGGCGCAAAAGGCGCGGCGAGTTCGACGATGCGAATGGCGGCATCGTCGAGGATCTGTTGGCCGGAAGAGCGACGGATCGAAATTTCGTTGATGCTGCCGTCGGCATTGAGCGCCACGTCGAGCAACAGGTTGCCTGTCAAATGGCGTCGCTTTGCCTCGCTGGGATAATTGAGGTTGCCGACGCTTTCAACCTTGGCGCGCCAAGCGTCCATGTAGGCGGCGTATTTATATTCCTGCGTGCGGGCGTTCAGAAACTTATGCCGTGGACGTTTCTGGTACTCCTGCCAGGTGCGACTGATCTCGGCGTTCAGGCGCGCGCGTTCCTGAAGCAGTTCTGTCCGCGCCATGAGACCGAGGTTGGGCGGTTGCAACTGCAATTCTTTTTTGTCCGGCTTGGCTTCTTGCGCCTTGATTTTCCGGACGGCGTCCTGGGAAAGTAACGCGGTCATTTCGTGTTCGGACGGCACGCGCTTTTGAGGAACGGATTGGAACGTCGGGAAGTCACGGTTGACCGGACTGATCTCGCGTACCGGCAGTGGATTCTTGGCGATCTCGGGGGTGTCGCTGTCACCACCGCCGTCCTGGTTGGCCTGGGCAAGGAACTCCGGGTCCAGCGTGCTCTTGTCACTCGAGGTTTGTACCAGCGTGATTTCTAGCGTCGGCAATCCTGGCAAGTTACGCAATATGGGTAAAGTAAAGGTGACGCCCAGAATCACGACCATGTGCACCAGGAATGAGCCGAAGACGCTCACCCCGAGACGGTCGTTTTGTGAGAGACCTGAAATTGTTTGGGCCGTCATGCGCGAAATACAATTATCATTCTAATATGTAGC
>NZ_JBAVEJ010000094.1:0-2506 GCF_049587675.1 Sulfuricaulis sp. | reverse complement strand
CATCTGCCAGGACCGGCGTTTCCTGGCGCGCACCATGCCGCAACTGGAAGCATGGTTTCATTACCGGAATCTGGACGTGAGCTCCATCAAGGAACTCGTGAAACGCTGGAAGCCGGGCCTTTGCAGTGGAGTGGTGAAAAAGAACACGCACAAGGCGCTCGATGACATTCGCGAGTCCATTGAGGAACTTAAGTACTATCGAGAGCATTTCTTCATCAAGTGATATCATAAAAAAACGAGGGGGTTTTATGTTCAAGAGACCATTCGTTCTTTATGCCGTCATTGCCGCCGTAGCGCTGTCTGTCGGGTTGTTGGTATATCTCCTCGGACGCCAACCTGAACACGTCTATTTTCTGTTCCACGGTTTTTCTCTCGCGCACGGACACCATTCACTGTTCGGCGTTCCGGGAAATTATCTCCCCTCGTTCGTCCATGTGTATGCGTTCATCCTGCTCACGGTGGCGGTCGCCGGTTTCTCGAAAGCACGATTGATCGGAACATGCGCGGCATGGTTTGTCGTCGCCTCCCTGTTCGAGGTCGCCCAGCATCCGGCAATTTCTCCGATCATCGCTGTGGCGGTGCCAGCATGGTTCGCGCGCGTACCGATTCTCGATAACACCGCTGCTTATTTTCTCAACGGGACCTTTGATCCCTTGGATCTGCTGTTCATTGCACTGGGCACAATTGCCGCTTATGTGACCATCGTGCTGACAAGAAACAGTGCGAACACGCCGTCGTCGAATAAACTGCCGCACAGCGTATTTCACTATCTTTCTCTGAGCGGAATCGTGCTTTTTGGGATGCTAACCATTATCGGCAGCGGCGGTGGAACTACCAGCACCAGCACAACAGTGTCCGGCGCGGGCAGTCAACTCTACGTCAGCGGCAATGGCAGCAGCACGCTGTTGATATATAACGATGCCAATACTGTGTCTGGGACTAACGCCGCCAATCGCGTAGTCGCCGGCGGATTGACCACAGTCAGCTTCCCGCGCGGTATTGCGATTGATATGCCGCGCAATCAGCTCTACGTCGCAAATACAGGAGCAAATTCGATTCTGGTATTCAACAATGCACGTACTGTTACCGGCGGGGACGCGCCGAACCGCACGATCAGCAACACCACCACGCCAATAACCCCGATGGCGTTGTTTATCGACCCGGTCAACGACCGGCTGTACGTGGCAAATACCGGCGGCAATTCCGTGCTGATCTATGACAACGCTAGTACCCTGAACGGCAGTAACGTCACGCCCAGCCGCACGCTGGCGGGTGTTTTGACCACCTTGATTTCGCCGACGGGTATCTATGTAGATACAACTCGAAACCTGCTGTACGTGGTTAACAGCACTAATCAGATTCTTGTCTTCAATAATGCCGACGCTGTGAATGGCAATATCGCGCCGGTCAGGTCGATCCCGATTTTAAGTGCTTCTGCGGGAATTTTCGTGGACGTCATGGCAGATCGTCTGTATGTGTCGAACACGTCAGCAAACTCGATTTATGTCTTTGACGGTGCCAGTACGGCTAACAGCAGTTCTTCCCCTAACCGCACGCTTTCCGGTGGCACGAGTGCACTAAATCAACCGCTCGACCTGTTTGTGGACACCAATACCGATCGGCTGTATGTCGCGAATCTTGGTGCTAATTCCATTCTGGTTTTCAATAACGCCGGCACCGCGAACGGTGCGCCAGCACCGAACCGCACCTTGAGTCTGACGGCCTTGACCATTCCGTGGGGAATATTCGTCGATGTCACGCCGGTCGTGATCGGTAGCACAGCAAGTCTAGACGGATACGTGCTTAGCACTAGCGGTTTACCTTCGAGCGCAACTGGCAGCCCTGCGACGGGAGACAAAGACGCGAGCTATTCGCTCGGTGTTGGATGGCGCCAGTTGTACAGTTTCGATATTGCCAATATCTCCACGAGCGCCACGATTACCTCAGCGACACTGCGGTTGTATCAATGTGACGTTCAGGGTTTCCCTTATACTAATCTGGGCAATGTGATCGTGGACCAGATGGATTATGGCGGCGCTTTCGATCCCTTCGGTAGCGCCTACAGCGGTGGGGCAGTGGCTCTTAACATCGGGATCCTGTCCACGACGCCCATCCTGGGTTATCGGTCTTTGAATGTCACAATCCCGGTGCAAAACGATCTGGCAGCGTCACGCGTGCGCTCGCAGTATCGGCTCCACTTTTCCGTACTGGATTACAATTTCGACGCCGTCGATGACTTTATTCAGTTTACCGATGCAGAAGACTCTCTCTGCGTCGGCGCGACGACGAATCAGCCACCACAGTTGGCGGTTACCTTGAGGCCATAATCAGTCGAGCGGCCGTCGGCCGCGTGGTTTGAATCTGGGATGTTCCGCCCCCGACCCAGGGTGACTTCTCTTTGCTCGTGAAAAGGAAAGTCACCAAGAGACAACACGCCCCGGATGGCGCGCTTCTCCTGCGCTTCGCGCCTTTGCCTTGCAGGTCGCGCAACGGCACGTCCCTGTGC
>NZ_JBAVEJ010000093.1:0-3332 GCF_049587675.1 Sulfuricaulis sp. | reverse complement strand
GGGGACAACATCAAGATCGTGGTCACCCTCATCAACCCCATCGCCATGGAACAGGGCCTGCGCTTCGCCATCCGCGAAGGCGGCCGGACCGTGGGCGCGGGGGTGGTGGCGAAGGTGATTGAATAGGGTACAGGCGCGCGCGGACGTTGTCCGCGCGGATGATTTAGGCCAGTAGCTCAATTGGCAGAGCGGCGGTCTCCAAAACCGCAGGTTGGGGGTTCGATTCCCTCCTGGCCTGCCAGAAGACTGGCAATGAAGGATTTTTAGTAGTGATAGCGGACAAATTGAAACTGATTCTCGCGGTGCTGCTGGTAGCCGGCGGCATCGGAGGATTCTATTACTTTGGCGACAAACCGGACTTGATCCGGGTGGCAGTCGTTCTGCTGGGCGCGGTACTGGCGGTGGCCATCGCGGCGACGACGGCGACCGGCCGCGGCACCTGGGAATTTTTCAAGGGTGCGCGCCTGGAACTGCGCAAGGTGATCTGGCCGGCAAGAAAGGAAACCATGCAGATTACCCTGGTCGTGTTTGTCATGGTGATACTCGTGGCGGTTTATATGTGGGTCATCGACTGGGGATTGCACCAGGTTGTCAGAGCGGTCACGGGATAGGAGCTGAATTCATGACGATGCGCTGGTATGTCGTGCACACCTATTCCGGATTCGAGAAGCAGGTGGTGCGCTCGCTCAAGGAACACATCCGCAACACCGGGATGGAGGAAAAGTTCGGCGAAATTCTGGTGCCGACCGAAGAGGTCGTGGAGATGAAAAGCGGCCAGAAGCGCACCAGCGAACGCAAGTTCTTCCCCGGCTATGTGCTGGTGAAGATGGAGATGGACGACGAGACCTGGCACCTCGTGAAAGACGTACCGAAGGTGAGCGGTTTTATCGGCGGTTCCGGCACCAAGCCGACGCCGATCACCGACAAGGAAGCGGATGCGATTCTGCGGCAGGTGCAGGAAGGCGTGGAGAAGCCGCGCCCAAAATTCTCGTTCATGGCCGGCGAGCAGGTGCGCGTGATCGACGGCCCGTTCGCCGATTTCCACGGTACGGTCGAGGACGTCAACTATGAGAAGAACAAGCTCAAGGTGGCGGTGTCGATCTTCGGACGGCAGACGCCGGTGGAACTCGAATTCAGTCAGGTGGAAAAGGCGTAAAGCGATTTCTGATTACAGATTTGTAATTTCTGATTGGTTGTCCGGCAATCAGAAATCTGAAATTCGAAATCTGAGATTTTTAAACTGGGGAGGCTGACAACAGCCGTTTGCACCCGTAAGGAGTAATCATGGCAAAGAAAGTAACGGCGTATATCAAGTTGCAGGTGCCGGCCGGGTCGGCCAATCCGTCCCCGCCGGTGGGACCGGCGCTCGGCCAGCACGGCCTGAACATCATGGAGTTCTGCAAGCAGTTCAACGCGCAGACCCAGAAGATGGAAAAGGGCATGCCGACTCCCGTCATCATCACGGCGTTCAGCGACAAGAGTTTCACCTTCATCACCAAGACGCCGCCGGCGTCGGTGCTGATCAAGAAGGCGCTCGGGCTCGAGTCCGGCAGCGGCAACGCGCTAAAGGACAAGGTCGGCAAGCTCTCGCGCAAGCAGCTCGAGGAAATCGCCAAGATCAAGATGCCCGATCTCAATTGTTACGACATCAACACCGCGGTGAAAATCATCGCGGGCAGCGCACGCCAGATGGGCGTGGAATGCGAGGGGGTGTGATATGGCCGGTAAACGCCTGAAAGCCCAGCTCGCCAAAGTCGATCGCATGAAGAATTATCCGCTCGACGAGGCCCTGAATATTCTCAAGGGCACCGCCAGCGCCAAGTTCGACGAATCGGTGGACGTTGCGATCAACCTCGGCATCGACGCCAAGAAGTCGGACCAGAACGTACGCGGCACGGCGGTGATGCCGCGCGGCACCGGCAAGAAGGTGCGTATCGCGGTGTTCGCCGAAGGCAACGCCGCCGAGGCTGCGAAAAAGGCCGGCGCCGAAATCGTCGGTTTCCAGGACCTCGCGGACCAGATCAAGGCGGGCAAGATCGAATTCGATCTTGCCATCGCGACTCCTGAGGCCATGAAGATCGTGGGTCAGCTCGGCCAGATTCTCGGCCCGCGCGGCCTGATGCCGAATCCGAAGGTCGGCACCGTGACGCCGAACGTGGCCAAGGCCGTCGAAAACGCCAAGGCCGGCCAGGCACAGTTCCGTACCGACAAGGCCGGCATCGTGCATTGCGCGATCGGCAAGGCCTCGTTCGAGGCCGAGGCGCTCAAGGAGAATTTCCTGTCGCTCGTCTCGGCGCTGAACAAAGTCAAGCCGGCGGCGTCGAAAGGCGCGTTCCTGAAGAAGGTGACGATTTCGACGACGATGGGTCCGGGCATCCGCCTGGACACGTCAAGTTTGTAAGAGTTTTGGTGTGAGCGGTCGGCTTGTCGACCGCGATGATGATTCAAGCGATCAGCTCGCTGATCGCGTTATTAGTGAAACGAACTTTGGGTCGCTTCGTGCCGTTTTTTTGGCGCGGAGCGTTGTCAAAGACCGCAGGTGCGCCGTGGCAATGATGTTGGTTGTGGGGCGCTTAATCGGCTGAAGCAGCCTGCGCAGACGGTGTGCCCGACACAGGATTTACCTCCTGAAAAGGTCGCCGTTGTTTATAGACGTAGCAACCGGAGGTGACTCGTATGAGTCTGACATTAGATGAGAAAAAGGCGGTTGTCGCCGAAGTATCCGAGAAGTTGACGGGTGCCCAGGCAGCCATGTTGGCCGAGTATCGTGGGCTGAGCGTTGCCCAGATGACCACGCTGCGTCGCAAGGCGTATGACGGCAAGGTTTATCTGCGCGTCGTGAAAAACACGCTGGCTCGGCGTGCCGTGGAGGGCACGAGCTTCGAATGCCTCAAGGACCAGATGGTAGGTCCCTTGGCGTTTGCGGTGTCGGCCGATCCCGTGGCGGTGGCCAAGATATTGAGCGAGTTCGCGAAAGACAATGAAATGCTCAAGATCAAGGCCGGTGCCATGAGCGGCAAGCTCATGTCCCTGGCGCAGATCCAGGCGTTGGCGGTTCTGCCCGGACGCGAGCAATTGCTGGCTCAGCTACTCGGCACGATGCAGGCGCCGGTCCAGAAGTTCGTCCAGACCTTGAACGAGGTCCCGGCGAAGTTCGTACGGGCCCTGGCCGCGGTGCGCGACGCCAAGGCGCAAGCCGCCTAAACGATCAATCATTCAAGACTTTATTCAGGAGATTTAATCATGGCTGTTTCCAAAGAAGAGATACTTAATACCATTTCCAGCATGTCGGTGCTGGAGCTCTCCGAGCTCATCAAGGAGATGGAGACCAA
>NZ_JBAVEJ010000092.1:0-9910 GCF_049587675.1 Sulfuricaulis sp. | reverse complement strand
GCACTACCGTGGCGCGACCGGCCGCCGAATGGAACAAGGACGGCAAACCGGTGAAGCTCGAGTTCGACTTCGGCGACTTCAAGGCGTGGGCGCGACGCGACGGCTCGTGGAGCGCCGAGGGCACGGTGCAGCATCGCGGCCTGCAATGCGGCACCTATACCCTGTCGCTGCGGGTCGGGCGTGGCACCCCGGGCTGTACGGACGTGCAGTGGTTTGGCGAACCGCGCGCGGTGGCCAGCGTGCAACTTTGCAATAACGCGCCCGGACCGCTCACCGGCGGCAACAACGAATTTCGCGATGCCGCGCGTTTCGACGAGATCACTTGCGCCGAACGCGTGATCCGTTGCACCGGCAACTGCAAATAGCGACATTAGCCATGACAGCGTCTGAGCGCAGGATGAATCGCGCGTCACACGCATGCTGGTCTCCGCGACCTGGCTGGCGACAGTAGCGAGTACCGGGGTCGTTGTCGCCAGCAGCGAGAATACGTGAGTCATGGGCAACCGGCAGAACCGCCTCCAAAAAAAACGGGCGGCTAATGCCGCCCATAGGGATTACTTCCACAGCGGATATTGGTTACTACTTCTTGGCCGGCGTCTTCACCGAAATCGCTACCGCCTCGCTGTACACCGCGGAGATTTTGTCGCCCTTCTTCAGGCTGTCGAAGGTCTTCATATCGGCCGGGACCTTGACGGCCACGATGCCGCCCTTCGGGCCCTGCAAGGTGAGCAGGCGGTTCTTCGTGTCGATCGCGAGCACCGTGGCAACAATCGAACTCGTTTGCATCGCCCACGCGCCCGGCTTGGCCCCAGCCGGTGCGCGCTCGACTTCGGTGACCTGGCCGGCAACATTGGTGCCGCTCACCTTCTCGAGCGTCGTGGCGGCAGCGCGATGATACTCAACTTCGACGATGTCGCCCTTCTTGATCTGGGCGAAGTTGCGCACCTCGTCACCGGCGATCACGACGAATTCGGCTCCACTCTCGTCGCGCAGCGTGAGCTTGCGCTCCTTTTTCTTGATGTCGACGATCGTAACCTTGACGGACACGGAATCGGTCACCACGATGGCGCCGCTCTTGGCGGAATCCTGCTCGACCGCCATCGACGCGGCCGGTGCGGCCGCGAAAACGACGGCGACCGCGACGTAGAACAGATGCAATACTTTGGTCATGATGCGTTCTCCTTGTAGATGCTTCTTGGTTGCAGTTACCAATCCATGCTCCTCGGCGAGGACAATTCGACAACACTGCACGGCGGTGAATCGCCGATGATAGACGTAGCCGGAGCAGCGTGCAACGCCACCGCCGTTCCGGTGAGGCCGTAAACCAAACCGGACAGTAGCCCGGCAACGGGGACTGGTGATAGTGTATGACGCGACCCGGCACGGAAACGCTGATTGAGTCCTGTTACCGTCATACCGCCGACAGGGAAAGTCCGGCGGGGTCAAGACGGCACCAGCTGTCTGAATTTTTCAGAGGCCTGTACCGATTTTGCCGCAGTCTATAAATGGAGGTCTATATGCGCTCACATTCCGTCTTTGTCGCAATCCTGACCGCCGTGCTTGGACTCACCGCCATCGGCACGGCACAAGCCGCTTCCTACAGCTCGCGCGCCGAGCGCTGGGAGTTCACCGTGCAGATGCGCTATCTCGATTCGCAGTCGATCCACTTTAACGGCGGTTCGGAGATTGACACCAACTCCGATATGGGCTGGGGCTTCGGTGTAGGTTATAACTTCAGTGATCATTTGGGTATGAGCGTCGACTTCGGCTGGAACTCGCCGTCCTATGACGCCAAGATCGCCTCGGCGGACACACCGGGAACCTTCCGCCGGGAGAGTTCCGAGCTGTCGACCAGCAGCATCCAAGTCAACCTGCATTACAACTTCATCGCCGGACCGGTCACCCCGTTCGTTTCAGCCGGATTGGGCTCCACCTTCATCGACAGCAATATTGCTAACGGTGCGGCGACCGGCACCTGCTGGTGGGATCCGTACTGGGGCTATACCTGCAGCAGCTACCAGTCAACCTACAGTACCAACCTCTTTTCCTACAACAGCGCCGTCGGTATCCGCTGGGATATGAGCCGTGAGGTATTCATGCGCGCCGCGATCGGCAAGCAATGGATCGACTGGGATAACGGTGGCAGCGAGGCCTTCACCGCCACCCGCCTCGAGATCGGCTTCAGTTACTGACCGGCGCGTCACGAGCGTGCCGCCGAACTCCGCCGCGCGACCGCCGGCCGTTCACACGCATCCTTGGGCACATGCCTGCACCAACCTGCACGCCGGTTGGGGCCGGTCAGCGTTGGTCTGAGTCGGTCCCGCCGCTCGCGCCGGGTGCCCGCCGGCAGGCGCTCGGCGACATGCCGTTCCAGCGGTGGAAGGCGCGCGTGAAGCTCGCGGGCTCGGAGAACCCCAACAGGTAGGTAATCTCGCCGACCGAGAGCCGCGAGTTGCGCACATACTGGTTCGCGAGCTCGCGTCGCGTGTCTTCCCGCAACCGTGCCAGGCTGGTGCCGTGCCCGGAGAGTTTGCGCTGCAGGCTGCGCACGCTCAGGTGCAGCGCCTCCGCCACGCGCTGCGCGCTCGTCTGACCCGACGGCAGCAGTTCCATGAGCTGCATCCGCGCCTGCGTCACCACATCTTCACGATCGAAACGCGCGAGGTAACGCAGGATCACCTCGTCGGCGGCGCGCGCCAGCTCGGCGTTGCCGGTTGGCAGCACGCGATCCAGATCGGCGGCGGCAAACACCAGGGCATTGTCGGACGCGCCGTATGCGATCGGCGCGCGAAACATCGCGGTGAACTGCTGTTCGCACGGCGGCTGCGGACGTTGCAAGCGCACGCGCAGCGGACAGAACGAATCGCCGTAGCTCGTGCGGCACATCGTCACCAGCGCCACCGCGCCGGCGTCCGCCGCGGCCAACGAGACCGGCGACACGTTGCTCACTGATTCGAAAACGAGCTCGACCTCCGAACCGACGGCGATGGTCCGCAGCGTCAGCGCGGTCGATACCAGGCGCGTGAAGCGCACGAAGCGGTACAGCGCCTCGCGCAGGGTATGGCTCGCGAGCCAGGCGTAACCGAGGGCGTGGAAGGTCGTCGGGTGAACGTGCTGGCCGGCGCTCACGCCGAAACACGGATCGCCGGTCACCTCGACCGCCAGATCCCACAGGCGCTTCATGGCCGAAAGCGGGATACGCGCGCCGGCATCATGCAGTTGTTCGGTGTCTACCCCGGCGCGCTCGAAGACCGGTCGCGGCGCAATACCGCGTGCCTCCAGTGCGCGCCAGATGACAGCGGCCCACGAGGCGACAGTCGTCGGTTGCATGTGTTCTCCCTTACCCACCAGTCACTCCCGGACAAACATCTGGCGTCTGCGGACAACCTGCCGGGACAACGGATTGGCGGGTTCAGACAGGCCGGTGCCCGCGTGTGCTGCCATTCTAGCACTGGCACACAACCTATCGGCATCGGAGGTCATCATGCAGACGAATCATCGCTCGCGCAATCCTGCCTGGCAACACACGCTGGCCGGCGAGTTCACCTGCGTCGGCCGCGGCCTGCACGGCGGACGCCGCGTCAGTATGCGGCTGCGGCCCGCGCCGCCCGGCACCGGCATACGGTTCCTGCGCCTTGACGTAGACACCGGGCAGCGCGTGGTGACGGCGCACTGGCGCAACGTGGTCGAGTCCGAGTTGTGCACGATAATCGCCAACGAGCATGGCGTGACGGTGCGCACGGTCGAGCATCTGCTCGCGGAGCTGCGCGGCTGCGAGATCGACAACGCGGTTGTCGAACTCGACGGTCCCGAGGTGCCGATCATGGATGGCAGCGCCGCGCCGTTCGTGTCCCTCCTCCAGCGCATCGGCGCGGTCCGCCAGCCGGCCGTGCGCCGCGCGCTGCTCGTCAGGCAGCCGGTGGTGGCTAGCGATGGCGACCGGTTCGCGGTATTCCTGCCGCATGCATGGCCGCGGATCACGGTGGAGATCGATTTCCCGAGCCCGGCAATCGGCCGCCAGCGCCGCTCACTGGCGCTGGATTCCGGAGAGTTTGCGAGCGAGATCGCACCGGCCCGTACCTTTGGCTTCGCGCACGGGTTGCGGGCGCTGCGCGCCCGCGGGCTCGCTGCGGGCGGTTCACTGCGCAACGCGATCCTGGTCGACGAGCAGCGTGTCGTGAATCAGGAGGGCCTGCGTTTCCCTGACGAATTCGTGCGCCACAAATTACTCGACTGCGTGGGCGATCTGTCGCTCCTCGGCATACCGGTGATAGGACACCTCGTAGCGTACAAGCCGGGGCACCGGCTGTGCCACCGGTTGCTGCGCGCACTGGATGCGGCCGCCGATGCCACCAGCCTCATCGTGCCCGGCGTTGACGGCCGGTATTCCGAATCCGTTCATTCAGAATCGTCGCTCGGCGAGCACGTCACGCCGGCCGGAAGCCCCACCCTGCGAAGGTCACATCAAGGCGACAGATCATGACGATCCCATCCGGTGCCGATACCGCGTCGTCCATTCGCCAGCACACGCTGGGGCGATCGGCGCACTGGCGCGGCGAGCGTCATCAGCGTCGAGCCGATGTTCTCGTGGTGCATCCCGCCGAAGCCGATACCGGCATTCGCTTCGTGCGCTACGGCGAGGTGCCGACTACCGGCATCCCAGCACGCTGGGACTCAGTTGTCGATACCCGCGGCGGGATCGTTCTGGGCAACACCCACGGCTCGACACTGCGTGGTGCGATCCCGCTGCTTGCCGCTCTGCGCGTGGCCGGGGTCGACAACGCCGTGGTGGAAGTGCACGGATCGCGAATCGCCGAGGAAGTCAGCGATTTCGATTTCTATCTCGGCATGCTTGATGAAGTAGGCGTGCAGGCTCAGGCTGCAGCGCGCCGGTTGCTGCGCGTCGTTGACACAGTCGAAGTCCGCGACAGCTACGGATTCGCAACGATCTCGCCAGACGCCGGGTTCCGTGCCTGCATCAACCTGGCGACGATCCAGCTTGGTGGGAATACCGACAAGACGCGCGCGTCGCTCTTAAGTGACTTCACCGAACCGTATGCCGGATTCAGCGCGACACCGGGCGGGACACGTGAAGCGCACCTCGTCCATGCCGACGACGCGGGTGGATCGCGGCCGCTACGGGAAATCTGCGCATTGCCCGAGGCACTGCGGGCCACGGTGGTCGATATGATCGGACACCTGGCGCTCGCCGGGGCGCCGGTGGCGGGTTATGTTCGCAGTCATGGCCGGGGTCCGAGGCTCTACCAGGAGCTGCTCCACGCCGTCATGGGGCGCGGTGCGGTTTCGCTCACGACAGTTGATGCGCATCGCGCCCGACACAATTCGGTCTCCGGCACTAATGGCACGTGAGCCGTCCACCCGCACCCTCGCCTCCTTACGGTGTGGGGCCAATAGAGCCGCATGTTTATCCTCAATCTGTCCTAAACATGGAACCTCTAATTTTTTCGTTTTTTTGACGCAGATACACAAAGATTTTTCATTCAAATGACAGAATGCCTGGACCAGGTTCTCACGTCTTTGCCTCGGCGGCCGCCGAGTTACTCGGCGCGAACGCAGCTTTCTTGCCCACCTCCAGAATCCGCTTCGAATCCAACAGACCGTAAAGCTGGATGAGTTTGGCCACGAGCCCGGTCCAGCCGGTCTGATGGCTCGCGCCCAACCCGGCACCGTTGTTGCCGTGGAAGTATTCGTAAAAGAGTATGTGGTCGCGCCAGTGTGGGTCGGTCTGAAACTTCTCCGTGCCGCCGTACACCGGACGCCGGCCAGCCTGCCCTGAGCCTGTCGAAGGGTCGCGCAAGAAGATCCGGGTGAGCCGATCGGCGATCTCCTTGGAGACCTCGAAAAGGTTCATCATCTTCCCTGATCCCGTAGGGCATTCGATCTTGAAGTTTTCGCCGTAGTACTGGTAAAAGTTCAGCAGTGACCGGATGATCATCGCGTTCACTGGCATCCAGATCGGGCCCCGCCAGTTGGAGTTGCCGCCGAACATGCCGGTGTTCGACTCACCCGGCAGGTAATCCACCCGGTACTCCTGGCCTTGCACGTGGAAGACAAACGGGTGCTGCTCGTGGAACTTGGAGAGCGAGCGGATGCCGTAGGGGCTGAGAAACTCATTCTCGTCGAGCATCTTCGAGAGGATCCGGCGCAGCCGCTCCGAGTTGACCATTGCCAGGATCCCCCGATCCGCCACCCCGTAAAAACCCGGGCCCGTGGGATGGATGGTTTTCAGCAGTTCGGGCATTCGGCGCCAGCGTTCCGCGATCTGGGCCATCGCCCCCGGAATGCGCTCCCGCTGCCACTTTTCGATCACCGTCGTGGCGCACAGCGGCAGGAGCCCCACCATCGAGCGCACCTTGAGCCGCGTGGCGCTGCCGTCTGGGAGCTGCAGCAGATCGTAGTAGAAGCCGTCCTCCTCGTCCCACATACCATCCTGCCCGGGGCGATTCATGGCCGCAGCGATATAGTAGAAGTGCTCGGCGAACTTGACGGCCATGTCCTCGTAGGTGCGGTCGTGGGCAGCGAGTTCCACCGCGAGCTCGGCCATGTTCTGGCTGAACAGCGCCATCCAGGCCGTGCCGTCCGCCTGTTCGAGGTGGCCGCCGGTGGGCAGCGGTGCGCTGCGGTCGAACACGCCGATGTTGTCGAGGCCGAGGAAGCCGCCCTCGAAGACGTTCTTGCCGAAGCGGTCCTTGCGGTTCATCCACCAGGTGAAGTTCAGCAGCAGCTTGTTGAATGCCGACTTGAGGAAATCCACGTCCGTTTCGCCGCGCAGAGCCTGCTCGGTGCGGTGCAGGAACAGCGTCGCAAAGGCGTGGACCGGCGGGTTCACGTCGCTGAAGTTCCACTCGTATACGGGCATCTGGCCGCTGGGGTGCAGGTAAACTCCGCGCAGCATCAGCTCCATCTGCGCCTTGGCGAAGTCGGGATCCACGATCGAAAGCGGGAGTGTATGGAACGCCAGGTCCCAGGCCGCGTATCAGGGGTACTCCCACTTGTCGGGCATGGAAATGACGTCCTCGTTCAGCATGTGGAACCACTCCGAGTTCCGGGAGTTACGATATCCGCTATGCAGCGGGTTGGAGTGGTGCTCCTCCAGCCAGCTGTCACCGTCGAAGAAAAAGAACTGCTTGCTCCAGAGCATGCCGGCGATGGCCTGGCGCATCACGTTGGCCGCGTCCGGCGAGACCGAGGGCGGAGTCACCGAGCGATAGAACTCGTCCGCCTCCTGCAAGCGTGCCGTCAAGGTCGCGTCAAACGCCGGCCCGAAGGGGACGGCAGCACTTTTAGTGGTTGTGCTTTGCCCGGCGGATCCGCGTGCGGTCAGGCGCAGCCGCACGGTCGCCGACTGGCCTGAAGCAATCGTCATCCGATAGTGCGCCGCAACTTTGGTGCCCTGCTTTTCTGGGTTCACCGCCGCCTGATCGCCCTGTACCACGCAGTTGTTGATGCCGTCCTTGACGTACGGGCCGGCATTGGGTTGACCGGGAAAGAGCCGTGCGTTGTTCGTGGTATTATCGGTGAAGAGCAGCGGCACCTCGCCTTCGCAGGAAAGGATGAATTTACCCAGCAGCCGATGCGTTGCCGCGACCGCGCTCGTGCCCGCCGCTGCCTTGATCTGCTTGAGGTTTGGTTTCTCGGGGGCTCGGTTGGATTCGGTGATCCACGACGCCCAGTCGTTCCGGTACCACAGCGTCGGCAGGAGATGCAGTTCGGCCGCATCCGGCCCACGGTTGGCCGCCGTGATCTTCACCAGGATGTCTTCCGGCCCGGCTTTGGCATACTCCACGAAGACGTCGAAGTAGCGGTCGTCGTTGAAGACGCCGGTGTCGAGGAGTTCATACTCCATATCGTTCCGGGTGCGACGACGGTTTGTCTCTATCAGGTCAGCGTAGGGATAAGCCGCCTGTGGGTACTTGTAGAGATACTTCATGTACGAGTGCGTCGGCGTGCTGTCGAGGTAGAAGTAGTATTCCTTCACGTCTTCGCCGTGGTTGCCTTCGCTGTTGGTGAGGCCGAAGAGCCGTTCCTTGAGGATCGGGTCCTTCCCGTTCCACAGGGCCAGGCTGAAGCAGAGGCGCTGCTTGTCATCGGAAATGCCGGCGATGCCGTCCTCGCCCCAGCGGTAGGCGCGCGAGCGGGCATGATCGTGGGTGAAGAAATTCCAGGCGTCACCGCCTTCGCTGTAGTCCTCGCGGACCGTGCCCCACTGGCGCTCGGACAGATACGGCCCCCACTTCTTCCACGGAATCTTGCCGGCGCCACTGCGGCAGGTTTCGAGCCGTTTCTTTTCCGCATCGTTGGCCATGCCAGACATGTTCATCTCCTTTATGCAGTTGAACTTGACAGTATGCAGCCCGCAAGAAGCAAGCCCGCCACGACGAGCAATCCCAGGAGTTTCGACGCGGCATTCACGCGAATTGTCTCGTCATCGCCGGAAACGCGTCATTGATTCCAGCCTGCCTGTGTTAAGGCGTATACCAGATCGGCGACGTATAGGCGCGCTCCTGCAAGGTCATCGTCGTTCCCGGCAACGGCTTGGTGCCAAAACGTTTGGCGTCGTACGCGGTCCAGCGTGGCGTGGGAATTTCGAGGACGCGAACGTAGTAGAACGCACGCTGTTTGGCATCGAATACCGGGTCTTTCCAGACGGCGATCAATTCCGGCGCGCCGATCGTGTTGGTCCACGTCGCGTTCTCCACGTCCACGCTGTTGCCCACCGGTGTCTTGCAGCGGCCATCGGCGTCGATCTTGCGGCCACCGGATACGGCCACGTCGAAAATTTGTTCCTGCGGCTTGCCGTCCTTATCGACCCAGCCCTTGATAATCTGAATGCGGTCGAGGTTCGCGCCGATTTGGTCTTTCAGGGCCGCGGCCAGGAATGTTGGCACTTTGCCCTTCGGGGCGTTGCTCAGATCGCCTCCCATCGGGACGCCTTTGCCGTAGCCGATGGCGGCGGGCAGACGGTTGTTCGCGTCAGCCGGCTCGAAATCCCAGCCACCAAAGAAACGCACGATCATACGCGGGCCGGTGGTGGCGTAGGTTTCACGGCGCTGCATGGCGTCAAAGATCGCTTCGCGCGTGTTTTCGGTCGCCCATACCGCGGCGTAACCGGACGCGGAGACTTCCCAATCCATCACGGTCACGCCGGTCTTGGGATTCTTGAAGAAGGCCTTCTGCATGCGCTCAGGGCTGGGTTCCTGCGGCGCTGTCTTGCCGAAGAAATTTTCCTCCTCCATCGCAGTGAGGCCGGTATGCGCATCGCTGCTGCCGATGAGACCGAACTTGTATGGGTTCACACCCAGTTTTGCTTCGAGCAAAAGCCCGTTCTTGAATGCCGAGCGAGCATACTCGTATTCGAGCATATCTTTCTTTTTCGCCACGCTGCCGTCAAGGTTGCTCTTATCCCAGATCTCGAAGTTGGCGAACTCGTCATTTGGTGAGAGGTAAGGATGCGCCTCGCCGGTACCCTTGGTCTGGGTGGTCTCATAGAGCCGCTCCCACTTGGCGCGCGTTTCTGCATACTTTTTATCAATCTTTTTGCCGAAGGCCTCAACCATGGGGAACATGCGCCCGTTGCTCAGATTGCCGTTGTGGGCAATAGCGAGCACTTCACTGTTGGTTTTTTCTTCCGTCGCCGCCATCCATTTCCACAGGTCCTCAGGGTTGTCGCTGCCGAGCGGCTTCAGCGTTGTATAAGGCTCGACGAGGCGGGCTTTGTCGCCATTCTCGCGGAAGATGATATTTCGATGCAGGTTGTTGCCGCCGGTGTTCGAGGTCCACTCGTAGCCGATGAAGGCGGTGAACCTGCCCGGATCGTTGTATGCCTCAGCCGCCTTGATGGTCTCCTCCCAGGCCGAGCGGTATGCCTTCGTGCCCGGAAGCGGAAATC